>DYIW01000136.1 GCA_020723465.1 Phycisphaera mikurensis
TGCCCCGGAGGGCTCCGCCCATGCGGATTTCGGGGGGGCACACGCTTGTTCCGGGACTAGCCCCGGGAAGAGCCGCGTATTGAGTGCCAGGTCACGGCGCGCGAGCAGGCTGAGACCGGGCTGAGCCTCGCCTCGCCGTCCCAGCGGCGGCTGCTGCGCACCGAGTTGTCGTGTCCTTGCGCAAGCCTGCGTGAGCCGATTCTCTCGCCGATCTGCCCTCCCGCCTGGGCGAGCCCCCTGCGCAGAGGAGGAGTGATGGAGGAGCGAGGATCGGATCGCAGGGCCGAGGTGGCCGGCCCGGGGAGCACATCGACCGCTGGCGTTCGACGCGGCAGAGGCGCTGGCCCATGCCGGAGCTACTGTGGGAGGGGACGGTGGCGTTGATGTGCAGATACGGTGTCGGCCCGATCGCGCGGGGCTCGCGGCTGGACTACTACTCCGTGAAGCGGCCGGCCGCCGGTCCTGAGACCGGATCGCCCGGCGCTGCTGACGGCGCGCGCACGTTCGTCGAGGTGGACCTGGCGGGCGTGCGCGGCGGGCATGAGTGCCGCATCGAGCTGGTCGGCGGGGACGCGGTGAAGATGACGGTGGCGATGCAGGGAGTGGCCGCGCGCGACCTGGTGTGGTGTTCGGGACGCCGAGGCGAGGAGGCGCCTCTTAGGAGGGCGTGTGGACGGGTGCGGCGATCTGCGCCGGGTTGCGAGCCGGTGCGATCAGGTGTCGGCGGGATGGAGGGGATCTCGGCAACGTTCAGCGTGGGGTCCGCACCGACCGCCATCGATTCTGCTATCGGTGGAAATGCACTGTCCGCAACCGGCACACCTGGAAGGACTTGGCGCGACCCGTTCCCGGTCTTGAGAACCGTTGGGCCGCAAGCCCTCGGGGGTTCGAATCCCCCCGTCCTCCGCCACTACTCTGCCGCCGCGCGACGGCGTTCCGTTTCACTCCCGGACTTGTGATTCCTAGTCGCGGGGATTCGGGCCGCCCCTGGCCGAGAGCGAAGGGCGGCCGCGGGGAGAGGTTACATCTTGTTTACCTGTGCTGCGCGAGGAAGAAGGGACACTGGTCCACAGACGTCGGAGGACACCATGCGCGCAGCGACCGTAGTTGCCGTCCTCGTTCTCGCGCTGCATACGACGGCGCGCGCCCAGTATCCGGACCCCAGCGGACCGGACTGGAAGCGGACCACGGACCTCTTTCTTCCCGCCTTCGACTTCGCTCAACGGGACGTCGACACCTGGCTGAGGCAGGTAGAGGAGAGCCAAGGCCGCGACCACGATGCCCTCTGGTCGGTCTTCTACCATGATGATCGGTCGCATGCCGTCGTCGACCGTCTGGTTTGCGTGTGCAGGACCACGACGGACGACGCCGCCCGCGTCGACATCCAGACGCTACTGTGTCACTGGGGCGTGCCTGATCCCTGCGTGCCGCTCGCCTTCGAGCCGTCACGGCCGCCGGGGTGGCTCTGGCTGGATGACGAGACCCTTCTTGGCGAGCTCGAGTCGAAGGACCCGCAACGCCGGAAGAGCGCGGCCGTCACGCTCGCCAGTCGCCAGAGACAGGTCCGGCGCGCCGCACGGGCGTTCATCGAGGCCTGTCACGAATCGGACGACAGCGACTGGGCGTCCAAGACTCGGGTGAGCGGACTAGCCGGCACGGCCTGGGACGACGCGGTGCTCGAGGTGGTTGTGGACCCGGAGGCGCCGGTCGAACTCAGGTTGTTCGCTGTCTCGATGGCTGAACTGTGGACCGTGGAGTCGCGCGAGACGGCGGCGCAGCTCATTGCCGCGCTGGGATTCGAACGACCGTCGCTCCTGCCGCGGGTGCTGGACATTGTGTGCCAACTGGCTGGGGGAAGCCCGTACAACAGCGACCATTACGGATTCCACGCGAGGTACAGCCGGACGCCACTGGAGTCGGACGGGCTTGGCAGGCTGCTGGCGATCTATCTTCCACCGCTGGTGGAAGCTCTCCTACGTTCGGATCGGCTGACCGACGAGCAGTTGCGGACAGTGGGCCGGATGGCCCTGCACGACGAGCGGGTCCGGGTCGCGGTAGTTCCGGTGCTGCGCCTGCTCATGGAAGCGGACGGTCCGCTGAGCCACCACGCTCTCTGCCTGCTCTGCCACCTCGGCGAATCGGACGCCGAGATCCGGCGCCGCTACGTCGATTTCGCGCGGTCCTTCCGGTACTCGACCGATTCCGTGGTGGAGGTGCCCTGCCTGCAACGCCACGACGATGAGACCCTCGCCCTCCTGGAGGAGTTGTACCGCAACGTGCCGACCCGCGAGATCACGTTCCAGCTCGGAGCGGCGGCACTGTTGGACACGCGAACGTCCTGGATTGCGCGCGACATCGTGAACCGGCACTGCACGGACGTTGCGTGGGCCTGGTTGTGGCTGGAGGCCTGTCCGGTTCGCGCCGTGTGGCTGCCCAGACCCGACGACGACGATTCGACGAAGGCGTATCTGCTCGGCCTGACGATCCTCACTCTGCGAGAGCGCGGCCAGGACTTCTTCTCCGAACTGGAGATGCTCCTCGACATCCTGCGGCGCGGCTACCTGTCGGCCGGAGGCGGCGGCTGGGGCGACTACTGGCTCCGCGTTCTCTGGAATCTCGAGACGCTGGACCTCGACTCTCCCGAGATCCGTCGAATCCTCATCGAGGTCCTGATCAACCGCGAGAGCTTCTCCGAGCAACAGGCGACCGCGGCGCGCATCCTGGCGCGCCGAATCCTCACTCGCCGGGAGCAGGCGATGATCTGCCACCTGGAGAGCATCATGCCGACGAGGGAGCTGGACCAGCTGCTCGCCGCACAGGGCGAAGCGTCCGTCGAGGTGGCGGGAGGGATGCGACGGAAGGCCTGGTTGCCAGGGAATGTCGAGCGTTGGAGCGCCTCTGCGCTCGAGCACGTGCTGGCCATCACTTGCCCGTCTGCGAACGACGAGGCGCTCCTGGTCGCGGCGATGCGCTGGGGAACGTGCTCGGAGCGGCGGTTGGCCGTGCGGATGGTCGAGGAGCACGGCGTCGACTGCCCGGAAGTCCGGCGGGCCGTCCTCGAACGTACGGAGGACTGCGACCGTGAGGTCGCCGGAATGGCTGTCCGCCTGGCCCGGGACCGCGGTTGGGCCGTGCGCTGATCACGTCGCTCAGGGGACGGCGGCAAGGCGCGGATACCGAAGGCCTGGAGGGAGGCCTATCCCGAGAGCGAGGCGCGGACCATCACCCGGGACGAGGTCGCCGAGTTTCTCGCGTAGGCGCCGTGCGCCGGCAGGCGCGTCGATGCGCGGGGCCGCTCGGGGCCCGCCTCACCGGCCGGCGGCGTCCTCCTGCCGGATGACGATCGGCACGTAGCCCGTCTCCAGGCCCTCAGGCGGGGTCACGATCAGGGCGGGGTCGAGGGCGGCCAACTCGCCGCGGCTGGGAGGCGCCATGTAGTCGCGGTCGATCGGCCAGCTCTCGTGGATCCTCTCGACCAACGCCTGCAGCCCGGCCTTCTTGTCCTTGCTCCAGTGGTACTGCTGGAAGGAAGGCTGATCGACGAAGCGATACCAGGAGTAGGTGACCAGCGACCCGTCGCCGAGTCGGACCGTGAAGGGCCCCCGCGTCGGACCAGGCTCGCTCCAGGCGCCGGATCCGGGGGAGGTGAACGGCGCGCCCCGCTGGGCCAGCTCGAACTCGCTGGTCAGCAAGCCCGTCTCCGCGGGCACGTCCGCCGCGGCCACGGCCACGCGCCTGTCCCCGTCGTGCCGGAAGTACTGCGGGAAGCGCCCGGCGGGGCTCACGTCGCTGTCGAACCATTGGAGTCCCCAGACGTTGCCCTCGAAGACCCGCGTATCGAACACGGCGTCGACGCCGGTCAGCTCCCTGCCCGACTGGTCGAAGCGCGGCGTGCCGGTGGTCAGGGTCGAGGCCCAGGCGCCGCGCGCGTCGAACGCCCCGGTGCAGGCCGGTCCGCCATCGCGCCAGGCGGCGAAGGCGTCATAGAGGGCCGCCCTCGAGTAGTAGGTCACGTCCTGCACCAGGATCGCCTTGCCCGTGTCATCGACGGGGAACTCCAGCTTCGGGAGCTTCGAGTAGACGTTCCCGGCCGAATCCCTGCCATCGAGGCGCGGCACGGTGTTGATCTCCATCGCGCCGCCGCCCATGTTGCCGGGGCGGGCGTCGAGGCCTCGCCCGTAGATGAACGGGTAATCGAACAGCTTGCCGACCTTGCTCCAGGTCTCCGGGATGTAGTAGGCGATCGGCCCCTTGAAGTTCCTGGAGTTCAGGAAACAGGTCCAGGCTTGGTCGCCGGTGGGCGGATCGCCCGAGGTGGGTGGGGCGAAGGGCAAGGCCAGGTACGTGTAGCCCAGGAACGCGCCGTCGGGATTGCCCTCCAAAGGAAGGCCGTCCGGCGGGATGAGCAGGCGATTGGAGAGCTGCGCGACGCCCAGGCGATCGTCGGGCAGCGCCTCGGTGTCGTAGAAGAAGGACCAGCCGGGCGAGGCAACCTCGTAGTCGTAGCACTGCGGCGTGGCGTTCATGCTGAACTTGGGCGGCCCGTAGCGGAAGCGGTTGCCCGCCCAGTAGCCGAGGCCCCCTTCGATCGTCTGGAAGACGCTGTCCCAGGTCGGGCCGCGCTCCGGCCAGTGGTCCCGGGCCAGGGTGCCGATCGGCGCGAGCGGCGTATCCCTGTTGTCGGAGTTGTCCGGCGTGATCCAGGCGCTCGCGAGGCCGATCTGGAAGTTGGCGAGCGGCTGGTCGATCAAGGGCCACACCGCGGAGTAGAAGCCCATGCCCGCGCTGTACGCGGATTGCGCCGGCGGCCGGGAAGCGTCGAAGCTGATGTACCCGTGCAGACCATCCGCGTGGGCCGTGACCACGCCGGCGCCCGCCTGTTTTGCGAACATGGCCATCAGGAAAAGAGTCAGTAAGGTTCTCACTGTCGTTCCCTCGTCGGTGCGACGCGCCGCACGGCCCGGGCCGGGTCCCGCGCCTGAAAGGTCTCGGATACTCCGAGAGCCCGTGGATTCGGGCGGCTGATTGTCCTAATGGCGCGACTTGTCTGGAATCGCCGGCGGCGGCGGCGGCTCCACCGGATGCTCGCGGATCATTCGCAGCAGCTCCTCGATGCCGCGGTCGAGCTGCGGATCTCTTGCCTGCTGCCAGTCGCCGGGGAGGAGGTCCACCACGATGTCGGGATCGACCCCGCGGTTCTCCAGCGAGAAGCCGGACGCCGGATCCCACCATGCGGCCGTCGGCTGGGTCGTGAGGCCGCCGTCCTGGTGGGGCCTCATCTCCGACAGGCCGACGACGCCGCCCCAGGTGCGCATTCCGATCACCGGCCCGAGCCTCCGCAACTGGAACAGCTTCGGGAAGATGTCCCCGTCGGAGCCGGCGAGCTGGTTGGTGAGCACGACCTTGTGGCCGATGTGCGTGCGCTCGGGAATGGTCGACATCGGTCCGCGCCGGGGCTGAAAGTACGCCACGGGGGTTCTCATGAGCCGCTCGATCAGCAACTGCGAGACGAACCCGCCGCCGTTGTAGCGCGCGTCGATGACCAGCCCCTTCTTGTGGATCTGCGGGTAGTAGCCGCGGATGAACTGGACCAGTCCGGCCCCCATCATGTCCGGCAGGTGGAAGTAGCCCAGCTCGCCGCCGCTCTGGCGACCGACATACTCGCGGTTCCTGCGACACCAGTCGCGGTAGCGCAGCTCGGCGTCGCTCTTGAGCGTCTCGATCTGGACGTCCCGCGCCTGCGACCGGTCGCTGGTGCGGCCCACGGTCAGGAGGACCTGCCGGCCGGCCAGGTTCTGGAGCGCCTGGTAGACGTTGTTCGAGGCGCCGAGGTCGACGCCATCGATGGCGAACAGGTAGTCCCCAGCGCGCACGTCCACGTCGTTGCGCGTGAGCGGAGCCGCCACGCCCGTCTCCCACGCCTCCGGCCGGAAGACGGTCGTGAAACGCAGCAGTCCGCTCTCCGTATCGGGCTCGACGTCGGCGCCGAGCAGACCGGTGGCGACGTGCCGGCCGCGCTCCAGGTCGCCGCCGAAGGTGTAGGTGTGCGACGTGCCCAGCTCCAGGATCATCTGCGACAGGAGGTCGTTCAGTTCGTCGCGGGTGGCGATCCGTGGCAGAAGCGCGCCGTAGCGGGATCCGACCTCCTCCCAGTCGACGTGCGCCAGGTTCTCCGCCCAGTAGAAGTCGCGCTGCAGCCGCCAGGCCTCGTGGAAGATCTGCTGCCACTCGGCGCGCGGGTCGACGGTCAACGGCAGAGTCGAGGGGTCGACCTTCGTCGCGGCCTGCGCATCGATGGAGGCGCCCGCGTCCGCCACGAGGATCTCCCTGCCGGTGCGCCACGCGACCTTCTTGCCGTCGGCGCTCAGCGTGTAGTCCCGCACCGCCGCCAGCGCGGTCTCGACCTTCTTCTTCTCGAGATCGAAGACCTGCAGCGCGTTGCGGGGCGTTTCGTCCTCCGTGAACAGCTCGAAGTCCATCAGGCCGAGAATGGGCGCGGACAGGAAGAACACCTTGCCCGGCGCCGCGGACAGGCCGGCGTAGTCGCCCGGCGGCACGGGGAACTGGAACACGCGCGTCTCGATGCCGTCCGGGTCGACCTGGACCACGACCTTCGCCTTTTCCGCTGGAGCCGGTTCCGCCGCCTGCGCCTCGCCGGGTGCACCGGTCTTGCCGGGCTCTGCTTTTGGCTTCGCGGCCTCCAGCAGCTCCTCGGGCAGGAAAGGCGAGAGACCGCCCGCGCGCAGGATCACGCCGCAGATCGTCCCCGACCGGATCACCACGTCCCGCAGGTCGACATCTCCGAGCACCGGGTTGATGGTCCGGTTGGAGAGGAAGTACAGGAACTTACCCTCCGGATCCCACACCGGGTCGGTGTCGTTGGTGAAGGACGAGGTCACCGGGATCGACCGTCCGGTCTCGAGGTCATGGAGGTAGATGGACGAGTTCTGGGTCTCGTCCGCCCGGGCATAGGCCAGCCAGCGGCCGTCCGGGGAGAACGCGTACTGCCGGATCTCTCCCTCCTCGGCCCGGTCCACCAGCCGCGTCGCGCCGGTCTCCACGTCGAGGACGAACAGCGAGAAGGTCAGATCGGAATACGCCAGGTGCGTCCCCCTCGGCGACCAGACCGGCTGGTTCATCCAGCCTTCCCGTTCCTGGCGCAGGACGCGTGGCGGCGCCTTGCCGGACGCGTCCAGCAGCACTGGCTGCTGCTCGCCGATTTGATCGCTGATGCACGCCACCAGGTCGCCCTTGCTGGAGAGGGCCGGAGCGCGCTCCCGCACCCCGGGCGAGCGAGTCAGCGCCACCACGCGCCCTTCTGCGACCGGACGCAGCCAGATTTCGCCGCGCGCGGCCATCACGATCCGCTTGCCGTCCGCGCTGAGCGCGTAGGACTCGAGGTGCGCGGCCGCGTCCGCCGTTCTGGGCAGTTCTCGCACGCGATCGGAGGGAAGCTCGACCGCGACCTTCGCCGTGCTGCCGCTCGCCAGGTCGAGCAGGTGGAGATCGGCTCCCAGCGAGTAGACCACGCGACCGGCCTGCAGGTCGGGCCAGCGCGGAGCGAAACCCTGGTGGTGGGTCAGCTCGACGACCTCCTTCGTTGCGAGGTCGAGGGAGCAGAGGTTCATGTCTCCGAACCGATCGGACAGGAACACGATGCGGTCACCGTCCCAGAGCGGAGAGCCGTCCGACCCGTCGAAGTCGGTCACCCTCTCGAAGGCGCCGGCCTCCAGGTCGCCGACCCACACGTCCTGAGCCGTGCCGCCGCGATATCCTCTCCACCCCGCCATTTCGCCTGGGAAGCGGTTGAACGCGATGCGCCGGCCGCCGGCGTGGAGCGACGCGAGCGCCACCGGGCCGATGCCGAGCGCGCGCGGCTGGCCGCCCGCCACCGGCACCGTGTAGGCGCGCAGGAACGGCAGCTCCGCGGCCTGGGAGCTGCAGAACAGGACCGACTGCGCATCCGCGGTCCAGCCCAGGACCTGGTCCTGCGCCGGATGCCAGGTGAGACGGCGCGGCTCGCCGCCTGCGCCCGGGATGACGTAGACGTCGACGTTTCCCTCGTACGACGCCGAGAAGGCGATCCACCGGCCGTCGGGGCTGAAGCGCGCGTAGCCCTCGATCCCCTGGTCGCGCGTCAAGCGCCGCGCCGTTCCACCGGCGGCGTTCACCTGCCACAGGTCGCCTTCCGCGCTGAACACGATCCGATCGTCATGGATCGTCGGGAATCGGTAGTAGCCATCCGGTGCGGCGAGCAGGTTGGAACCGAGGAACAGGAACAGGACAGCAAGGAAGGACTTCATCCGTGACTCCTTCGCGCGCAAGTAGTTGTGAACCGGCATCCTAGCCAGGATATCTCACCACCGGTTCGCTGGAATGGTCACGCACGCCTCGGGCTGCTCGCCGTTCGTTATGATCAGGAATCGCGTGAATCGGGCCCTGGAGCAGGTTTGTAGGAGGAAGAACCATGCGCCGCTGCCTGTGCATCGTGCTGCTGATCGCCGGCGTGAGCTCCGCGCACGCGGAAGATCATGTGTGGGTGAAGGGCAAGTCCCTGCAGAAGGGCGAGATCATCCACGAAGGACCGGAGGGTGTGGATCTGGTCACGCTGGACGGGACCGCTCTGCGGATCGAGAAGGGCGAGGTCGTCAAGATCGTGCGCGACCGCCCACTGCCGGCGGCGGTACGGGAGAAGCTGGAAGCCATCCCGGAAGGCGACGCGGCGGCGCTCCTGGAGGTGGCGCGATTCGCAGAGGCGCAGGGGCTCGACCGGGAGGCGCGCCGCGTGGCTTTGCGGATCCTCTTCTTCGCTCCGGAGCACGCCGAGGCGCGCGCTCTGCTTGGGCACTGCCGGGTATTCGGCACGTGGTTCGTGGATCAGGCGGCCGCCGTCAAAGCCCAGGGCAAGCGCCTGAAGGATGAGGGATACGTCAAGTCGAACGGCGGCTTTGTCCGCGATGGTGATCAGAAGGCCCTCCAGAGCGCCCCGGAGGAATGGACCCTCGAGGACGGACTGATCTGGCGCCGCATTGCCGATCTCATGACCGAGCGCGGATTCGTGGAGTGGGCCGGCGACTGGTATCCGCCCGAGGAGAGGCACCTGGTCGCCCTGATGGAGGTCCTGAAGGAGCGGACCGGTCTGGTCGCTCACGGGGCCGAAGTCGGGAAGTGCAGGATCATCAGCTCCCTCTCTCGCAAGGAGTGCAGTGCGTGGGCGGAGAAGATGGCGGCCACGCGCCGGCGAATCGCGGAGCTTCTGGATTCCGAGCACTCCGAGAGGTTGCGCGAGTTGCTCCTGGAGAACTACATCCTCGACAACGCCGAACGGTTCCGAGCGTTCGTCGAGGCGTACGGGAAGGAGCTGAAGTTCAAGCAGGATTTCCTCCAGGTCTACCTGACGGAGGAGTACGCGTACTGGAACCGTTTCAACGAGGTGACCCACGTGGGACAGTCCGGGTGGGAACACGACATCGTAAGGGACATGGGCGGAGCGATTCTCAATCGGGTGTGGATCTCCGAATCGGCGTTGCCGCTCTGTTTGGAGCGGTCACTGTCCCACCTGGCCGAGGAGATGGCCTTCGGTCGTGTGGAGTCTCCGTTCCCCATGGACAAAGACGATCCCGAAGCGAATCTCGGACGATGGGGCTCCTACGCCGACACAGCCGGCGACTCGGAGGATGGCTGGATCAAGGTGGCGCGCAGCCTCGACGACGCGCAGCGCCTGCCGGCGCTGCGCGAGCAGTTCGAGGCCCAGGACTGGAACCAGCGCACGGCCGAGCTGGACGCCTCGGCCCCCGCGCTCCTTGGGTTTCTGCTCGCGGAGAAGCGCGACTCCCTGCTTGGATTCCTGCGAACGCCGGGCGAACTCGAGGTGGACGTGCAGTTCCGTAGATCGTTCGGAGCCGATTTCGAGAGCGTGGACGAGGAGTTCCGAGCCTGGCTGCGCCGCGACCCCGCGCACTGAGTGGTGCGTGCGGCGAGCGGGGTGGGCGCGGCCATCGTTTCCGAACCGGCCAGAATCGTGCGACTGCGCGCCCGGGAGTTCCACTGCATGATGAAGCGACATTCGAACGCTGCGCCGCTCGTCCGGCTGGGCCTGGTGGCCATCGCCGCCCTGTTCGCCGTGGTTGGCTACCTTGCGTGGGAGCGCGGGCGGTGGCCGGCGCCCGTTGAGCCGGCCGAGCCCGGCGCTCGAGCGCCGTGCCCGGCCGGAACGGAAGAGGTTGCGGACGCGGCGCTCGAGCCGCGCGCGGCCGTCGACGCCGGCGAGGCTCAAAGGGTCGAGGCTGAGCTTGCGCGCCTCCACGGTCTGCGGTTGCTCGCGTTGGACCCTTTCGGCAAGCCGGTGCCCGGGCTGCGGCTGGGCATGGAAGCCGAGCTGTCAGATACGGTGTATGACCTCGAGACGTTCCGCGGCATCGAGCCGCTGGGCGTTACGGACTCCGCCGGCTTGCTCGCGCGCGCGCCGCCCGCGGCGTCTGCGGTCTCGGTGGTGAGCCAGGACCCGCTCTGGCTCGTGGTGGAAACCTCGGTCGTCAGTGCACCGTGGGAGGGCACGGTCACGCTTCGCGTGCGACCGGGAGGAGGCGTCCGGGGCCACGTCGTCGACACGGCCGGGCCGGTGGCGGGCGCCGTCGTCGGGGCGATGGTGACGACGGACTTCGGCCTGGGGCCAGGAGAGGGGAAACCCGTCCTTTCGTTCTTCGACCCAGCCAACGTCCGCCGCGCCTTGACGGACGGCGAGGGGCGCTTCGAGCTGGGCGGGTTGCTCCCCACCTCCTCGCGCATCGACGTGCTCGCAAAGGGCCATGCGCCGCTGCTCCACCGCTTCGAGGGCCCTTCGCCCGGAGAAGTGGTCGACCTGGGCGTGCTTGCGGTCGAGCCCGGCGTCTCCGTGCTGTTCCGCGTGACCTGCGGCGGGGCCAGGGTGGAAGCCGGCCGTCTCTTCCTGGAGGCAAGAGGCGACGCGTTCGCCCGCGGCAATGCCGGCCTGGAGCTGGACGAGCGCGGCGAGGCGCTCGTCGATGGCATGGCTGCTGGCAGCTACGAATGGACGATCGAGCGCCCCGGCGCGCTCGCCTGCCGCGGCCGGCTCTCCGTGCTGCCCGCGGGCGGCGTCGTGTCGATCGAGGTCCCGCGCCAGCGGGAAGTCCAACTCGTGGTGACGGACTCCGCCGGCGCGCCGGTCGAGCGCTTCCTGGTGAGCGCGCAGGAGAAGCAATCGCGGACCCGGCGCCTGGAGGGCTCGGGGAGCCTCTCGATCCACTGCAGCGAGGGCGCCGCCTGCCAGCTCACGGTGGAGGCGCCGGGCTACGCACCCTCACCTCGCGTCGAGGTGCCGTCGGACCAGACACGCGTCGACGTTCGTCTCGCCCGGCCCGGGCGGCTCGCGCTCTCGATTGAGGGCGCCCACGGGTTGGACGCAGTGCGGCTCGGGACGCTGCCCGCGGAGCAGGCGTCCCTGCTCAGGCTCATCGAGTTTGGGATCGCGCCGATCCCGCAATCCACGCGGCGCCTCGAAGGAGGAGAGGTGTGCGTGGAAGACCTCGCGCCCGGGGAGCACTGGGTGGTGCTTGAACTCGGCGCCGAGCCTCAGGCGTTCGGGCCGTTCGTGGTGACCGAGGGCGCCACGACCTCGGCCCGGCTCGACGTCGCACCGGCCGCGCTCCTCCACGGGCTCGCGCTCGACGCGCGCACCCGGGCTCGGCTCCCCGGCGTCGCCGTGCGCGTTGGCGGTGACTTGGGTTCAGGACCGGGTCTGAGGCTGCTTTTCGCGTCGCTCGCGCACGAGGTGCCGGACGCCGTCTCGGCGGAGGACGGCAGCTTCGCGCTGCCGGTGCGCGCGGGAGCCGTAACGAGCCTCATTCTCGAACGGCGCGGATACGCATCCCAGGCGGTGCAGGTCGATTCGTCGGCGAGGCGCGAACTCGTGGTCGAGCTGGAGCCGCTACCCGCTGCGACGGTCGAGGTGCTGCTTGCAGAAGGTCTGCCGGCAAACGGTGCCCGCATCGACTTTGCGCGGCCCACCGCACTGATCCCCGAGCCGCTCGGGAGCGTATGCCTCGACCAAGCCGGCACAGCGAGCCTCACCGTCGTCCCCGCCGGGCCCGTCGACGCGATCGTGTGCGTCCGGGCCGAGCAGGGCGTGGTCTACCGCGCCGCCTTCCCCGGGCTTTCCGTCTGCGAGGGCGGACACCTGCGCCTCGTCGTCGCGCCGGATTCGGGCTGGATCCTGCTGCCGCCTGCAGTCTGCGCCGCGGGCGGGAGCTTCCGCGCGCGACGCGAGGCGACGGCGTCCGCCGGCTGGCTGGAGGTGAACTGCGAGGCACGGGGCGCGCCCTCTGACTTGCCGCTGCCGCTGGAGGTGCGCGTGCCCCCCGGCGCGTATCGCGTGGAACTCTCGTCGGACTCTGGTCTGCTCATTGGCACGTGCGAGATCGTCCCCGGCCAGCGCGTGACGCCGGAGTGGCTCGCTGCCGCGGGGGAACTAACGGTCGAAATCCAGGGCTCCACCTGGACGTCGGCGCGCGTGCGCGTCGAGGCGTGGGAGGGTCAAGCAGCAGGCCACGTAACCGACCTTGAGCTTGAGCGTGGCGCGGGAGCCGCCCGGCTGGCGCATCTTCCGCAAGGGCGCTTCCAGGTCAAGCTGATCGGCTGGACCCGGCCGGACGGCGCCCGCGTCGCCGCGCGCTGGACGAAGACGGTGACGCTGGGCGTGGAGCCCATGCTCGTCCGCTTCGAACTCCTGGACGTCACTCCGGTCGAAGTGCGCGTAACCGACGAGCGCGGGCGCGCGCTGCCGGGACTCCTCGTGCAGTGCGTGATCGAGCCCGAAACGCCAGCGGGCCTGAGCCTTCAGACGGTGACCGACTCGACTGGACAAGACGGCGTGGTCTCGCTCTGGCTCCCGCCCGGCGAGGCCGCGCTCGCGGTGGATTCCCCCGACCGTGCCCCGGTGGTCCATGCGCTCGGCGCGACGCGAAGCGAGCGCGTGGAGCTGATCTGCGACCCGGGCGGCAGCCTGCGCGTCGCCCTCGCCGACCGCCCCGAGGCTGCGGCGTGGCAACTTCGCCTCCAGCCCGACTCGACGCCCGCCTCGACCGTCGCCGCCGTGTTCCTCGGCGCCGCCCTCGACCGCCGGAGCCAGCCTCTCGCCGATCTCGCGCCCGGCGAGTCGGCGACGCTCGCCCACCTGCCTGCCGGCTCCTACAAGATCGTCGCCGTTGCGGAGGGCCGCGTCGTCGCCTCGGTGCCCGTCGTCGTGCACGCCGGCAGCGAGACGGCTGTGTCAGTGGGCGGGGAGTGAGGGGAGGCCGGAGCAAGACCGCCGTGAGACGGCTGTGGGTGACACAAGGATTCTTGAGAAATCCGAGGATGCCAGAGCTCTGAATCATGCTAAATTCGTGGAGTGTGACCCATGAAGTTTGGATTCGGCGACGCAGAATGATCGAACGCAGACTTCAGCCGCG
This sequence comes from Phycisphaera mikurensis, assembly GCA_020723465.1. Lineage (GTDB taxonomy): Bacteria > Planctomycetota > B15-G4 > B15-G4 > JADJEK01 > JACQZJ01. The sequence continues at coordinate 13,470 of DYIW01000136.1, forward strand.
GATCCTGGAGCAACTCCAGTCGACGAGGAAGGTCCTGGTGATCCTTGGACCGCGGCAGGTGGGCAAGACGACCCTCCTGGAGTGGCTGCGGTCGCGGATCGAGGGCAAGCTGCTGCTGTTGAACGGGGACTTTCTCGACGACCGGCGGCTGCTGGTTCCGGAGCGATCCGCCCTGTCGCGACTCACGGCAGGGCTCGACTACCTCTTCATCGATGAGGCCCAGAACTTCGAGAACATCGGATCCTGCCTGAAGCTGCTTCACGACCACTTCCCGCAGGTTCGGGTGCTGGCCACCGGTTCCTCCTCCTTCGATCTGTCCGCGCGCACCGGCGAGCCGCTCAGCGGCCGCCAGATCCGCCACGTCCTCTATCCGATCGCCTGGTCGGAACTCGACATCGGACCGACGACCACCTCGGTCCACCTCGATCACGCGATGGTCTACGGGAGCTATCCCGAGGTCTTGACGCTCGCATCCCACGACCAGAAGGTGCGCCTGCTCAAGGAGCTGGCTGCCGACTACCTGTTGAAGGACATCTTCGCGCAGGTGGACGTCAACCGCTCCAAGCTGCTGGCGATTCTGCAGCTCCTCGCCTTCCAGATCGGTTCGGAGGTCTCGCTGAGCGAGGTGGGCCGGCAGGTGCAAATGGACGTGAAGACCGTTTCGCGGTACCTGCATTTCCTGACCGAGGCCTTCGTCGTCATCCGGCTCGGCGGCTTCTCCCGTAATCTGCGCAAGGAAGTGACCAAGTCGCAGAAGATCTACTTCGTCGATCTCGGCCTGCGCAACGCGCTGGTGCAGGCCTTCCAGCCCATCCTGTTGCGCGACGACCTGGGCCGTCTGTTCGAGAACCTGATGGTCATCGAGCGCGTCAAGCGGAATGCCTACGCGGGGACGCACGCCAACCTCTATTTCTGGCGCACCTATGATCGCCAGGAACTCGACCTGGTCGAGGAGTCGGAGGGGGTCCTCCGAGCGTTCGAGTTCAAGCATGGCGGCGGCAAGGCGCGGATCCCGAAGGCCTGGAGGGAGTCCTATCCCAGGAGCGAGACGCGGACCATCACCCGGGACGATGTCGCCGAGTTCCTCACGTAGGCGCGTTGCGCCGGCAGGCGCGTCGAGTTTCCAGGCTGCCCGAATCGAACGGGGATCGCCAGGGCGGACCTTTCTGCCTCGCGCCGCCCCGCCCGGGTAGAGGGAGTCCGTCTTGCCCCCGCGATCCAAGGCGCAACCCGGTTCTTGACCAGCCCGCAACCGGGCACCCCCGGCGACCGGTGCGTAACGCCTCGCGCTGCGACTCAGAGCCTGAGCAGGAATCCCCCGCGGCCGCGTTGCGAGCGCCGGGGGGGCCGAATGCGCGGCGCGGCGACGACTCGACTTTTTTCGAGTCATGGCGGACCCAGAACGCCGCAGCCGGCCCCCC
>DYIW01000137.1 GCA_020723465.1 Phycisphaera mikurensis
AAGACCTTGTTGCCGCGCGCGCCCATGCGCCGGCCGGCGCCGGCGGCCACGACCACGGCGGTGAGGTTGAGGGGCGCCGCTCCTTCCATCGCGGGCTGGTCCATGACCGGGCACTGTAGCAGGTGTCAGCTGTCAGCGGTCAACTGGTAGAGTGCCGCTTTCCGGCGCGAGGACAGAGCGTGCGCATCCTGGGCATCGATCCCGGCACCCATTCCATGGGCTACGGCGTCATCGAGGATGCCGGCGGCGCGGCCAAGCTGATGCGCGCGGGCGCGCTGCGCGCTCACCGCGGGCTGCCGCTGGCGGAGCGGCTGCTCGCCATCGGCAACAGCCTGCGCGAGGTTCTCGCGGAGGCGCGACCTGCCGCGGTGGCCATCGAGAAGACGTTCCACGGCCGCAACGTGCAGGCGCTGATCGCCATGGGCGAGGGGCGGGGCGTGGCGCTCTACTGCGCCGGACAAGCCGGCGTGCCCATCCACGAGTACGCGCCCACGGAGGTCAAGAAGGCGTTGACGGGCCGCGGCGGCGCGCGCAAAGAGCAGGTCGCGGAGATGGTGCGCGCTCTCCTCGGGGCGGCGAGGATCGAAGGCGGTCTCGACGCCACGGACGCGCTCGCGGTGGCGCTCTGCCATGCGCAGCGCCGCCGTTTCGCCGCGACTCGCATGGGAGCGGAGGGAATCTCGGGGCGCCGGTCGTGCGGCCGCGCGCGGCGCGGTCGCGGCCGCTGAGCGGCTGGTTCCGCGCAGGAAAAAAACAGGCGCCCGCCTCCGGTCGGTTCCGGCGGCGGGCGCCGCGATATCGTTTCGAGCGTCAGCGCTCGGTGTTGTTCAGGATCATCCGACCAAGGATTTCGGGAAAAGGGGAAGAAGAAGAAGGAATGGTGTGGTTTTTACGTGTTGGCACACAACCCTGGCCGGATGAGTGTTTTCAAGGATCTTCTGCGGACGTGAGCCGCCACTGTGAAAGGAATAACCCCAGGCTGTGGCGGGGTCAAGCTCGCGCGAAAAGAAAAAGAGTGCCCCCAAGCTGCTCCTCGGGAAAGCCTTGTAACGCGCCGGCGGCCGCGGCGCGCGCAAGACACCGCTGGCCGTCCGCGCGCGGAGGCCCCGCCCGGCGGAGCGAGTGATTCCTCGCGCGCTGGCCCGTCGGCCTGCTACATTGGCGCCGATGGGCTGTGGCTGGCTCTTTGCCCGCGCTGCCCGCCTGGCAGGCGCGGTGGGAGGCGAACGATGGCGAATCTCCTGTACAGACTGCTCGGCGTGATCGACAACTTGACCGCGATCCGCCAGTCGGTCGCGGGCCGCGAGCATCTGCTGATCCGGCCCTTCAACCAGGCGATCCTGATGTACCCGACCGCCATCCTGGGCCTCTGGGGCTACGCTTTCGTCGAGTGGTTCGGCGTGGCGCCCGAGGCCTTTGGCCGGGTGTACCTCTGGGCGCTGCTGGTGAACAACATGATCCTCTTTTTCGACCTCAGGTTCGGGAAGACGGTCATCGTCCTCTTCGCCCTGGTCATCGCCGGCTTCATCCTGCATAGCTGCGGCGTGCTCGGCGACGTCGCGCACTTCCTGGGTCAGCTCTCGCCCTACATGAACGGCATGTTCTACCTGCTCGTGACCGTGATCTGGGCGATCACCTTCCTGTTCGTCTGGATCGATCGCCGCTCCTTCGTGATCGTGGTCGAGCCCAACCACGTGGTCATCCACGACAAGTGGATCGGCGAGGCGCAGTCGTATCCGAGCGAGAACGTGGCCTTCAGCAAGGAGATCGGCGACGCGCTCGAGCTGCTGCTCGGCTTCGGCACGCTCAAGATCAGCAACGCCAACAACGGCCAGCTCATCCGCGCCGTGCCGCACGTCTTCCGCATCAGCGGCACGCTCGACGAGATCAAGCGGGTGACTGCGCAGTTCCAGGTGGAAAACCGGCCGGGCAGCGCGTGATCGACGCGGCGCGCCGCGAGGCCGTCGCGGAGGGCCCGGCAGCGGGCCCTCAGTCCCTCTCGTAGCCGATCTCGCTGTCCGGGAAGTGCATGAGGTACTCGGCCAGCAGCTCGCGGTTCAAGATCACCGCCAGACCCGCGCGCGCGGCGCGGTACGCGGACTCCGGATGGCTGCCTCCGGGCTCGAGCCAGAGCACCTTGGCGCCGGCCGCCAGCGCCTGGTCCACGACCTCGGCGACGGGCAGCGCGGCGGAGATCACGGCGACGATCTCGATCCTCTCGCCCAGCGCGCGCAGATCGGGTGTCGCCTGCATGCCGAGCACCTCGCCGCCGCCGGGATGGACCGGCAGCACGCGGTAGCCGCGCTGCTTGAGCTGGCGCGCCGCGTCGCGGGCGGCTGGCGGCGCGTCCGGACCGAGACCGACCATGGCGATGGTCCGGTAGCTGCGCAGGATTTCCCGGATCACGGCGTCGGACGCCAGAAAGGTGCGGTACGGCGGCAGCCGTCGGCTCATCGCGGCCCCAGAACAGGTCATCGAACCTCCGCTCCCATCGGCTCGGGATAGCACGGAACTGTATCCCGTCGCGGCGGAGCCGCAATCAGGCGCTGGTCGCCATCCCGCGGTTCTTCGAGGAGGTGACAGCCACGCCCTGGTGCAGCGACGCACCCCGCGCGGCGCCGGGCCGCCCCGCGTCCGGGCGCTTCAGGTCCAACAGGGGGGGGGGCGCGCCGTTATCATCGCCACCGTCTCGCCGCGCGCGGCGCCGCCGCCGCGCCGGCCTTCATGGAGCAAGAACGTGGTTTGCCTGTCCCGCCTCGCCCTGTCGCTCCTCGCCGTCCTGTTCGCCGCCGCGGGCGCGCGCGCGGGCGAATCTTCGCTCAAGACCTTCGACGCGGTGTGGAGCACGGTGCGGCGCGCCTTCTACGACCCCGAGCTGCACGGCGTGGACTGGGAGCGCATGCGCGAGCTCTACCGGCCGCTGGTCCGCGAGGCCGAAAGCGCGGCCGAGGTCCGGTCCCTGCTGCTCGGGATGCTCGCCGAGCTGGGAGCCTCCCACACCACGATTCTGGATGCCGCGGTCTACCAGGGCATGGCGCGCGAGCTGACCAACCGGCGCAGCCTGACGTTCGGCCTGCTGCTCGAGGAGACCCTGCCCGGCCGGGTCTTCGTGCGTGCCCTGTACGAGGGCGGGCCCGGCGCGCGCGCGGGGCTGCGAGTGGGGGATCGTATCGTCGCGGTCGATGGCGTCCCCGTGGCGGAGAGCCGCTTCCTGCTCGATGCCGGCTACGACCCGGGTCTGCCGGGGGCGCCGCTCTTCTTCCTCCAGGCGGAGGCGGGAGGCAGCCTCGCGCTGACCGTGCAGCCGCAGCCGGACAGCGACACGCGCCGGAACCTGCTCCTGGTGCCAGCCAGCATGAACGCGGTCGACGCGGCGCGGAACAGCCTGGCGGTCCTGGAACGGGACGGCGTGCGCATCGGCACCCTGCACATCTGGTTCTGCTCGGAGGGTGTGACGGGCGTGCTGCACGAGGCCCTGCGGGGGCCGCTCAAGGACTGCGACGCACTGGTGCTGGACGTGCGCGGCCGCGGCGGCTTCGCGCAGGTGGCCACGCAGATCCTCGACACGTTCCGCGGCAAGCGCAGCTTCCGGCAGATGCTCAGGGGGGAGCGGGACGCGCCGCTCTGGAGGAGGCCGGTGGTCCTGCTCGCGGACGAACGCTCGCGCAGCGCCAAGGAGATCCTCGCCTACCAGTTCCGCGCCCAAGGACTTGGCCAGCTCGTGGGACAGCGGACCGAAGGCGCCGTGCTGGGGGCGGTCTATCACCCGCTGCCCGACGGTTCCTACCTGGAGCTGGCGGGAGTCGCGGTGCCGCTGGGAGGGGTGAGCCTCGAGGGGGTGGGCGTGGCGCCTGACCACGAGGTCGACTTCGTCGTGCCCTACGCGCGCGGCGCGGACCCGATCCTGGCGAAGGGCTGCGAGGTGGCGGCGGCCGAAGTGCGGAAGGTCAGGCGCCGGGCGCGCGGCCGCGAGCCCATGTGAAGGGGCGGCAGCGCGAGGCGGCGCGCTGCTCAGGACTGCAGGTAGATCGTCACCGGCACGGTCTGGCCCTCGATGACCGTGACCTGGAGCGCTGCCTTCATGGAAGCGACGGCGGCGATGAACACGTTGCCAGGGTTCTCCGCCGAGAGGCCGGGGAGCGCGGCCAGCTTGTAGCTCCCGGGCGCGAGGTTGCGCATGGTGAACTCGCCGGCCTCGTTGGTGCGCACCTCCCGCAACAGGCCCTCCTCGTCGGACAGGAGCGAGACCTTGGCCCCCTTCGACGGCACCTGGCGCGCGTCCAGCACCGTGCCCGTGAGATGCCCTCCCTCCGTCAGCACGAACGGACCGCAGAGCGTCTCGCTCCTGGGCTTGACCTCGACGTCGCGCTGCGACTGCGTGAGCTTGTCCGCGGCGCTCACCTGCACCTGGTAGGTCCCGGGCGCGAGGGAGTCGAAGACGAAGGCGCCCTGCTCATCCGTCTGCGTCTTGCCCAGCCTCGTGTACTTGTCGTAGATGATGTTCGCGACCGGGACGTCGCGGACCGCGTTGTCCAGGAGGCGCACCGTGGCGCCCGCGTAGGGCTGACTGGCGGAGTCGACCACCGTGCCCTTGATGCTGGCGCCCGGGTCGAGCCGGATGCGCACGCCGTGCACGTACACGTCGCGCACGGCGAAGGGCCTGCTGAAGGCCGGGGCCAGGCTCTTGGCGTACGCCTGGAGCTGGTACTTACCAGGGGCGAGGTCCTCGATGGTGAAGGAGCCGTCCTCGGAGGAGAACATGCGCATGTCCCCGAGCAACAAGCTGCGGCGGTCCTTCTGGTCGAGCTGCCAGAGCATGAGCCCGAACGACTTCACGGGCTGGTTGTCGGCGCTGCTTACCACGAAGCCGGTGGCGCCGGCCGTGGGGATCAGGCAGAGGCGCAGCGGCGCGCCGCCCGTGGCCACGCCCAGGCGGGAATCCGGCGCGTAGCCCTTGCGGCTGACCTGCACCCGGTACGTCCCCTCGGAGAGGCCGTCGATCTCGAACGTGCCGTCCGCGCCGCTCGCCGCCCGCCCGCTGCTCGGGTGCTTCCCGCGCTGCAGCTCGGCGCGCAGCACGGCGCCCGCGACCGGTTCGCCGCCGGGCGTCACCACCCGCCCCTTGATGGAGTGGGCCTCGCCGAGCAGGAAGTCCCGCTTGCTGGTGGCCGGAGCCGCCAGCACGTGCACCGGCCCGGAGCGCAGCGACTCGAGCCCTTCGGCCGAGACGGCCAGGTCGTACACGCCGGGCGTCAAGCCCTCGACCCGGTACAGGCCGTCCTCGCCGGTGAGGACCTGTCGCACCGGCTCGCTGGAGGGCTCGACCAGGCTGAAGACCGCGACGCGGGCGCCCGCCACCGCGGCGCCGGACTTGCGCATGACCGCCCCGCGGATTTCGACGCCGCTGCTCAGGCAGATGTCCGCGATCTTGTTGGCGCGGTGCTTCTCGATCACGATATCGCGCTGCAGCGCCGGGGCGTAGGCGCCGTGCTCCACTCGCACGGCGTACCCCTTGCCGCCGCTGATGCCGGCGATTTCGAACGTGCCATCCGTGTGCGTCAGGACCGGCTCCTTCACGCGCACGAGGTCGCCGCCGAGCAGGCTGTCTCCGCCCGAGGACTTGCACAGAGTCACCAGGGCCTCGCGCACCGGGTTGCCGGCCGGCGAAAGCACGGTGCCGCCGAGCGTGGTGTCTTCCGGCCCGCGCTCCTCGGTGAAGGCGGGCACCTCCGGCGCGGGGGGCGCGGTCACGTCCGGTTCACTGCGCGGCGGCGGCCTGCGCTCGCGCTGCCCGGCCGCCTCGAGGTCCGCCCGCGGCTCGTCCCGCGGCGCCTTCGTTCCCGGCGAATCGTCGTGGCCGGGGACGAACATCATGTAGCCGACCGCGAGCAGCGTGCCGAGCAGGACCAGGAGGGCAACGTACTTCACGGCGTGTGTCCAGTGGACCGGGGCAGCGCGCGCCGCGGCGGCCCGGCCAGGAACTTTCGGCGCTTGCCGGGGCGCCCCTTGACACCGCGCGCGTCCATCATGATCATCTGCGCCTCCAAGGCCCCATAGTCTAGCCTGGTCCAGGATAGGTGGTTCTCAGCCATCAGACACGGGTTCGAATCCCGTTGGGGCTACCATTTCGACGACAGCGGGGCCTCGTGCGGCATTGTCGCCCGAGGCCCTTCTCTTGGCGGTAACGCGGTTGTAAATCCACCCCTTGCGTCGCGGCGGCGATGCAGCCGACGGAGCGGCCGCGGAGCGGCGCTCCGCGGCTGATCGGCCGAGCCGGCAGAGCGTCAGGCAGACCCGCCGCGCCAGCGCTTCCCGCCGGCGGCGCCGCGCCGCGCGACTTCTTGCCACAGCCCCGCGATCCTCGGCGCCCAGGCGCTCGCGGAGTAGCCCGCTTCCACCGTGCGCCGTCCCTCCTGACCGAGCCGCGCGCGCAGCTCCGGGTCGCGTGCCAGGGCGCGCAGGTGCCGCTGCCAGTCCGCCGCGCTCGAGGCGAGGAGGCCGTTGCGGCCGTGTTCGATGAGTTCGGCGTTCACCCCCACGGGCGAGGCCACGACCGGCACGCCGGCGGCGAAGCACTGCAGGATCTTCAGGCCGCACTTGCCGCGCGACCACTCGTCGTCCGGCAGAGGCATGACGCCGACGTCGAAGCGGGCGATCTGCTCGGCCTCGCCCTGCAACGACCAGGCGACCGCCTCGAGCGGCACGCCCGCCAGGCGCGGTCTGCCCGCGGACACGACGCGCAGCACCAGCGGGACCTCCACGGCCAGCTCGCGCAGGGGCGCCTCCAGCAGCGCCAGGGCGGGGAAGTTGTAGGGCAGGCCGATCCACCCGACGACCAACGGCGCGCCCGCCGCCGGTGCTCGCGGCCGCCGCGGTGTGAAGCGCGCCAGGTCGACCGTGGTCGGGACCACGGCCACGGCCGCGTTGTGACGCGCGGCGAACTCGGCCAGGAAACGGTTGCCCACGACCACGCGATCCGCCAGCCGGCAGAGGCGCGCGATCTTGGCACGATGGAACCGGGTCAGGTAGATGGCGTCGTCGAACTCCAGGATCCAGGGCGTGGCGGAGCGGCGGAGCAGGCGCTCGCCCAGGTCCGGCAGGTAGGGGAAGAGCTGGTGCTCGACCACGACCAAGTGCGCGCCCCGCGCCGCGCGAAGCTCTACCAGCCGCGCCAGGAAGCGCCCCGGGACGTAGAGGCACTTCAAGAGGATGCGCAGCGCGGCCGGCCGCACGCGCCCGAGCAGGAAGTAGGTCCTGCCGAACAGCGGGCGCGTGGCGAGGCTCACCTGCTGCTGCGCGAGCAGCGCGCGCATTTGGCCGAAGCGGCAGCGGCTGGACGGTCCGATGTCGCTGGTCTTGGTGAAGGCGACGACGCGCATCACGGGGAGGCGCTCCTCGCGGCCGGGACGGGCCCGTAGGCGCTCTCCAGCCGCGCGCACACCGCCTCCCAGGTGCACTCGCGCGCGATGCGCTCGGCCGCGCGGCGGGCCGCGGCGCGCCAGGCCGGCAGGTCGCGACTGGCCGCTCGGATGCCGGCCGCCAGCTCCGCGCTGGTCGCTCCGACCGGTTCGATCTCGGGCGTGAAGCGCGCCAGCAGCTCGGCGGTCGCTCCCACGCGTGTGCCGAGCACCGGCGTGCCGCAGGCGAGGGCCTCGAGCGTGGCCAGGCCGAAGCCCTCGAGCGCGCGCGTCGGCAGGAGGAAGAGATCGGCCGTGCGATAGAGGTGGGGGAGATCCTGCTCCGGAACGTGGCCCAGGAAGCGGACCGTGTCCGCGAGGCCGAACGCGCCGGCCTGGCGCTCGAGGCGCTCCCGGTCCGGGCCGCTGCCGGCCACGGCCAGGACCAGCTTCATGCCCTCGGCGCGCAGGCGTGCGGCGGCTGCGATCGCGCTGTCGATGCCCATGCGCCGCACCAGGCGCCGCACCGTGAGCAGGCGCAAGACTCCCGCCGGCCAGCAAGCAGGTGCGCCGGCGTCCTGGCCCGCGGCGGGCCGGAAGCGCTCGCTGTCCACGCCGGGCGGAACCAGCAGCAGGCGTGCGCCGCAGCTCGGCGCGAGCGCGCGCGCCTGCTCGGCGGAGAAGCAGGACAGCACGACCACGCGATCGGCGAGCAGCAGGCAGCGGCGGTCGAGCGCGCGTCCGGCGAGGCAGGCCAGGCGATCCCTGAGGCGCGCGGCCGCGGAGGCGGCGCCGCGCGCTTGGTCCAGGCCCTTCTCCACCGCGAACTCGGCGTGGTAGGGCGCATAGAACGAGTGAACGCGCGCGCGCGCCAGGTCGCGCAGCCGCAGGGCGGTGGCCGCGGTCGCCACCTGATGGGTGTGCAGGATGTCGAAGGGCCGCCCCGTGTGCGCGGCCAGGGCGCGGCGGCAGCTCGCGGCGACCGCCAGGAGGAAGCGCGCGCCGCGCCGGCCCGGCGGCAGGGGGAAGCGCTCGACCTGGAAGCCGTCGATCACCTCGCGCGCAGGCTGGCCGGCGTGGTTGCCGCAGAGCACGAGCACGTCGTCGCCGGCGCGCGCCTGAGCGCGCGCGAGGCCGTGCACCACGCGCTCCGCGCCGCCGGCGCTGTCGGGATGCACGTACGTCGTGACGTGCAGGATCCGGCGCTGCCCGCTCATCGGCCTGCCCGCCGCGCGGCGCGCGCCTGCTGGCGCAAGCGGCTGCCTTCCCGCAGGAAACGCTGCAGCCGCGCGGCCGCGTCGCCGCGGCGCGTGCGGGCCACGCGCGCCGCCTTGGCGCGGGTGGCCCGCAGCAGGCCGAGTGAGGCCAGGCCGCCGCGCAGGCAGGGCAGGAAGCGGCCGCGCCGCAGGCAGAGCGCACTGGCCTTGGCGCGCGTCCAGGCGTGCAGCAGGAGCTGCCGGGCCAGCAGCGCGGGCGGCACGCTCTTCCACAGCACGATCGGCCAGTTGCGCGCGTAGTAGTAGACGGCCCGGGCGCTGCCCGGGCCGATGGTCGCGGCGCCCTGATGGCGCACGCGCGCGCCGCCGACGTAGAGCGCGCTGAAGCCGGCCGCCTGCGCGCGCAGCGCGATGTCGTAGTCCTCCCAGTACATGAAGAGGTCCTCGTCGAACTCGCCGATGGCGTCGAACAGCGAGCGGCGGTAGAGGGCCGCGCCGGCGCAGGGTCCGAGCACCTCGCGCTCGCCCGCGAAGGCGGGGCCGTCCGGCGCACCCGCGCCGATGGAGAGCTGGCCGAAGCCGCGCGTGAGGGCGAGTCCGGCCGAGTCGATGCGCGGCGGCTCGTCGCACGTGACCATGCGGCTGGCGAAGCCGTGGTGTTCGGGGTGCGTCTCGGCGGCGGCGGCCAGTGCCTCAAGCCAGCCGGGATCGGCCAGGGCATCGTCGTTGAGCAGGGCGATCAGCTCGCTGCTGGCCGTGCGCAGGCCGGCGTTGACCGCGGCGGCGAAACCCCGGCCCGGGCCGATCTCGCAGAGGATCACCCGCGGGTAGCGGGTCCGGAGCAGCTCCCGTGAACCGTCCGCGGAGCCGCCGTCCACCACGATCAGCTCGTGCGGGCTGAGGGTCTGGTGCTCGAGCGCGGCGAGGCAGCGCTCCAGGAGCGCGGCGCCGCTGCTGTGCGGAATGATGACGGCGATCTGCGGCATGGCTGCTCCGCGGCCCGGGAGGCAGAACGGCGCATAGCTTTCCGCTTTGGCCGCGCCACGTCCACATCGCGGCGGCGCCGCAACCAAACTCGCTCGCTGACGTTCATGTGTCACTACCCGCCAAGATCTTCGCACGGCGCGAAGATCCCGAGTCTCCTCGCCGAGAGTCGGAGGCACACTCGAACGCGTTGAAGCCACCAGTCGGCCGAAGGGTCTTCCAACTCGCGGCGGCGCCCGCCGCACCCAACCAGTGAGCACCGACAGGTCTGGTGGTGCGTCGTCGCGACGTGTCGACCTGGTAGACTCGCCGGCATGCGTTGGACCTCAGCGATGCTGTGCGCCTGCCTGGTCGCCATTGCCTGCGGCTGCGCGGCGGCGCCGCGCCAGGGGGAGGCGGAGCCGGCCGAGCCTCCTGTCCCGGCGCCGGACGTCCTCGATTACCTCGCGGCGCGCGGATTCGACCTGCTGGACATCGCCTCGGCGCGCCTGGCCGTAGGGCCCGGCCTGCTGGCGCATGCTCGGGCGACGCGCTGGCTCGCGATCGGCGCGGGCAGCATCGGCAAGGCGGAGTGGTGGGCGAGCGGGTTCGAGCTGCCCAACTACGGCGTCGGCTGGCTGCTGCGCCAGGGCGGGGCCTGGATCGAGCGTCGCGCCGAGATCGGCATCTCGACCTTCTACTACTGCGAGTCGGAGTCGCAGGTGCTCGGCGGCAATCGCACGACGTTCCCCCCGGAGTGCCGCGGCGACTTCGACTTCGGCGGCGAGGTGCACTTCGCCCTCGTGGGCCTCGCGGTCGAGGCGCGGCCGGACGAGTTTCTCGACTTCCTGGCCGGCCTCGCCGGCTTCGATCCGCGCGGCGACGACGGCTGATCAAGGCTGCTCGCCGCCCGCGGCCTCGAGGTCGGCGAGCAGCTTGCGCGCGGCCGCCGCCTGCGTCTCGTTGGGAGCGAGCGACGGGACCGCCTGCAGCAGGCGCCGGGCCTCCTCGGGCGCGACCAGGCCGGAGGGCCAGAGCGCCGCCAGGTCGAGCCTGGCTTCGATGCAGCTCGGCGCGCGCGTCAAGACTTCGCGGTAGTGGCGGGCGGCGAGCGCGGCGTCGCCGATCTGTCCGGCGGCATACTCGCCGAGCTTCAGGTGGGCGTCGGCGGCCCAGGGATTGTCCGGCGCGACGCGCAGCGACTCGCTGAAGTAGTACACGGAGCCCTTCCTGCTCTCGCCCTGATACTCGAACATGCCGGCGTCGTGGTACATGCCGCCGAGCTGGAACAGGGCGAAGGCCGCGTGCGGATCGGCCGCCACGGCATCCTCCCACAGCGCGACGTTGTTGCGGAACGCGGGCGTGCGGTAGAGCGTCTGCGCGGAGCAGGCGGCGACGAGCGCCAGCGCGAGGAGCAGGCGCCACGGCCGAGACCCGCCCAGGCCGGGCAGGACGACGGCCCCGGCGGCGATGAGGAAGCCGCAGCTCGGCAGATAGAGGAAGCGGTCGGCGAAGATCGCACCGATCGGGACCAGGTGGAGGAAGGGGAGCATGCCGATCAGGAAGAGCAGCAGTCCGCGGAAGACATCGCCGCGGCCGCGGCGGGGGGCTTGCCAAAGAAGGAGGGCGAGGCCGAGCGTCAGGGCTGCTCCGCTGGCCAGCGGCAGCAGGCCGACGAAGTGCCGCGGGTCGTAGTAGATCGAGAGCTTGCCGGGGAGGAGCAAGGTGCGGATGCTGCGGCCGAGCACGGCGAGCGCGATGCCCGGGCGGTCGCCGGCGCTGAGCGAGCCGAGAAACGCGTCCGCGCCCACCTCGGGGCTGAAGCGCCCGAGCACCTGCCAGCGCGCCAGCACGACCAGGCCGCAGGCGAGCGCGGCCGGCGCCAGGCGCAGGAGGGCGCGCTGCAGGCGGCGGGGATCGCGGTCATGGAGGTCGAGCAGGAAGAAGAGCGCGGGCAGAGGCAGGGCCGTCTCCTTGGAGATGGCCGCCAGGCCGTAGAGGAGCGCGGCCAGGACCACGCGCGGCAGGGGGCGCCGGTCGCCGGGACGGCCATGCGCCAGGATCGCGAGCAGGGCCAAGGCGGCGGCCAGGAGCTCGGCGCGGCCCACGATCCAGGCCACGGATTCCACGTGCACCGGGTGGACGGCGAACAGCAGGCCGGCGAGGAAGGCGGCGGGCGGGCCGGCCCCGAAGCGCGCGGCGACCAGCACGACCAGGGCCGAGACCAGACCGTGCAGCAAGACGTTCACGACGTGGAACGTGCAGGGATCGAGTCCCACGAACAGGTAAGTGAAGTGGTAGGTCAGGATCGTGAGCGGGCGGTACAGACCCAGGTCCTCACGGCCGGGCGGCGCCGCCTCGTCGAAGATGCCGCGCTCACCCAGGACGGAGGGGTTGTTCTGCACGTAGGAGCGATCGTCGTAGATGAACTCCCCGTCCACCGAGGTCCACAGGACCAGCACGGCGGCGAGGGCGGCAAGGAGCGGCAGCGACCAGTGGGCCTTGGTCATCGCCGGGAATGGTAGCGCCGGCGCACCGTGGATGTGAGAAGCCGCAGGATTGGGCCTGTTCGCGCAACAGTGGCGGCGCGGGGATGCCGATAGGATTCGCACGATGGAGAGCCCCGCGCGCACCGAGTCAGGCCCAGCGAGCGACGGCCTCAAGCGCCGCCAGAACGACCGCCGGCGCCGGCCCACCCCGATGGTCTCGCTCTACACCTTCCTGGGCGGCCGCCGCCGCGAGGCGCGGCGCACCGTCGAGCGGGAGGGGGCCTTCGTCGACCTCTACTCCACGCGCCTGGCCGTCCTGCTGCTGGTCTTCTTCACCCTGACCGTGTTCGATTCCGTCGCGACGCTGCTCTACCTGAGCAAGGGCGGGGAGGAGCTCAACCCGATCGCCCAGTGGATGATCGACCAGGGGAACGTCGAGTTCGTGGTCATCAAGGGCGTGCTCACGGCCATGTGCGTCCTGTTCGTGATGCTGCACAAGAACTTCCGCTACGCGCGCTGCGCGATCGCGGTGGGCTTCTCCTTCTACTTCGCGCTGGCCATCTACCACATCGCGCTGCAGGTGCACGCCTGGCCGCGTCCTCCTCTGCCGTGACGCGGCGCGGCCGGAGCTGACTAGGCCTGCGCGCCCGCGGCCCGCTGGCCGGCGATGCGCGGCCAGACCGTGCCGCGCGCCCGCTCGAGGTCCTCGGGGAAGTCGATCTCGATCCAGGGGAGCGAGCGCGTCGCCAGCGCGTGGATGGGGTGATCGCGGCAGATGGCGTCGAACGCCCTCGGCGCCCAGGCGTTGACTTCGCCGGCGTCGACCAGCTCGCGCACCGCCTCCCGCAGGCGCGCGGCCCCTTCCGCGGAGAACTTGAGGACCCCCAGGTTTTCGCCGTGGTACGTGCCCGCCTCGAGCGTCTTCGCCAGAGCCGTCACGCGCCCGTCCTGGACGCGGACCTTCATCTCCTCCTCGCCCAGCCGCTCGCCAGGCTCGTAGAGCAGGGCGTCCGCGAAGGGAGAACTGAGCAGCAGCCGCAGCAGCTCGGGGTGGAAGAGCACGTCCGCGTTCATGAGCACGAGGCCGGCGGCGCAGCGCGGCAGGGCGAGGTGCAGGGAGTAGAGCGAGTTGGTGCGATCGAACACGTCGTTGCGCACGTACTGCGCCCCCCTGCCGAGATGCGCGGCGATCTTCTCGCCGAAGTAGCCGGTGACCACCACGATGCGCTCGACGCCGTTCTCACGCAGGCAACCCACCTGATGATCGAGCAGCGTGGTGCCGCCGACGTCGAGGAGGCATTTGGGAGTGCTGGCCGTGAGCTCCTTGAGCCGGCGGGAGCACCCGGCGGCGAGGATGACGGCGGTCGTGGGGGAGGCGTGCAAAGGCTGTCAGTCCAGGGGTTTGAGGGGGGATGTTAACGCGAGGGCCTGGCAGCACGGCCGCGAAAATCGCCAGGGTGGAAAACAAGAAGGGGGATGCGCGGCCTTCCCGCAGGGCGAAGCATCCGCGCATCCCTCTCCCACCCTGGCTGACGCTCCGGCTGAGGTCTCTTCTCGCACGCTGCTTCGACGGGACAGCGTTCGTGGCGCCGGACGCGCACCCAGGCGTGGAACGGGTACTGGTACAGCCTGTTCGACGGCGCACTCCCACGCGGAGGTTCTCTGGAAATCCCAGACTCGTAGGGCAAAGGGAGGGTCCGGACCAGCCAGCGGGCAGCGGAGGAAAAAAAAGAGTATTCCCGTGGTACTATTTTGACGTTGACGTAAAGGTAAATCTGTTAGGTTCTCGCACCTGTCAAGGAAGAACCCATGAGCACGCAGCGCAGCGACACACTGGAGAAGATCGGCGACCTCGCTCAGCGGGCGGGGGTCACGCCCAGAACGGTCCGCTTCTACGAGGCCCTGGGCCTGGTGGAGCCTGCGTCGAGAAGCGCGGGCGGCTTCCGGCTCTATGGGCCGGAAGCGGCCGAACGCCTGCAGGCGGTTCTGTCTCTCAAGGAGATGGGCTTCAGCCTGGACGAGATCCGCGAGTCGCGCCTGCTGGCGCGAGAGGGACGGGTCGCGGCCGAGGTGACGTCCGGCCTGCGGGCGCGGGCCAACGCCAGCGCGGAGCGGCTGCGCGGCCACATCTCGCGTCTGGAGGCGATCCTCGGGGAGGTGGAGCGGAGCGAGCGCATTCTCTCCACCTGCGAGGGGTGTGACGGCAAGCGCTTCGACCAGAAGTGCCGCGAGCACTGGCTGGAGAGGGCCGGGGGCAGCGTGCCCGGGTTCCTCAAGGTCGTGATGTAGGGGGTTGCCATGCAGCCAATGACTAACGAGTCCGTTCTCACTCCGGCCCGGCGGCGCGCCCTCCTGAGGGAGGTGCGCGCCCGAGGATTCATGAGCCATGGCGAGCTCGACCTGCTGCTCGCCGACGCCAGCGGCTCGCGCGCCTTCGCCAACCGCGTGTCGCGGCTGATCACGGCGCTGAAGGAGGTGGCGATCCGGCCGGGGCTGGAGGGGTGCCGGGCGGAGCGGGAGGTCTCATCCTCCGGCGGCTTCGACTACCTGCTGCGCGGCACGGCCCGCAGCGACCCGCTGGCCACGTACGTGCGCGAGATCGCCCGCATCCCCCGCATGGACCGCGAGGACGAGACGCGCCTGGCGCGCCGGCTGGAGTTCGTGCGCCGCCGCTTCGAGAGCGCCATGAAAGAGGCGGGCATTGCGGCCGGGGACGCCGAGGTGCTGCTCAAGCGTTGCTGCTTCCACCCGCTGCAGAACGGCAGCACCGTGCGCGGCCGGCCGCGCTGTC
>DYIW01000138.1 GCA_020723465.1 Phycisphaera mikurensis
CCCGGACGGCGTGCGCGTGCGCTGCGAGGTCGAGACGCGCGCGGACGGCAGCCGCTTTCTGAACGGCTTCTACCGGCAATGGGACGCCGCGGGCCAGGACGTCTGCATCGGCGAATACCGGAACGGCGAGCGGCACGGCAAGTGGCAGCTCAGGATCGAGGGTGGGGGCTTCGAGTCCGGCGCCTACGCGAACGGCTTCCGCAGCGGTCCGTGGCAGCCGCCGGCGAGCCGGCCTTCGCGACAGAAGCGCGTCGTGGACTCGTTCGCCGTGGCGACGCGGTTCGACCAAGCCGGCAACAAGAGCGCCGAGGGCTGCCTGCTGGACGGCGCGCCGCACGACGTATGGATCTTCTACCGGGAGGACGGCTCCCGCCTGCTCGAGGGCACGTACCGCTGCGGATTGCCCGAGGGAGTCTGGCTCGCGTACCACGCGGACGGCCGCCTCGACCCGCGTCTCATCAGCGGCGTCTACCGCAAGGGCCGCCGCGTGGCCGACGTGCCGCCGTGGGAGCCGCGCGTCCGCTTCGCCCCGGCGCTTGCGCCGCGCCCGGTTTCGTTCCTGCCGGCGCCTGCGGACGTGGCCCTCGAGGCGGCCGTGGCCGCCGCGCTGGCAAAGAGCCAGTCCGGACGCTCCTCGCACGAGGCGGCGGTCCTGGCCGAGACGCCAGCGGCCGTCCCGTATGTCCTCAACGCCATGCTCGCCCTGGACCTCGCGACAGAGGAGGGGCGCGGCAAGGCGGACGCGGCCGAGGAGCTGCTGCTCAAGCCGATATTCGCCGGCAATGAGCTGCCGTGCGGCGGCATCGAACGCGGCATGTCGGAGGAAGCGGTCCGCCTGGGCTTGCTGCGCTGGCGCATGCTGTGGGAAGTGGTCCGGAACCAGCCCGTGCGCCTCCTGCTGGATATCCCTCTCGGCAAGACCACATTGACGTCTCCAGGCGGCAGCGTCCTGGCGCAGATCGGGCCTCCCGCGACTCCGCCGCCAGGCGGCTTCTTCTCCCCGAGCTTTGGCAGGCAAGGCAAGGCGCTCGACCACGCCCTGGAGAGGGGACTGGACTGGTTCGCGCGCCACCAGGAAGGGGACGGGCGTCTCGACTGCGCCGGCTTTCCTTCACGCTGCAGCCCGAACCAGTGCGACGGCGAAGGCAGCATCTACGACGTCGGGGTGACCGCTCTCGCCCTGCTCGCCTTCATGGGCGATTTCAATGTCGAACGGCACGCGAGGCATCGGGAACGGGTGATCCGGGCGCTGGCCTGGCTCGTCAAGAGCCAGGACCCCACGACCGGCGTGTTCGCGTCCACCAGCGAGAACTACGCCCTCGCGGACGGCACGATCGTCCATGCTGTGAGCGGCCGGGGCAACATGGAGACCGCCCTCGCGGTCATGGCCCTCAGCGAGGCAGCGGTCCTGTGCGACTCCACGGTCTGCCGCGCCGCGGCCGAGCGCGGGGAGCGCTTCCTGGAGATGGCGCGCAATCCCTACAAGGCCTGGGGGGAGGACTATCCGCCTGCCGGCAACAACAACATGTCGGCCACGGGCTTCTGCATCATCGCGCTGGTCGAGGCAAGGGAAGCCGGCGTGCCCGTCGACCCGGCCGCGCTCGAGGGCGCCAGGCTGTTCCTCGATGAGATGACAGATGCGAACACTTGGCGCACGGGCTGGGGCGGCAAGGGCGGCCCCAGCGCCCGGCAGGCGGGAATGCACGAGAGATGGCCGGAAACGAAGACCGAGGCCATGACCGCGCTCGCCATGCACTGCCGTGTTCTCCTCGGCGAGGATGTGGAGAAGTCCGCGGCCCTGCGCGGCGGCGCGGACCTGCTGCGCAAGCAGCTTCCCTTGTGGGACGACCAGGAGGGGACCATCGACTACATCTACTGGATGTTCGGGACCCGCGCCATGTGGCACATGGGGGGCGCGGACTGGGACAAGTGGTACGAGAGGATGCTCGACGCCGTGATCAAGACGCAGCGCCAGGACGGCTGCGAGAAGGGTTCGTGGGATCCGCAGTTCGATCCCTGGGGCCACGAAGGCGGGCGCGTCTACGCCACGGCCATGATGCTGCTCGCGCTCGAAGCGCCCTTTCGCTTCGCGCGGCCCGGGTCCTGAGAGCAGCGCCGCCGCCCTCAGCCGCCCATCTCGCGCAGGCGCTGCGCGATCCAGCTCTCCATGGCCTCGGCGGCGAAGCCCGGGGCCAGCTTGCCGCGCAGCACCAGGCTGCGGATGTTCCACTGCATGGTGCCGCGCTGCGCCAGTGCGATGCGGCCGGCCGGCATCTCGCCGAGCGGCAGATCCACGACGCGCCGGCCGTCGAGGTCCGCGGACAGGAGCGCGCCGTCGTGGCGCAGGGTGAGCACGCGCATCGTGTCGATCACCATCTCCATCGTCACCTTGGCCTGCTGGTGGCCGTTCTTCCGCTTGGCAGCGTCCAGGAACTCCAGGTGGTCGTCGTCGAGCAGAGCGGCGTAGGAGCCCTGGCTGTCGAGGGCGAGCGCGACGACCTGGCGGCGGAACGCCTGGGACGAGACGATTCCCACCGACGAGGTGACCTCGATCGTGACCGGCGCCAGGAAGCGCGCCTTGTGCACCAAATTCACGCTGCCCGTGCCGCGTAGTCCGTCGCTGGTGATTTGCCACGACCCGGGGAGCGTGGGAACGGCCAGGATGCTCTGCAGGCGCGCCGGCGGACTCCACTCCACGTCGAAGTCGAGCATGTCGTCCATCTCGCGGAACGCGTAGCGGAACTCGTGGCCGCCGTCCGCGGCCGGCACCGGCTTCACGGCGAACGAGGCGAAGGCCAGGCCCTCCTGTTCGAACTGCTGCGCCAGCAGCCGGCGCGCGGCTGTGATGAGCTTCTCGCGCATGCGCTGCGCCGCCTCGCACTTGGCGCCAGCCCCAAGCAGGAACGCGATGTCCTCGAGCAGCGGCGCCGGATCCGCGGGATCGGCTGGAATGGCGTCCCGGAGGCGCTCGAGCCGCTCGCGCACCTGTCCGGCGAGCAGCAGCGCGGGCCACGCCTGGCGCCGCGCCGCGAGCGTCTCCGCGCCCTGCGCGTCGAGGTCCTTCACAGCCGCGGCAAGCTCATCATTGCCGGCGAGCAGCGCGATGCTCGCATCGAGCAGCGGGTCGGACATGGAGAGCTTGCGCGCGTACTCGACAGTCTTCTTCGGACCGAAGAGCGTCCGCTCGATCCGCGACTCGTTCTTCTTCCAGTCGGTGACGTCGATCACGGTGTCGTCGAACCTGACGACGCGGCGCGCCAGGCCGGGGCCGAAGACGATGTTGGCGTTCTTCACCCGCGCCGCCTGCAGCACCGAGTCGGAGTACTGCTTGAACGATCCCAGGAACGAGATCACGTCCGGGCTTGCCTGCGCCTCTCGCGCCAGCGCCAACGCGTCAGCGAAGCGGCCCGCGGCGGCCAGGGCGAGAGCGCACCCGACCTGCTCCTCCGCCGTGGGCGGAGCCAGGATGAACGCCACCGGCGTGGCGCCGGCGATCTCCGGCAGGCGCAGGTCGGCCGGGATGGGGGGCAGCTCCGGCACCTCGGCGCCGAGCTCGTCGCCGGCGAGCTTCAGGACGTACTCCTGGAACTCGCGGTCGAATACCGCCGCGTTCTGGATGTCGAGCGCCTGCATGAAGTCCTCGTAGCTGCTCTTGCCGCGAAACGCGCCGTTCAGGAAGCCCTGGAAGCGGCGGCGCCTGTCCTCCGGCGCGCCTTCCTGGAGGTAGTACACCAGCATGCTCGAGGCCGGGTAGAGCATGCCCGCGGCCACGGCCGTCTGCCGGTCGCTGAGGTTCCCTCCCAGACGTTCGGCGACGATCGGCACGAGCCCGAAGATGCTCTTGACGCGAAACAGGTCCTGGATGCCGGGGAAGACCTGGCGCGTTTCCTCGCGGTGCAGGATGGCCGTGCACGTCCTGAGGTCGTCCCGCGAGAGGCGCGCGAACTCGATCGAGCCGGAGCGTACGAAGCCGCGGAAGGTGGACACGTACTCGGCCAGCCCCTCGATCAGCCAGAGCGGCATGGTCTGAATGCCCGTGGTCGAGTAGGCGTCGGTCAGCGCGTGCACGATCTCGTGGCAGACGGTGCGCATCTTCTCGTCGCTGACGCGCCGGGCGAGGGCCGATCCGTCCTCGAAGGTGATCGACAGCCTGTGGCGCGGGTCGTAGTGGGCGACGCTCACCTGCAGGGTGTAGCCGTGGCGCTGCGCCTGGCCGTAGTCGTCGTAGTTGCCGCGGCTGGCGAGCACCACCAGGACGGTGACCGGGACGCGGGCGCCCCGCTGCAGGCCGAGCGGCAGGACGAACTGCTTGCGGAAGTGCTCCTCCACCGCCTGGACGTGGCCGCGGTACTCGCGCTCGATGCCCTGGACGTACAGGTTCGGCGGATTGGCGGGGAGCTGCACCAGGAGCAGCAGGTCGCCCTGGTCCTGCAGCCGCTCGAACTTGTGGCGCCGGAAGAAGCGGTCGCTCTGCAGCCGCTCGTCGAGCTGCCCGAGGAACTGCTTGGTCGGATCGGGCGGGGCCTTGCGCCGCTCCTCGGCGGCCTGCTTCTCGCGCTCCCAGAGCGAGAGCAGGAGCTGCAGCTCCTGGTCGGTGATGCGCTTGCCGTTTTTCTCCTCGAAGGGCGTGAAGTCGTAGAAGCCGGCGTCTTGGCCCCAGTAGGCCTCGGTGTAGCCCGGCAGGTGCTTCTCGGGGTTGAACTCCGCCGCCAGGACCAGCCCCAGCACCAGCCCGAGCAAAGCCGCCGTCTTCATGGTCCCTCCTCCGGGGTGCGCGCGGTTTCTTGCCGCGCCGCAGTGTAGCAGAAAGGGCCGCGCGGGAGTGCCTGGGGCTACGCGCCGGCCTTCTTGAGCGCCTCGGCCGCGGCGCGGCGCACCCATACATCTCGATCGTTCTCCGCGGCCCGCGACAGGCGGGCGAGCGCGGGCTTGGCGCGCTTCCCGAACTGCCCGAGGGCCGTTGCGGCCTCGCGGCGCACCGAGTCGTCCGGGTCGTCGAGCAGCGCCGCGATGCGGGGAATGACGTCGTTCTCCGCGGGGACGATGGCGCCGAGCGCTTCGGCGACCGCGGCTCGGATGACGGGCTCCTCGTGCTCGAGGAGCTGCGCGAGCGCGCCGGCGAAGGGCCGGGCCTCCTTCCCCAGGTAGCGAAGCACCCACGCCGCGGCTTCCAGGACGTCCTCGTCGCTGTCATCGAGCCTCGCGGCCACGGCCTGGACGACCCGCTCGTCTCGCACCCCGAGGTTCTGCGAAGTGTAGATGGCCCAGCGGCGTACGTTCGCGTTCGGGTGCGCGATGGCGGCCAGCAGGATCTCGGCCGCCCGCGGGCTGGGCTTGCCGCTCACGGCCTTGATCGCGCGGAGCGCGTTGAGGCGCAGGGACATGTCGCCATCCGAAAGCGCTGCCTCGAGGTCATCCAGAGCGGAGCGTGCGCTGGCGCCCAGGTCCTCGATCATGCTGGCGACCTTGCAGCGTTCCCAGGATTCGCCGCTCTTCAGCATCTCGACCAGCCGCGGCAGGGCGTCCTTGCCCTTCTTCTCCATGCAGTCGATGGCAAGGAGAGCATTCCAGCGGACCCACACGTCCTCATCGTCGAGCAGGCGGATCAGGGCCGGGAGCGCGCTGCTGGCCTTCTCCCCAAACGAGGCCAGGCTGCTCGCGGCCTCCCGGCGCACCTCGACGGCCGGGTCGTCGAGGGCCTTGCGCAGCATCCTGATCGCACCTTGTTTCTCGGCGCGGCGGCCTACCAGCGCGTCCACCGCGGCCGCGCGCACCGCAGGATCGTCGTCCGACAAGGCCGTTTCGATCGGGTTGACGGTGTTGTCGTACTCATCCCGGTCGCGCAAGGAGCTGATGCCGCACACCGCGGAGACCCGCAGCGCCGGATCGTCCTTCTGCTTCAGGCAGTCCACCAGCACGGGCAGAACCACCTTGACTGGAGACCCGACGCGCCCGAGCGCGCGCGCCGCCTGCGAGCGAACGGCCGGGTCTTCCTTGGTGTCCTTGGTCACGCGGACGAGGACCGGCAGCACTTCCTCGACGGAGTCCATGCCTGACTGGAGGGCGCCCATGGCTGCGGCCCGGCTCTGGACGTCGATCCCGTCCTGCTTCACCAGGGCGAGGATGTCGGAAACGCAGTGCTCGCCGGCCTTCCACGGCATCTCCCCGAGGGCGGCCGCGGCCTGCGAGCGCACCCAGGGGACCTCGCGCGGGTTGCCGAGCAGCTCCTGCAGGCGGGGCGCGGCATCGCTCTGGCGCAGCTCCCCGAGGGCGCGCGCGGCGTTCGCGCGCACGGTCTCGTGCGGGTCATCGAGGGCGGCGAGCAGCGCCGGCACGGTCCGGTCGAGCCGCCGGCCGATCTTGCCGAGGGCCGCGGCCGCCGCGCCGCGCACGCGCTCGCTCGGGTCGTTCATCGCCTCGAGGATGAGCCGCACGGCCGAGCCCGCGTCGCTGCCGTGGCCGCCGATCGCCTCGAGCGCGGCCGCGCGCACGCGGTCCTCTCCCTGCCGGGCGAAGGAGGACAGGGTCGGGAGGCAGTCCGTGCTGAGCTCCCGGAACTGCTCGCAGACCGTGTCACGCAGCGTCTCGTCCGGACCGGCGAGCGCGTCGAACAGCGGCGCCACGCCAGGTTCTCCGATGCGGAGCAGGCTGAGCACCGCCGCTTCTTTCACCTCCTGCTCCTTGTCCCGGAGCGCGCTGACCAGCGCGGGGAGGGCGCCGGTGCCCGCCGCGTCCGCCTTGCCGAGCGCGAGCACGGCCCGGCGGCGGACTGGCACGGCATCGTCAGAGCAGGCCTCGAGCAAGGCCGGGAGGGTCTCTGCGCCGCGCGGGTCGATCCGCTCCAGCGCGGCGATGGCGGAGACGCGCACGGTCTCGTCGCTGTCGCGCGCCGCTCTGGACAGGGCGGGGATGGCCTCGCGCGCCTGCGGCCCGAGTTTGCCCAGGGCCTGGGCCGCCGCGGCGCGCTCCGTGGAGCCTGGCTGCCCGAGGCCGGCGATCAGGTCGGGGAGACCGTCCCCCGGCGCGGCGCGGGGCTTCCCGGCGAAGAGCGGCGCCGGCAGTGCGGCGCCAAGCAGCAGCATCCACGTCAAGAGGGAAAGCAGGCGCCCTGGTTCGCGGTTCATCTCACGCCCTCCATCAGGGAAAAACGCAAACGGAGGGCGCGCTGAACGCAGAAAAAAGCGCGGCCGGCCGCGACGGTGAGGAACGCGGGGGAATCCGGGTTCGCGGGAGGGGGCAGGGGCGTCTTCATCCGCTGGAGGAGCAAGGCGGCCGAACCGCATGCCAGGCGCAGGCTCGGGAGGTTGGCGATGAACGCTAGACTGACGTGGCGACGGCTTCGTTTCTCTTGCTGGAGGCGCGGCATGGCCGGCCGCTCGGATGAGGAGAAGGACCGAGGCGCCGAGTTTCTGGCGCGCTGGCAGCAGGACGGCGACGTCGAGGCGCTGGATCAACTGCTGCGCCTGGAGATCGGCGCGCTCAGGGCCAGGGTCCGGAGCAAGGGCAGGCGGATGGCCCTCTCGCCGGGCAGCAGCTCCGACGTCGTGAATGAGGCCGTGCTGCGCGTCCTCAAGGCGGAGGCCCTGCCTCGCTTCGAGAACATGCGGGTGTTCTCGGCCTACCTGTGGCGGGCGGCGTACCGGCTGCTGCTCGACCGCCTGCGCCACCGCCGGCCGGATCTACTGGCCGACCAGTCGTCCAGGGTCATGGAGGCGGCGCTCGCCACGAGCGGCGGTCTCTCCGCCGTGGACCGCTCGGACGAGCGGGAGCAGGTGGCGCTCGCCATGTCCCTCATGCCCGCGGAGCTGCGCGCCGCGCTGGACATGAAGTACACGCGCCACCTCGACACGGCCGCGATCGCCGCGGAGCTCGGGATCACCGAGGACGCGGCGCGCATGCGCCTGGTGCGCGCCAAGAAGAAGCTCACCGAGAAGCTCAAGGGCTGGCGGGACCTGATCGGGCGCTGAGCGGCCCGGGTTACTGGCCGGCTGCCGCGGGCTCGGCGCGTGGCGGCCCGGCGTCCGCCTCGGGAGCAGCCCGCCAGACCAGGTACCTCCAGTTCGGGAAGAACGAGCGGCTGCGTTCCCGTTCCTCCGCCGTGCCCGCGTCCGGGTCATCCGCCGGCAGGTGGTCCGCTCGTTTCACGAAGCGCGTGTCCACGCCGGTGCGCAGCAGCGCTACCTGCAGCGGATTGACGACGTAGCCGTAGCCGAGGTCGAGCGTGATCAGGCCGAGGAACGAGCCGAACCACCAGGCGTAGCTCGGCAGGATGGCTGCCCAGTAGCCGTGCTCCATCCACACGGCGATGCCCACCGCGCCGCCGATTCCCTGCCCGATGACGAAGCTGACCTTGACGTACCGACGCCCGGTGTCGTCACGGCTGAGGAACGACCCGAGCCCGATGCGATTCAGCCCCGTGAAGGGAACGTCAATCACGTCCCGGGGCAGCCCCCAGATGGGGTAGCTGGTCGCCACGCAGATCCGGCCGAAGTCCGTCGAGAAGAACTCCTCGCCACCGTCTTCGACCGGCGCGCCGCAACACCCGCCCGCGGCGAGCGCCGCTGCCAGCAACCAGGCGCACTGGACGGACCGGAGAGAGACGCTCGAGGCGGAGAGGGGGGACAGACGCCCAGGCTCTGTGACCACGTGAGGGCCTCCATCAGGGGAATCGCAAACGGAGGCCACGCTGAACGCAGAATGCGGGGTGCTGGCGCCAAACCGGCGACATCGAGCTGCGCGCGCTCGAGGCGCGCCGCCGGGAGTGCCGGGCCAGGGCGAATCGCCCCGGGCTTGCGGGAGACCTTGTCACCTGACTCCGGCCAGGGCGGTCCGTCAGCGGAAGCGCGACTCCGGCGGCGCGTGTGCGGCCAGGCGCTCGAGCAGGGTCGAGGGCGGCGCATCCGCGGCGCGGCCCTCCTCGGGCTCGAGGGCGATGCCCGGGTCCACGTCCTTGCCCGCGGCCGCCTGCAGGCGCCGTACCGCGGAGAGGGTGCTCGAGGCCTCGCCCAGGATGCGCGAGATGTCCGCGCGCGCGCGGAACAGGCGCCGCAGGTGCCTCTCCACTTCCGCCGACTCACCGGCGCAGAGCGCCTCGAAGTCGGGCTTCTCGCCGCGATCCACGCGGTCCGCGAACTCGCTGAACAGGCGCTCCGCCTGGGCCTCGGCCTCGTGCGCGTCGCTCTGCATGCCCCGGCCTCCTTTCCTGAGAGGTCAGCGCGAGTCTACCGGATCCTCCGCAGTTGCCGGTGGATCGGGGCCGCTCTCGAGGCTGGGACGCCCGCGCTCGGCGCCCTGTCCGGGCGCCGCTGGCCGGTACCTGCCCTATTCGGGGGGCATCTCCGCGGACCCGGCGGTCCGGGAAAGGTCCGGAGCCGGCAGACTGGGTTCGAGATGCTCCGGGCAGCGAGCCGCACCGGTTCCTCGTGGTGGCCGCCAGCAGCCGTCGCGAGAAAATCCCAAGAAACCTGTTCCGTCGCGCTCGCGGAAAGCGTTTTCTATTTGCAAGGGCGAGGAATCGGCTCGCCCCCCTGGCCGCAAGAAGGCGGCCGGAGTCGAAGAAGGGAGGCGGCCGATGATCCCACGCGGAGAGAGGACTCTGTTCACCAGCGTCGTGGCCGCGCTCGCGGCCGTCGCGCTGTTCTGCGGCGAGCGGATGGCAAGTGCCCAGGTCAGCCAGGGCGGGACTCCGCCGAGCTTCGCCCTGCTGAAGAGCGAGCCGGTTCCCACTCTCGAGGTGCCGCCCCTCGACACCAGGCCGTTCCTGGCCGAGGACGAGGGCGCCATGCCGGGCACGCCCGCGCGCTTCGGCGTGGAGATCCCGGTGGAGGTCCACCCCTACCGCTGCGGCGTCTGGTCCACCCTGCCGGACGGCGACCGCCTGTGGCGCGTGCGCCTCTGCTCGCCGAAGGCCTACTCGATCAACCTGCTGTTCCACGGCTTCTGGCTGCCGCCCGGCGCGGAGCTGTTCGTCTACAACGACGACCGGTCGATGGTGCTCGGCGCCTTCACCGCGCGGAACAACAAGCGGGACGGCCTGTTCGCGATCCACCCGGTGAAGGGCGACGCGATCACGCTGGAGTACCGCGAGCCGGCCGCGGGCGCGCACGGGGTCCTCTTCGTCTCGCGACTCGTCCATGCCTATCGGGACCTCTTCGCCACCGAAAAGGAGGGCGAGAAGTCCGGCTCCGGGAGCTGCAACATCAACGTCAACTGCCCCCTCGGCGACAACTACCAGGACGTGAAGCGCTCGGTGGCGCGCATCGTCATGGGCGGGGGCATGTGCTCCGGCGTGCTCATCAACAACACGGCTTTGGACGAGCAGCAGTTCTTCCTCACGGCCTATCACTGCTACGCCGGATCGGTGAGCCCGAGCTTCTGGGTGTTCCTGTTCAACTACGAGGCGAGCGACTGCTCGGGTACGACCGGACCGACCACCAATACGGTTCAGGGCGCGACGCACAAGGCCAGCGCGCCCAGCGCGGACGCGTGCCTGGTCCGCATCAACGAGAAGATCCCGTCGAGCTACCAAGTCTTCTATTCCGGCTGGGATTGGAGCGGGTCCGAGCCGACCTCGACCGTCGGCATCCACCATCCCCAGGGCGATATCAAGAAGATCTGCTATGACGCGGACCCGCCCACTGCGGAGGCCTTCGGCGGCGTCAACTGCTGGCACATCGGCATGTGGGACCAGGGCGTCACTGAACCCGGGTCGTCGGGATCTCCCCTCTTGGACCCGAACAAGAGGATCGTGGGTCAGCTCTACGGCGGCTACTCCTCCTGCACCTTCCTGTACGACGACTACTACGGCCGGCTGGCCGAGTCCTGGGGCCAGGGGCTGTCCGCGCATCTCGATCCCCTGGGGACGGGCGCCACGGTCCTGGACGGCGTGGAGGGTGGTCAGGTACTCCCGGACCTGGTCGGTATCTCCATCAGCGGGCCGACGAAGGTGAAGATGAAGGACACGGCCAAGCTGATGGTGGACATCGGCCTGCTGAGCTACTTCTACTCGTATACCTTCGAGATCCGGCTCAGCAAGGACGAGGAGATCACCTCGGACGACAAGCTGGTCATCAGCCTCGCGTCCTCGGTGGACGGCCCGCGCTGGATCAACGTGACGGTCCCGAAGATGAAGAAGGGCAAGTACTACTGGGGATTGATCGTGTCTCCGGTGTCCGGCGAGACCGCCACGGAGAACAACACGATCGTCGGGAACAAGGTGAAGGTCAAGAAGTAGGCGCGGGCTCGACGGCCGGGTCGGGAGGACCGACTATTCCGGCACGTCGCCGAGCGTCGGAGCGCTGAGGACCCGATCCAGCCAGCATTCGAGCATGGGGAGATCCGCGGCCTGGATGCGGGCCAGGGCCGCGCTGTCCACTTGGCCGAAGCGCAGCCTGAGCAGCCGGAGGAGGCTCTCCCTCGCCCCGGCTTCGAGACCTTTCCGCAGGCCTTGCTTCAGACCTTCCTCGCGGCCCTTCCGGCGGCCTTCGCGCTGGCCTTCCTGGCGGCCTTCCTGCCGGCCCTCCGCTCTCAGTTTCTCTGCGAGGTTCATGATCGTGTCCTCGGCCTCCTGACTCGCGCGCGCACGTGCGCACATCGCGGCGGTGCCGCACCAAACGTGTCCGCGCTCGCTGGTTGGGTCCGGCGGGCGCCGCCGCGAGTTCGAAGTCCGAAGTCGGTAGTTGGAAGCCGGAAGACCGTTCGGCCGACTGGTGGCCTCAACGCGTCCGAGTGCCACGGGTTCTCGGCGAGGAGGCTCCGGATCTTCGTGCCGTGCGAAGATCCTGGGGGTTAGTGGCACAGTCAGACCCGCAAAGACAGTCTTCGCCCGAAGCAGAACCTGCGCCTTGATCTGGTCGTCCGTCACGCCCGACAGATCGGCGAGCAGGAAACGCAGTTCCGGCAGGAACGTGTCGAGCAGGAGGACGGCCTGGCGCGGCTCTGAGAAGACCGCGTTCACGAGCCGGTCGTGCGGCGGTTTGGTCATGGCACGACATCCGGGCGAACTCGCCGCCCGCGACGGACGAGGCGCGCGGCCGGGGGTTACAGACGGAATCGCGGGGCGCCGCCTGCTACACTTCCGGCGCGGCTCCGAGCGAAGGAGGAGCGACGATGAGAAGGTGGTCGGATCGGTCCTGGCGACGCGCGAGCGGCCTGCTGCCGTTCATCCTGGCCGGCGCGGCGGCCGCCGGCGGCGAGACGCTCGACGAGACGTTCCCGGACGGCGTGCGCGTGCGCTGCGAGGTCGAGACGCGCGCGGACGGCAGCCGCCTGCTGAACGGCTCCTACTGCCAGTGGGACACGAGCGGCAAGAAGGTGTTTATCGGCGAGTACCGGAACGGCGAGCGCCACGGGAAATGGCAGATCAAGCTGGAGGGGGCGGAGTGGGAAACCGGCACCTACGCGAACGGCTTCCGCGAGGGCCCGTGGAAGCCGTCCGCGAGCCGTCTCCCGGGCAAGAAGCGCGTGTTCGACAAGTTCACGGTCACGGCGCAGCACGGCGAGCGCGGCGGCAAGCGCGCCGAGGGCTGCCTGCTGGACGGGATCGCGCACGACGTGTGGGTGCTCTACCGCGAGGATGGCACCCGCTTGCTCGAGGGCGCGTATCGGCACGGAGTGCCCGAGGGAATCTGGCTGGCCTACCTCCCCGACGGCAACATCGACCCGCAGCTCGTCACCGGCGTCTATCACGAGGGCCGCCGCGTCGCGGACGTCCCCCCGTGGGAGCCGCGCATCCGCTTTGGCCCGGCGGCCGCGCCGCGCCCTCCCACGCCGCTGCCCGTGTCCAGCGACCAGGCCATCGAGGCGGCGGTCGCCGCCATCTTCTCCAGCGAGACCTCGGCGCAGGCCGCGCAGGAAGCCGTGATTCGCGCACGCGCGCCGCAGGCTATCCCCCACGTCCTGAACGCCCTGTGCGCGCTCGACCTCTCCACCGAGGCAGGCCGCGTCAAGGCCGACCTGGCCGAGGAGCAGCTTCTCAAGCCGGCCTTCGCGGGCTTCGACCTGCATTGCGGCGGCATCACGCGCGGCGCCGCCGAGGAGGCGGTGCGTCTGGCCGTGTTGCGCTGGCGGACCCTGTGGGAGGTCGCGCGCCACGAGCCGCTGCGCCGGCTGCTCGACCTCCCCCTCGCCAGGACCATGGGCCTCGCGGCCCAGGGCAGCCCCCTGACGCTGATCGGTCCTCCCTGCGCTGCCCCTCCTGGCGGGCTCTACTCCGCGAGGTCGGGCGCCCGCGACCCGGCGCTCGACCAGGCCGTGGCGGCCGGACTGGACTGGCTCGCGCGCCATCAAGCCGAGGATGGCCGCATCTCCTGCTCGGACTTCTCCGCCTGCTGCCGGCCGAACCACTGCGACGGCGAGGGCGAGATCTACGACGTCGGCGTCACCGCTTTGGCCGCGCTCGCGTTCCTCGGCGATCACAGCCCCGAGCGGCGCGCGGCCCACGCCGAGCCCCTGGCGCGCGCCCTGCGCTACCTGATGGAGACCCAGAACCCGGGAACCGGCGTCGTCCGTTCGAGCAATGAACGCTACTACAGCGCCGAGGAGAACCTGGAGACCGGCCTCGCCCTCATGGCGCTGGGCGAGGCGGCCGTGCTCTACCGCTCGGACGTATGCCGCGCGGCCCTTGAGCGCGGCGTGCGCTTCCTGGAGCAGAGCCGCAAACCCGGCAAGGCCTGGGGGAACGAGAACCCGGCCGCCGGCGAGAACAACATGACGGTGACGGGCTTCTGCGTGCTCGGCCTGGCCGCGGCGCGGGAAGCGGGAGTATCCGTCGACCCGGAGGCCATGAACGGCGCGAAGCTCTTCATAGACGAGATGACGGACGGAGACTCCTGGCGCACCGGCTGGAAAGAGCGGGGCGGCTACAGTGGCCGCTTGCTCGGCAAGGATGAGAAGTGGCCTCCGGACAAGACCGAGGCGATGACCGCTCTGGCCATGATCTGCCGCGTCCTGCTGGGAGAGGATCCGGCGCAGTCCAAGGCACTGCGCGGCGGGGCGGACCTCCTGCGCAAGCGGCTTCCTCTGTGGAGCGTGGACGACGGGACCATCGACTACCTCTACTGGATGTTCGGCGCCCACGCCATGTGGCAGATCGGGGGCGAGGAGTGGGAGAGGTGGAACAAGGAGCTGCTCGCCGCCGTCCTCAAGATGCAGCAGCAGCACAACTGCGAGAAGGGCTCGTGGAACCCCAAGTACGATCCGTGGGGCGAGGCGGGCGGACGCGCCTACGCCACGGCCACGCTGGTGCTGGCGCTCGAGGCCTCGAGCCGCTACGCGCGGGCCGGGTCGTGATCGGGCGCACGGCCCGGCCCGCGGCGACCGATCGTCATCACGGCGTGCGCCGAAGCAGGAGGACTTTCACTTCGTTCGCCGTGCTCGGGTCCAACTCGAAGTCCCTCACGGTCGCCAGCGGGTAGCCGAGCAGCGTGGCGTCGAGGGTGAGAGTCGTCTTGCCGATCGGGAGCTTCAGCGAACCGGCGCCGTCCACGCCGGGATGCCACAGCGACTCGTTCTGCGGTCGAATCGAACGACCCTCGACCTCCATCTCCCAGGAAACCAGCACCCGCGGCAGCGGCACTCCGCTGTCCGCGTCGATCATCTTCAATTGCGCCACACCTGTCTCCGGCAGGATCAGCTCGACGTTCGAGTCCCCGACGAGCACTGGTACCGGGGCGAGCAGGAAGCTAGTGGTGTGAGTCACGCAGTTGCCACATTATTCAATGCAAGGCGAGCCCGCCC
>DYIW01000139.1:0-8059 GCA_020723465.1 Phycisphaera mikurensis
CATTCCGGGGCGGGAGCGGGCTCCTCTCCCGCCCGCGAACGCCTACCAGCGTCTGGCGCGGGCGGTTCCCGCCGCGCCAGACGCCGCGGCTGGATCCGGCGGGCGGGGCGCCCGCGGCTCAGCCGCGGCGCGGCAGCGTTTCCCGAGCGGAGGGAGCGGCCGCGACGACCTACCACGTCACCGCGCTTGCCTGCGCCACACTGAAGCGCCTGCGCCGCCTACGCCTCGCAGAGCCTCTGCGCATTCGTCGCGCACACGATGCACCGGGAGTCGCGCTCCGCTCCCGGAGGCCATGGGAAACGGCCCCGATCGCTCCGCTCCCCTCCCCTCCCCTCCGGTTCCGAGCCGATTAGCCGCGAAGCCCCCCACCTCTCGAGGGCTGCGCGCAGCGCGCCGGGCAGGATCGGCTTGGTCAGGAAGTCGCTCATGCCGGCCTGCAGGCAGCGCTTCTTCTCGTCGCTCGTGGCGCTCGCCGTCAGCGCGATCACCGGCACGCCGGGTTCGAGCACGCCGGAGGCGGGGTCGCGAATGAGCTGCGCGGCCTCGTAGCCGTTCAGCTCCGGCATCTGGCAATCCATGAACACCAGGTCGAAACGCTCCTGCTTGAGCAGCTCGACCGCCACGCGGCCGTTGCCCGCGACCGTCACGCAACAGCCGAGCTTCTCCAGGAGGTGCACCGCCACCCTCTGGTTGACCGGGTCGTCCTCGGCCAGGAGCACGCGCCGCGGCGGCGCGCGATCGCAGGCGGCCGGCTCCGTGGAGGGGGCGGAGGGCGCGGCAGGCGCGGGCAGGCGCAGGCGAAAGGTCGATCCGCGCCCAAACGTCGAACTGACCTCGATCGCGCCCCCCATGAGCTGCGCCAGCCGCTGCGAGATGGCGAGTCCCAGTCCGACGCCGCCGAAGCGACGCGCGGCCGTCGCATCCACCTGCGTGAAGGCCTGGAAGATGCGTTTGAGCTGGTCCGGCGCGATCCCGATGCCGGTGTCCTTCACCCTCCACTCCAGGACCGTCTGGTCCCCGTCGCCCGCGCCGCGGCGCACTTCGATGGTCACCGCTCCCTCGTGCGTGAACTTGACGGCGTTGCCGGCGAGGTTGGTGAGGACCTGGCGCACGCGGGCCGGATCGCCCAGGACCTGCTCCGGCACGTCGCCGGCCACGCGTGTGACCAGCTCCAGACCCTTGCCGGCCGCCGCCGGCCTGAGCAGGCTGGCGACCTCCTCGATCAGGGCTCGCGGCGCGTAGGGCGCCTGCTCGATGGCCATGTTGCCGGCCTCGATGCGCGAGAAGTCGAGCACGTCGCTGATCGTTGCGAAGAGGGCGCGCGTCGAGTCCTGGATGGTGCGCACGTAGTCGGCCTGCCGCTCGTCCAGGTTCGTGTCGAGCAGGAGCTGGATCATGCCGAGCACGCCGTTCATGGGCGTGCGGATCTCGTGGCTCATGTTGGCCAGGAACTCGCTCTTGGCCCGGTTCGCCGCCTCGGCCTCGTGCTGCGCCTGGCGGTACTGCTCGTTGACGCGGGCGAGCGAGCGCGTGCGCGCTTCGATGCGACTTTCCAGCTCCTCGAACGCGCGCTGCAGCCTGCGGTGCGCCTGGACCACTTCCAGGCCGCGCGCGCCGAGAGCCGCCTCGGCCATGCGTCGCGCCTGCCTTTCACGGGCCAGACGTCGCTGGAGTTTTCTGGGTTCGGTCATGACGGTGCCGCGCGCAGGGGCGGGAGTGCGGTTTCTTATCGGCCAGTCGCGCACCGGAACTTGCATGGCCCGCGCCCGGCGGGAATCGAGGATCTGGACTCGAAGCGGCTCTCGCGGACCGGTACCATCCTGGTGGTAGCTGGCTTCCCTTCCGCTCGAGCGGCGGTACCCCGTCCATGGCCAAGGCGGCGCGGCAGTCCCTTCCCGGCGGCTCCTTCTCGAACCTGCGGCGCGAGCTCGCGGGCTTCGGCCTGTTCGCCCTGGCCGCCTTCCTGATGATCGCCCTCGCCTCCTTCAGCGACCCGGACCTGGACGGGATCTACGCGCCCACGGCGAACCTGTGCGGCGAGACTGGACGCAGCCTGGCGCGCGTCGCCCTGCACTGGTTCGGCTTTGGCGCCTACCTGGGGATCTTCATGCTCTTCGCCTGGTCGCTGGCGCTGATCGGGCGCCGGCCGCTGGCGATCGGCCCCTTCCGGCTGCTCTGGTTCGGGGGCTTCGTCTTCTCTGGCGCGGCGCTGCTCTCGAGCTTCGGCTCGCCGGTGTCGGCGCGCCTGCCGGATCGGGGGGGGCTCGTCGGCCATCAGGTCGCCGCCTTCTTCGAGACCACGCTCTCCTTCGGGCCGTGGGGCAGCAAGCTCGTGCTGCTGGTGCTGGTGCTCGCCGCGTTCCAGCTCGCGACCGACTTCATGCTTTACGGCGCGATCGCCGCGTGTGGCGAGTTCCTGGCCCGGCGGCGCCGGAACGCCGCGGCCATGGTGAAGAGCGCGGGCCCGCTCTTCTCGGCGCTGTTCGGCAAGGACCTCAAGGCATCGGGCGCTGCCACGGCCGCGGAGATCGGCGTCACCGACGCGGAGGTCGAGGGCTTCGAAGAAGGCGCGGGTGCGGCCGCGCCGGAGAAGAAGACCGAGCGCCCGGAGCCGCGGCGCGACCGCAGAACCAAGCGCGCGGACGCGAGCGCGGCGCCGGAGCAGGCGGCGAGCGCCGCGCCTTCCATACTGGATGCGGATCCGGAATCGGAGGTCGTCCCGGAGCCGGAGCCCGCGGCCGCGGCGCCGGCGCCGCGCAAGGTGCAGGCGAAGATCAACTTCGAGCCGCCGGCCGGCGGGCCTCCGCGGGCCGCCAGCTTCGACCGCGAAAACACCGCCTACGCCCCGCCGCCGCGCGCCGAGCACGTGGAGTACGTGTTCCCCTCGCTCGAGCTGCTTGACCATCCGCAGCCGGTCTCCTCGCGCGAGTTCCAGAAGATGGTGGAGACCGGCATCCAGGTGCTCGAGACCTGCCTCGCCTCGTACAAGGTCGAGGCCGAGGTGGAGGAGATCCAGAAGGGCCCAGTCATCACCATGTTCGAGCTGAACGTGGCGCCGGGCACGCGCGTCGACCGCATCCGCTCGCTGGAGGACGACCTGGCCATCCGCCTGAAGGCGCCCTCGGTGCGCATCGTCGCCCCGATCCCGGGCAAGTCGACCATCGGCATCGAGGTGCCGAACCCGATCCGCGAGACCGTGCGCCTGCGCGAGCTGATCACCTCGCCCGAGTACCGCTCCGCCGACTTCGCCCTGCCCGTGTTCCTGGGCAAGGACGCGGCCGGCCGCGTGCTCATCGAGGACCTGGCCAAGATGCCGCACCTGCTGGTGGCGGGAGCGACCGGCACGGGCAAGTCCGTGTGCCTGAACACGCTCATCACCTCGATCCTGTACACGCGCACGCCCGACCAGGTGAAGCTCATCCTCATCGACCCGAAGATGGTGGAGCTGTCCTCCTTCGAGTCGATTCCCCACCTCATGTGCCCGGTGGTGCGGGACATGAACCGCGCGGCGCAGATCCTCGAGTGGGCGACCGTGAAGATGGACGAGCGCTACAACATCCTGGCCGAGGCCGGCGCCCGCAACATCTTCTCCTACAACAAGCTCTCCGAGGAGGTGAAGCGCGAGCGCCTCAACGTCGACCCCAAGGACGAGGCCTTCGAGCCGCGCATGCCGTTCATCGTCATCGTGGTGGACGAGCTGGCCGACCTGATGATGGTCTCGGCGAAGGAGGTCGAGAACTACATCACGCGCCTGGCGCAGAAGTCGCGCGCCGTCGGCATCCACATCGTGCTGGCGACGCAGCGCCCCTCCACCAACGTCATCACCGGCCTGATCAAGGCCAACATGCCGACGCGGCTCTCGTTCCAGGTCGCCTCGAAGATCGACTCGCGCGTGGTCCTGGACCAGAACGGCGCGGAGAAGCTGCTCGGCTCGGGCGACATGCTCTACATCCCGCCGCGTACCTCGACGCTGGTCAGGGCGCAGGGGGCGTTCGTGTCCGACGAGGAGATCAAGGCGGTGGTCGACGCGGTCAAGACCCAGGCGCCGCTCTACCACCGCGAGCTGATTCAGAAGAGTGTGCGCTCGGAGGTCGACCCGCGCGGCGCGGACGAGCTTTATGATGAAGCGGTGCGCTTCGTCCTGGAGACGCGGCGCGGCTCAGCGTCGCTCCTGCAGCGCAGGTTCTCGATCGGGTATACCCGGGCCTCGCGCCTCATCGACCTGATGGCGGAAGACGGGATACTCGGTGAGTTCAGGAACGCCCAGGCGCGCGACGTGTTGATCACGCTGGACGAGTACGAGGCCCGGCCGGCGGCCGAGGCGTGACGCAAGTGGAGGAAGAGACATGGTTCCCGTGCTCTGCCAGTCAGCGACGCACTCGACGGCGCTCGGCCAGGCGCCGCAGTGGCTTGGCCTGGCGCTGGTCTTCGTGTGGCTGGTGCTGCTGATCCTCAGGCTCCCGGTCGAGCGTCTGGTCTTCAAGGCGGTGGGAGTCCTCTCGTTCACGCTGCTGCTTTCCGTGGCACTCGGCTACCTCGGCGAGGGCGGGGAGTTCGGGGACTGGACGGTGAACGGGGCAAAGGCCTTGAGCTGTTCGACCCTGGTGGCGTGCCTGCTGGTGCTGGGCCTGCCCGCGTCCTTCGCTCTGGCCACGGATTGGTGCTTCTGGCCCGCCTACGCGCGGAATCGGGCGGCGCGCGCCTTGGCGGCCGAGCCCGTGGTCGGGACCATCGGTCGCTACCAGGTGCGCGGCGGGTACGCGCATGAGGGCCTGGGCGGGGGGGCGACGGTTGTGGAGACGGCGGAGGCCGGGGCCGCTGCGACAGAAGAGGCGCCAGAGCAGAGCGGCGCGCCGGCGGAGCAGTCCGCGGTGGTTCAGGACTCCGGGTCATCGGTCGAGCTGGAGGCGCCGGCCGAGGCAGCCGGAGCGAGCGCCCCCGAGGTGGCCGAGGAGGTTCCCGCGAGGGTCGATCCGTTCTTCGCGGCGCCGGCCGTGGCGGAGGAGCCTGTGCCTCCCGAGCCGCCCGTGCCCGAGCCGCCCGCGCCCGCCGACGTGAGGTCCTTCCTCGCGGACGAGGCAGCGCCCGAGCCGCGGCGGGAGCCGGAGCCGGCTTTCGACCGAGACCCGACGCTCGGCCGGCATCCCGAGCCCGAGGTGATGGCCCCGGTCGAGGAGGAGGCGCCCTGGTGGGCGAGGCGCCGCGCGCCGAGATTCACCGAGCCGGTCGAGGAGCGGGCGCCGGAGATGCGTGCCGAGGCCGAGGAGCAGGTCACGTTCGTTTTCGAGCCGGGACCGCGCGTCGAGCCGAGTACGGCCGGGCAGGCACCACCGGCCGAGGCGGTGGTCGAGATGCCCCCGGCAGAAGAGGTCGTCGAGCCGCCTCCGGTCGAAGCCGTCGTCGAGCCGCCTCCGGTCGAGGGAGCGATGGAAGAGCCGGCGGTCCGGGCCGGAGCGGAACCACCCGCTGCCGAACCGACGAGGGAGACGCCCGCGTCTCAGGCGGCGGCCAGCGAGGTGCCACCGCCGCGGACCCTCAGCAGCGAGGATCAGCTCTTCGTGCAGGCCGGAGACTGCGTGGTCAAGGCGGAGCGCGCGTCGATCTCCTTCCTGCAGAAATCGCTGGGGGTGGGGTATTTCCAGGCAGCCAAGCTGCTGGACCGCCTGGAGAAAGAAGGGGTCATCGGCCCGTACACCGGCGCGGTGAACCGCGAGGTCCTGATGAACGCGGCGCGCTGGCAGGAGAGGAGGCCGGTCTGAGCATCCGCCGCCGCGCGCGCTTGCCTCTTGCGAGCTGCGCGCCGCCCGTGTAGAATCCGGATAGCCCATCGGGGCTTGTGGCAGAGGAATCCGGCAGCGCGCGCCGCGCTGGGGCGCGCATTGACAGAAAGCGGCGGCGGCGCAGGCGGCGGGGCGCTATCCGAGCCGCTGCGGGCCGTCTTCCCGCCGGATTCGTGGCCGCGGCCGATGGGACCTGGCGCGGACCGACGCGCACCGTATCGAGATATGGACGCATCATTGGCTTACTACTGGGTGGACACCCATGTCGACACGGGCTCCGGCGGGCGTCGCCGTATCGGTCGTCATTCCTGCCTGCGACGAGGCGGGAGCACTTCCTGAGCTGATTCGGCGAACCGCCAGGACCCTGGAGCGGGCCGCCGCGTCTTTCGAGGTGGTGGTGTGCGACGACGCCAGCACGGACGGCACGCGCGCCGTGCTGGAGCGCCTGTCTAGACTGGAGCCGCGGCTGGTCGTGCGCCTGCGGGCGCGCCGCGGGGGGCGCCAGCTCGCGCTGCGCGAGGGGCTCCAGCTCGCGCGCGGCACGGCCGTGGTCACCATGTATCCCAACTGCGGCGTCGCACCAGAGCAGGTGACCGCCCTCCTCGAGGGCATCAAGCGCGGCGCTGACGTGGTGTGCGGCCTGCGCGCGCGGCGCGGGCTGCGCGCCTTCGCGCGTCTGGCGGGCTGGCTGCGGCGCGCCCTGCTCGGCACGCTCTCGGGCCTGCCTGGCCGCGACTGGGGCAGCAGCTTCCGGGCCTACCGGCGGCATGCCCTCGCCGCGCTCCTGCGCGGCGCGGAGTCGAGCTTCCTGCTGCCTGACCTGCTCGACCTGCAGGGCTTCCGCTCGCTCTGCATCCCGGTCGGGGCCGAGGCCGGTGGAGGCGCCCTCGCGTGCGAGGATGATGCGGTCTTGTTTGGCCCGCGCCTGGGGGAGCTGGCGCTCGGCATCATCCGCCAGCGCATCGCCTGGCGCCGCGCCGCGCCGGCCGTGCTCTTGCCCGAGCGCTCCGAGGCGGTGCTGTAGCCCGCCTTCAGGGCCGTCGCTCGCGGCCGCGGTAGATGCGCAGCCAGTAGTCGATCTCCCCCGGGATTTCCGTCGTTCCGGGCATGAACGGGATGAGGGCGCGCAGCACGCCGAGCGGGTCGACGAAGAGGATCACCGGCATGTCGGTCACCGGCATCTCACCCTCGTGCCGGGTCAGGTCCGCCTGCTTGTGGTGCGTGAGGATCGCGCACTCCACGGGCGGCTCGGTGCGGAGCTGCTCGGCCAGGACCTTCAGGTCGTCCGCGCCGAGGAAGTCGGGCAGCACGAGGGCGAGGGCGGTCGAGAAGCCGTCGCGCCACAGCAGCTCGGCCGCGGAGCGCGCCGAGCGCGCGGCGATGTAGGCGCGGCGGCGGCGTTCGAAGGCCCGCTCCTCCTCGTCCTCCAGGGCGGCGAGGTCCTCGGGCGTGGGGCCGGGGATCCAGACCGCGACCGTGCCGCTCATCGCGAGGGGGATCCCGGCAGCCGTCCGATTGATGAGATCGTGCCGCTCGACCGGCCCGGTGGCCGCCAGGCTCAGCCCGATCGTGCGCTCGTCGATCACGCCCGCGAGCGCCTGGCGGTGGAGCGGCTCGATGGTTGGCGCCTCGGCGCGGAACGCGCCGAAGCTGGCGGCGAAGCCTACGTACCCTTCCACCGGCTGGGCGTCGGCGGAGTGGTAGGTGCCGAGCAGCTCGCCGTTGACGAAGGCCAGGACTTGCGGGCCGTCTACCAGCAGTTCCAGGGCGAAGGACGTGGCCGGCTGCGCGAAGTGCACGCCCGTGGCGAGAGTCTGACCCGTTCTGGCGGACTCGCCGTCCCTGATGCCGTGCAGCGACGCGGCGATGGAGTCGAGCGCCGCCGCCGCCTCCTTCTGGCCGATCGAGTACATGTAGTCGCCCGCGGAGAACTCGAAGCGCGCGTTGCGGTCGCGGCGCGTCCAGCCCACGATGACCGCGCCGTCCACGTAGGTGGTGGTGAAGTGGATCCGGGTGCGCAGGCGGTAGCGGCCGGGCGCGAGCCACTCCCCGCCGCGCGCGAAGGCGTGCCGCTGGTGGGCGGTGCGGTCGAGCTGGCCGGTGGCGTCGCGCGGCGCGGCACGGCCGACGTGCAGGCCGCCGTCGCCGCTGTCGTACCAGAGGTTCGCCACGCGGAACTCCTCGTAGCCGGTCAACTCCTCCTCGAACCAGCCGCGATGCCCGGCGTGGTGCGCGGCCGCCTCGAACGGCGGGCGGAGCCGGCTCTCGTCCAGCGCGGG
>DYIW01000139.1:8069-14704 GCA_020723465.1 Phycisphaera mikurensis
CGAGCTCCTGGGCGACGAGCTCGCTCGCCTCGAGCCCGAGGCGCTCGGCCAGCCAGTCGTGGTCCGCGGCGAAGGCCGCGGCCGCCAGGTGCCGGCCCGCGGCGCGCTGGTGGAGGGCCGCCTCGCGCAGGGCCTCGAGGTGCTGGGCCACGCGCGGCAGGAACGGGACGAGCGGCGCGGGGCCGGGGTGGGGCAGGCCCAGGCGCGGGGCGCGCAGTCGGTTCTCGTTCCTGAGCACCCAGGCCGGGCGCTCCTCGCGCAGGCGCTCGAGCGCGCCCGCGAGGAGGTCGCCGCGCGCCGCCGACCATTCGTCCAGCTCGAACGCCCAGACGAGCGCGTCCGCGGCTTCGGCCAACCGCCCGCTCGCGAGCAACAGCTCGCCGGCGCGCGCCGCCTGCCCCTGGCCGAACCAGGGCTCGGCGCGGTTGCGGCTGAACTGCCAGGTAGGGAAGTCGTAGATGGGCGAGTATGCCTCGGTCCAGGTCCTCTCGGTGTAGCGCTCGGTCCAGGGCTTGCGATCCAGCCAGTAGAAGCCGCAGATGAAGGCGTTGAAGCGCTCGGCGAATTCCGCGAGGTCCTTGGGCCGGCCCTGCTTGCCGTCGCAGAAGCAGTCCTCGAACCACGCCTTCGGTCCGCGGCGGTTCTTGCCCGCCTGCGCCATGAAGCGGTCCAGACGCTCGCGATAGGGCGCGGCGCCGTCCTCCTCCCAGGTGTTGAGGTAGACGTAGAGCGCGTAGCCGGCCACGTAGTTGTCGCGGTAGTCGTCGATCGTGCCTTCGATCAGCTTCGTGAGCTGGTCGAGGCCGCCGTAGCCCTTGCGCATCGTCTGCTCGATGGTCCCGA
The DNA here is from genome assembly GCA_020723465.1 of Phycisphaera mikurensis. Taxonomy (GTDB): domain Bacteria; phylum Planctomycetota; class B15-G4; order B15-G4; family JADJEK01; genus JACQZJ01. The sequence continues at coordinate 8,913 of DYIW01000139.1, forward strand.
ACTCGGCGTGATTGGGGATGAACGACGTCTCGCGCATCTGCCCGTAGGCGGCGCCCGTGTAGACCGCCCGCCCCTCGAGCAGCCAGCCCGGCAGGCCGGGATAGAGTGCGCCGTCGAAGCGGTGCGTCAGCTCGTGCGTCAGCCCGCGCCCGAGGCCGGCGACGGTCCCGGCGCTGAAGCGCAGCGTGGTGACGTCCCCTGACTGGAACCCGCCCGCCCACCAGAAGGGCGAGGCCTCGGCCTCGAGCTCCTCCGCCTCGGGTACGATGCGCACGAGGCCGGGGCGCCCGGCGAAGGGATCCTGGCCGAAGAAGCTCACCAGGCGCGCGTGGTGCAGCTCGATGCTCTCGGCCGCGCCGAGCAGCGTGCCGTGGCCGCAGCTCGACTCGATGCGGTACTTGCCGGTCTCGGACAGGGCGACGCCCGGGCAGGCGAAAGAGCAGTGGGCGCGCGTGAACTCGACCCGCTCCTCCGTGCTCATTTCCTCGAGCTCCGCGATGGTGAGCGGCTCGCCCTGCTCGGCGCGCAGGCGCTCGCGCGCGCTCATCAGGGCGGCGCTCGCCTGCTCCCGCACTTGCGTCAGGTCCGGCGGCCGGGGGCCTTTCAGGTCCTTGAAGCCCGCCTGCGCGGCCAGGCCGATGAGGCAGCGCGCCGCCTCGATTGCCTCCCCATTGCGGCCGTTGCCGAGCGCGTCGGTCATGAGCCTCTTCAGCGCCGCGATCACCGGCAGGTGCGCGCCGGGGCGCGGTGTGCGCGCGCCGGGCGCGGCCTCCCCGTGTGCCGCCGTGAGCGCGGGCGCGGGGGCGGACAGCTCCCAGGCGAGCGCGCGCAGGAAGCGCACCAGCACGGGATCGCCGTGGCTGATGCCGCCCGAGGCGCGCTCCAGCTTGATCGCCCAGCCGGCCAGCTCGGCCACGGCCTGGGCGCGCGTCGCCGGCAGGCGCTCGAGGAACGGGTCGTCCGCGGGCAGCAGCGCGCGCTCTGCCCGGCTCGGGCGGAACGTTCCTCTCTCATCGGCGCAGGCCGCGGCCAGGGCATGCGCCCAGAGCGTTCTGCGATCCGCGTCTCCTGCCTCGGCCTGCAGCAGCAGGGCGAGCACGTCCGGAGCGAAGGGCTGGAACCAGAGGGCGTTTCGCAGGTGCTCGGCCGCGGCGGCCAGGTCGCCGGCCGCCAGGGCCTTCCGGCCGGCCTCGAGCGCGGGAGCGCGCGGGTCGGGCTTCTCCCGCGTGCTGCTCGGCTCCGCCTCCTGCGGCGTCCACGCGAACGCGGCCGGGGGCGCGACGCAGAGCAGCAGCGCCAGCATGAGGACGTCGAGCTTCGTTCGCTGCATGGTTCCTGCCGCCCGGCCCAGCATACGGCCCGCCCCGCCGTGCCTCACAGCTCCGCTTCCCGGGCGCGCAGGAAGGCGGCGAGGTCCTCGGGCAGGGGCGAGACCAGGGCGAGCGGCGCGCCGGTCACGGGATGGGTGAGCGCCAGCCGGTGCGCGTGCAGCGCCTGGCGCGGCAGCAGCAGGCGCGCCTGGTCCGCCTCGGTCAGCGCGCCGTCGTAGTAGCGGATGAACAGCTCCTCGTCGCCGCCGTAGATCTTGTCGCCCACCAGCGGGTGGCCGATGGCGGCGAGGTGCACCCGGATCTGGTGGTGGCGGCCGGTGAGCAGCTTGACCTTGAGCAGCGCGAATGCCCCGCTCTGCGAGATCACCTCGTAGCGGGTCTGTGCCTCCTGGCCGATGTCGTGGCGCACGCCGCGTGCCATCGCCACGGTCATGCCGAGCGCCGGGCCGAGCGGCAGGTCGATCAGGCCGCTCCTCTCCTGCGGCACGCCGTGCACGATCGCCAGGTACTCCTTCTCCGGCAGCCGCCGGCGGAACATCTCGGAGACGCGCCGGTGCGCTTGGTCTTCCTTGGCCACGAGCAGCACGCCCGAGGTCTCGAGGTCGAGGCGGTGGCAGAGCTTGGGCTGCACGGCCGCCTCCGGGTCGTCCGGCCGCGCGTGCCGCTGTCGCAGGAGCGTGATCACCGTGCGGTGCAGGTTGCGCCCCGCCGGGTGCACCGGCACGTTGGGCGGCTTGTCCACGGCCACCAGCCAGCGGTCCTCGAACAGGATCGCCAGCTCCTGTTTCGCTCCGTCCGCCCCCGCGGCGAAGTCGATATCGCGCTTCGGCTTCGGTAGCGTGACGTGCAGCGTGTCGCCGTCGATGACGACCGCGGCAGGTTTGTTCGCGGCGGCGCGCGCGGCGCGGCGCACGATCTCGACCTTGCCCTCCTGGATCAGCTTCTGGATGCTGGTGCGCGAGCGCCAGTGCATGCGGCGCGCCAGGAAGGAGTCGAGCCGCTGCCCGCGGTCGACCGGATCGACGCGGTAGGTGATCTGTTCCGCGCAGGCGGGGGCTTCGCGGTCCTCTGGATCGTCGTTGCTCACTCGACTCCGCATTCTACTGGAAAGGCCGCACTGGGCCGGCGCGCGTGATGGGCGATCTCTTCTCCAGCGAGACCGAGCTGGTCGGCAACGTCAGCGAGGTCGTCTTCGAGAACGCCGAGAACGGCTACGCGGTCATCCGCCTGGAGGTGGCCGGCAACCCGCGGCCGATCACGGTCACCGGCGCGCTCTATGGCCTGCAGCCCGGCGCGCGCGTCAAGGTGTTCGGCGAGTACCGCGAGCATCCGCGCTTCGGCCGGCAGCTCGTGGCCAGCCGCCATGAGGAAGTCCTGCCGCGCTCGCACGCCGGCATGGTCGCCTTCCTCGCCTCGCAGTTCCACGGCATCGGCGTGAAGCTGGCCGAGCGCATCGTCGAGCGCTTCGGCGACCAGACCTACGAGGTCCTCGACGGCGATCCCACGCTCATCGCCGCCATCCCGGGCGTGGGCAGGAAGAAGGCGGCGGCGGTGGCCGCACAGTGGGAGTCGCGCAAGGCGATCCGCGAGGCGGCGACCTTCCTGCAGGGGTACGGCGTGGGGCCGGGCCAGGTGGCGCGCGTCTTTCGCCACTACGGCGACGCCACCGTCGCGCTGGTCAAGTCGAATCCCTACCGGCTGGCCGACGAGGTGCGCGGCATCGGCTTCAAGACGGCCGACAAGATCGCCCAGAGCCTGGGGATTCCCAAGGACTCGCCCGAGCGCGCCCGCGCCGCCGTGCTCTACCTGCTGGGCGAGGCCGCGGGCCAGGGCCACCTGCTGCTGCCGCTGGCGGAGCTCGGCGCGCGCTCACTCGCGCTCGAGATCGCCGAGCCGGCGCTCGCGCCCGCGGTCGAGACGCTCGCGGGCGAGGAGCAGGTCGTGGTGGAGAACGAGGCGCCGGCGGCGGGCGGGCGCCGCGTGGTGCCGGCCGAGGGGCTGCCCGGGGAGCGCGGCTTCTGGGACCGCGCCGGCCCGGCGGTCTATGCCCTGGCGAACCACCGGGACGAGGCGGCGGTAGCCCGGATGCTGAGCCGCCGCGGGGCGCGCCAGGACGCGGACATCGGCGTGGTGGAGCGTGTGCGCGCCGCCGCCCGGCGCGCCGGCATCGAGCTCGCGCCCGAGCAGGAGGAGGCGGTGCGGCGGGCCTTCACCTGCCGGCTGGGCGTGATCACCGGCGGCCCGGGCGTGGGCAAGACCACGATCATCCGGCTGCTGGTCGACCTGGCAGCGCGGCGCGGAGACGAGGTGAAGCTGGCGGCGCCCACGGGGCGCGCGGCCAAGCGCCTGTCCGAGGCGACCGGGCGGCCCGCCTCCACCATCCACCGGCTGCTCGGCTTCGATCCCTTCACCTTCGAGTTCGTCCACGGCAGCGAGGACCCCATCTCCGCCGGCCACCTGGTGCTGGACGAGTGCTCCATGCTGGACGTGCCGCTCGCCGCCGCCTTGCTGCGGGCCGTGCCCGAGGACTGCCGCCTGACGCTCGTGGGCGACGCCGATCAGCTCCCGTCCGTGGGGCCGGGGGATTTCTTTCGCGCCGTGTGCGCGTCCGACGCGGTCCCGGTGTCGCGCCTGACGCGCGTCTTCCGCCAGCGCGAGGGCTCGCACATCGTCGCCGGCGCGCACGCGGTCAACCGCGGCGAGTTCCCCGAGTTCGACCCGCCCGGGCCGGGCGGCGAGTTCTACTTCGTGCAGCAGGACTCTCCGGAGGAGACCGCCGAGATGATCCGCACCCTGGTGGTGGAGCGCATCCCCCAGGCGTACGGCCTCGATGCACGCTTCGACATCCAGGTGCTCACTCCCATGCACAAGGGCGCGGCCGGCGCGGAGAACCTGAACGCGGTGCTCGGGCAGGCGCTCAACCCCCGGCCCGAAGCCCAGGTCACGCGCGGCGGCCGCACCCTGCGCACCGGCGATCGCGTGGTCCAGATCCGCAACGACTACCTGAAGAACGTCTTCAACGGCGACCAGGGCTTCGTGGTCGCGGCCGAGCAGGAGAAGGGCACGCTGGTGGTGCGCATCGACGACCGCGAGGTGAACTACGAGCGCGACGACCTGGAGATGCTCCTGCCGGCCTGGGCGACCACGGTGCATCGCGCCCAGGGAGGCGAGCACCGCGCCGTGGTGCTCGCCTTGACCGGCCAGCACTTCCCGCTGCTGCGGCGCAACCTGGTCTACACCGCGATCACGCGCGCCCGGGCCTTGTGCGTCATCGTCGGCAGCCGCCGCGCGCTGGCGCTCGCCATCCGGAACGGCTCGACCAGCGATCGCTGCTCGTGGCTGGAGGAGCGGCTGCGCGCCGGCCGGGCACCGCTCGAGGCCGGCTCATGATGCGCGAGGGGCTGCTGGTCCGGGTCGAGCCGCGCTCCTGGACCGTGGAGGTGGACGGCGTGGACGTGCCCTGCTCGCTCAAGCCGCGCCTCTTCGCGCGCAAGACGAACGAACGCAACCCGGTGGCGGTGGGGGACCGCGTGCTGGTGCGCCTCGAGGAAGGGCGCGGCGTCATCGAGGAGGTGCTGCCGCGCCGGAACCGTGTGGCGCGGCCGGCGGCCGCCGATCCGGCCACGCTCCAGGTGACCGCGGCCAACATCGACTTGCTGGTGATCGTGGTGGCGACGCAGGACCCGCCGCCGCGCCTGGGCCTCATCGACCGCTGCCTGGTGGCGGCGGAGCGCCAGGGCATGGAGGCGCTCATCGTGGTCAACAAGAGCGACTGCGGCCGGCCGGAGGAGGTGCGGGAGCGGCTGGCGCGCTACCCGCGCATGGGCTACCCGGTCGTCTTCACCAGCGCGCTCACCGGCAGCGGCGTGGAGGAGTTCGGCCGGCTGCTCGCCGGCCGCACCTCCCTGCTGGTCGGCCACTCGGGCGCGGGCAAGACCTCGCTCCTGAACCGTCTCGATCCCGGCCTGGAGCGGAAGACCGGCGCGCTGGCGAAGCACGGTCGCGGCCGGCACACGACCACGAGCGTCTCTTTGTGGCGGCTGTCCAACGGCGGGCACGTGGTGGACACTCCGGGCGTCCGGGCCTTCGGCCTGAGCGACGTGCCCGCGGCCGAGCTCGCCATCCTCATGCCCGATCTCAGGCCCTTCACGGGCACGTGCCGCTTCCCCGACTGCACGCACGATCACGAGCCCGGCTGCGGCGTGCGCTCCGCCCTGGATCGCGGCGCGATCGACGCGGAACGCTACGCATCGTACCTGAGGATGCTGCACGGCATCCTCGGCGAAGAGGAGGACGGGGAAGGAGACGAGTCATAGGGGCCGCGCGCGCCCGGCGCGGCCGCGGGCGGAGGGCTTCATGCAGCAGGCGATGGGACGGCAGCTCGCGCGGCTTCTCCACGAGCGCGTAGCGGCGATCGAGCACGCCGTCGCCGCGGTGCCCGAGAGGCTGCTCTTCGTGCCG
>DYIW01000140.1:0-12614 GCA_020723465.1 Phycisphaera mikurensis
CTGCACCGGAAGCCGCTGCCGCTCCCGGAGGCCGGGGAAACGGCCGCGACGCTCCCCACACTCCCCTTCCCCTCTGGATCCCAGCCAAACAGCCGCTACGCGCCGTTCCCGCCGAGCACGATCCGCTCCATCTCGGCGATCGTCTCGGCGCGGTTCGAACCGTCCAGCTCCGTGAGACCCCAGTGGTCGATGCATGCCACGCGGTGGCGCAGCTTGTAGTAGCGACGCGCGTCGCGCAGGCCCTGTTCCCCGCGCGCGGCGAAGGGGGCGGGGCCGTCGAAGGCGTAGGGCCCGGAGTAGGCGCCGCCGCGGCCCACCTCACGCAGCAGCCGGTCGCGCTGGTGGAAGGCTCCGGCCACGTCCATGGTGTCGTGCCGCCAGTCGAGCAGGATGCCCTCGAGCCCCCAGGCGGCGCGCTCCTTGTCGACCGGCGTGAGCGGCGTGACGTTGTGCACCCAGCAGTTGAACCAGTGGAAGGCGCTGCCGCGGTCCGGGAAGGAGTTGAGCAGCTCGATGGTGCGGTCGATAGTGCCCCGCGTTTCCCCGGGGAAGCCGATGACCAGCGTGCTGAGCGTGGACACGCCCGCGTCGTTCAAGAGTTCCATGGCGCGCCGCACGCGCTCCGGGCGCTGCACCTTGCGCATGGCGCGCAGGAGCTCCACGTCGCCCGACTCCAGGCCGAGCATGAGGAAGTTGCAGCCCGACTCCTTGATCCAGCGCACGTTCTCCTCGGTGACCGAGTCGAGGCGCATGAAGCCCGACCAGGAGAAGGGGAAGCGCTCCTCCACCATCATGCGGCAGTAGTCGTTCACCGCCTTCTTCGACAGGAACAGGTTGTCGTCGACGAAGGACACGTGCTTGATGACGTCGTTGCGCGCCGCGATGCGGCGCAGCTCCGCGCGCAGCACGTCGACGCTCTTCAGCGAGAAGTCGGGGTGCAGCACCACGAAGGAGCAGAACTTGCAGCGCATGGGGCAGCCGCGGCTGCCGCGGATGGCCACCTCGCGGCCCAGGTACTTCCGGTCGAGCGTGTCCCAGGCCACGCCCTCCTCGTCCACCGCCATCTCCTCGGGAAGGCGCGGATTCACCACCCAGCGCCCGCCCGCGGAGTGAGCCACGTTTGGCAGATCCCGCCAGGACAGCCCAGCGCGCAGCCGCCGCGCCACCTCGACGAGCGTGCCCTCGCCGCGCTCGTCGATGATGGCCAGGTCGATGGACGCGTCGGGCGGCGCGCCGCCGAAGAAGTAGGTCTGCTGCACCTGCGGGTGGACGAAGTGGTGCGGCGCCTCCTGCATGACCTTGTGCGAGTAGAGCACCAGCGGTCCGCCCACGACGATGGGCACGCCCGGTGCCGCCTGACGCATGCGCCGCGTGCTGACCTCGACCTGGTTCCTGCCGGTGAGGAACGTGGTGGACAGGGCGATGAGGCGGGGCCCGCGCGCCACGCACTCCTCGAACCTCCCCCACTCCAGGGCCAGGTCGTTGATGAGCTCCACCTCGAGGCCCTGCTTCACCAGGTGGTCGGTCACGTAGATGCCGTTGCCGAAGCGCGTCCCCACCTCGCTGCTGAGCGACGCGGTGAACTCGCTGATCTGCTCGGGCGTGAGGGAGAAGCGCCGGCCGTGCCGGAACCAGTTGTCCGCGGCCATGAGCGACATCTGCACCCCGTCCTCGAGCCACACCGGGGCGGAGGCGCGCACCAGGCGGTGCACCTCCTGCAGCGTCAGGCCGAAGCGGTCCTGCAGGTAGGCGTAGTCGTCCTCGGGGAAGTGGTTGCCGCCGATCGAGTCCGAGGAGACGAAGAGGACGTCATAGGGCAAGGTCAGGCTCCTTCGCGCGCGGACCTCATGCCCCCTCCTGGGCCTCCAGCCAGCGCTCCGCGTCGATCGCCGCCGCGCAGCCGCTGCCCGCCGCGGTGATCGCCTGGCGCCAGACCGGGTCCATCACGTCGCCGCAGGCGAACACGCCGGCGACGCTGGTGCGCGTCGTCTTGGTCGTCTTCAGATAGCCGACATCGTCCAGCTCGAGCTGGCCCCTGAAGATTTCCGTGTTGGGCGCGTGGCCGATGGCGACGAACAGGCCCTCGGTCGGGCGCACGGTGATCGCGCCCGAACGCGGATCCTTGAGCCTCACCGCCGTCACCGCCTTCTTCTCGACGTCGAGGATCTCCTCCACCACGGCGTGCCAGACGAAGTCCATCTTCTCGTTGCGGCGCGCGCGCTCCTGCATGATCTTGGAGGCGCGCAGCTCGCCGCGGCGGTGGATGAGGTGCACCCGGCGCGCGAAGCGCGTCAGGAACATGGCCTCCTCCAACGCCGTGTCGCCGCCGCCGACGATGCACACGTCCCGGTCCTTGAAGAAGAAGCCGTCGCAGGTGGCGCAGGCCGACACGCCGTAGCCCATGAGCTGCCGCTCCGACTCGAGGCCGAGCAGGCGCGCGGTGGCGCCAGTGGCCACGATCACGGCGCGGGCGAGGTACTCCTTGCCCTCGGACACCACCTTGAAGGGACGCGCGCGGAAGTCCACCCGGTCCACGTTCTGCACCAGGGTCTCGGCGCCGAAGCGCTCGGCCTGGCGCTTGAACAGGTCCATCAGCTCCGGGCCCTTCACCCCCTCGGGAAAGCCCGGGTAGTTCTCCACCTCGGTGGTGATCATGAGCTGGCCGCCGGGCTGCAGCCCCTCGAAGAGGAGCGGCGCCAGGTTGGCGCGCGCCGTGTAGATCCCGGCCGTGTAGCCGGCCGGGCCGGATCCGATGATGATCACGTTGCGCACGTCGCTCATGGACTTCTCCTGGTCGCGGCAGCGGCGCCCGCCGCCACCACGCTAGACGCCCGTCTCCTTGGGCCCGAGCATCTCCTCCGGCCGCACCACGCGGTCGAAGGTCTCGCCGTCGAGGTAGCCGAGGGCGATGGCCGCGGCGCGCAGCGTGGTGCCGTCCTGATAGGCCTTCTTGGCGATCTTCGCCGCCTTGTCGTAGCCGACGTGCGGGTTGAGCGCCGTGACCAGCATGAGCGACTCGCGCAGAAGCTGGTCGATGCGCTCGCGGTTCGGCTCGATGCCGGCGGCGCAACGGTCGTTGAAGCTGGCGCAGGCGTCGGCCAGCAGGCGCGTGGAGCGCAGCACGTTGTCGACGATGAGCGGCTTGTACACGTTCAGCTCGAAGTTGCCGCACATGCCGCCGATGTTGACCGCCACGTCGTTGCCCATCACCTGGGCGCAGACCATGGTCAGCGCCTCGCACTGGGTCGGGTTCACCTTGCCCGGCATGATGGAGCTGCCCGGCTCGTTGGCCGGGATGCGCAGCTCGCCGATGCCGCAGCGCGGGCCGGAGGCCAGCCAGCGCACGTCGTTGGCGATCTTGTGCAGCGAGGCAGCGATGGTCTTGAGCGCACCGTGCGCCTCGACCAGGGCGTCGTGGCCGGCGAGCCCCTCGAAGCGATTGCGCGCCGGCACGAAGGGATGACTGGTGATGCGCACGAGCTGCCCGATGGCCTTGCCGGCGAACTTGGGGTGCGTGTTGAGCCCGGTGCCCACGGCCGTACCGCCGAGCGCCAGCTCGTAGAGGCGCGGCAGGGCCGAATCCAGGCGCTCCAGTCCGTTGGTGAGCATCTGCGCCCAACCGCTGATCTCCTGCCCCACGGTGAGCGGCGTGGCGTCCATGAGGTGGGTGCGGCCGATCTTGATGACGTCCGAGAAGGCCTCGGCCTTGGCGGCGAGCGTGTCGCGCAGGCGCGTGAGCTCGGGAATAAGGCGCCGGTGCCACTCGCAGACCACGGCCACGTGCATGGCCGTGGGGAAGGTGTCGTTCGAACTCTGCGCCTTGTTGACGTCGTCGTTCGGATGGATCGGCTTCTTCGAGCCGAGCTTCCCCCCGGCCAGCTCGATGGCGCGGTTGGAGATGACCTCGTTGACGTTCATGTTGGTCTGCGTGCCGGAGCCGGTCTGCCACACGACCAGCGGGAAGTGGTCGTCGAGCTGGCCCTCCGCCACCTCCTCGGCGGCGCGCACGATCAGGTCGACCTTCTCCCGTGGCAGCAGGCCCAGCTCGCCGTTGGCCAGCGCCGCCGCCTTCTTGATGATGCCGAAGGCATGGATCAGCTCGCACGCCTGGCGCTCGCCGCCGATCTTGAAGTTCATGAGGGAGCGGGCCGTCTGGGCCCCGTAGTAGCGGTCCGCGGGAACCTGGATCTCACCGATGCTGTCGGTTTCGGTGCGGTTGGACATGATTGCGGCGACTCCGGAGCGTTCTGCTGGCAAAGGAGGTGAAACGGCGCATACTACGCCGCCCGCGGCTCCCGGGCAAGCGCGCAGCGCGGCATGATCGGCGTGCCGCAATGGACTTACGGCGCTTCCGCCGGTTTACTTCGCAGCCGCGACAGGACGCGCTGCGCGGAAACGACGACATGCTGGATGTGGACAAACGCCTGGCGCGGGTCGTGCTGCTGCTCGCGGCCCTGCTCTGCTTCTACCGCTTCTGGGAGCGCGACCTCACTTACTTCGATGAGCCGCGCTACGCGGGCGTGGCCAAGGAGATGAGCGAGGCCTCGTCCTGGGCCATCCCCCGGCTCTACGACGCGCCCTACACCGAGAAGCCGCCGCTCTACTTCTGGGCGGCCGGGCTGCTCGGCCGGGCCATGGGCTTCAACTCGTTCGCCTTCTTCCTGCCCAACGTGCTGGCGCACTTCCTCACCGTGCTGCTGGTCTACGACCTCGGCCGCCGCACGCTCTCGCGCCGCGCCGGCGCGCTGGCCGCGCTCGCTTTCGCCTCCTGCCCGCTGCTCATCCACTACGCCCGCTCCGCCCAGCTCGACTCGCTGCTCGTGCTGGCGCAGGCGGCCGCGGCCTACGGCTTCCTCCTGGCGCTCGAGGGCCGCGGCCGGCGCTTCGGGCTTTTCGGCGCGCTCGGCCTGGCGCTCGGCTCCCTGGTCAAGGGTCACCTGGTGCTCCTGGCGCTGATCGCCCCGCTCGTCTGGTGCGGCTTGCGGCGCGACTGGTCCTTCCTCAGACGGAAGGGCGCGCTCCTGCTCGGAACGATCGTGGCGCTCGCGCCCTTCTGCGTCTGGTTCGCCTTCGTGGCGCGCGAGATCGGCTGGGGAGAAGCGTTCGCGCTCTACTTCCGCCGCCAGATCATCGAGCGCACCGCCGGCGAGGTCGCCCACTTCTCGCCCATTCCAATCGGCCAGGAGTACCTGGCGGCCCTGGCCGCCATGCTGCCGCTCGTCGCCTTCGTGCCCAGCGCGCTCTGCCGCGGCGCGCGCGCTTTCCACGAACGGGTCTACGCCTGGTGGGGCGCCGTGTTCTTCCTGATCTTCGCCTTGATCCCGGTGAAGCGCGAGCTCTACCTCCTGCCGCTGGCCGTGCCGCTCGCGCTCGCGGCCGGCGGCTACCTGGCGCGGCTCGACTCCGGTGAACTCGAGACGACGCGCGCCGAGCGCCTCGCCGGCGTGCTCCTCGCCCTGCTCCTCGCGCTCGGCGCCGCGGGATTGCCCTTCTTCCTGCTGTACGAGCACGCCTGCTCGGTGAACGCGATCCTCGCGGCCGCGGGCGGCCTCTTCCTCGGCCTGCCCGCCTGGGCCGCCTTCCGGCGCCGCCGCGCTGCCGCGCCGCGGCTTCTCTTCCTGCAGCTCGCCGTGTTCTTGATCTTCGCCGAGCCCGCGGTGGCGGTGCGCTCGAACAGCCGCTTCGGCACGCGCGAGTTCGGCGCCGCCATCCAGACGGCCGTGCCTCCTGGCGCCGAGGTCATCGCCTTCAGCTTCACCAAGGCGCACGCGGTGCGCTTCTTCGGCGAAAGGCGGGTGCGCTTCGCCGAGCACGTCGAGGACCTGCGGCCGTTCCTGCTCGACGGACAGGAGCACCACGTGGTCGTCCGGGGCGGCAAGCACCTGTTCAGTCTGGAGCACGCCGCCGGTGTGGTCGCGGTCCTCCTCGCCACCGAACCCATGGCCGAGCAAGACGAGGTGCTGCGCCTCTACGCCGTGCGCCGCGAGTAACGAGGCGGCCCAGGAGAGGCGCGGCGCGCCTCAGTCCTGGCGGACGACCTCGACCTGCGGCAGCAGCGCCTCGACCTCTTCCCGGGTGAAGTCGCACACGCCCAGACGGGCGGCATTCGCCGCGCCGGCCGCGGCCCCGAGCCGCACCGCCTCGACCAGGTCCTGGCCGGCCTCGATCCCCCCGGCCACCGCGCCCAGCATGGCGTCGCCGCTGCCCACCGGGTTGATCTCGCGCACCCGCGGTGCGCGCACGCCGCAGCGCTCGCCCCGCGCATACAGCCACGCCCCGGACTCGCCGTTCGTGAGCAGCACCCGCTCGATGCCCTGGTCGAGCAGGGAACGAGCGAAGTCGTCGGCCGCGCCCGGGCGGCTCGTGTCCACGCCGAAGGACGAGCCGATCTCATCCAGGTTGGCCTTGACCATGTACGGCCGGGCCAGGGCGGCCGGCACCGCCGGCGGACCGTAGGTATCGACGATCGCCTTGCGGCCGGCGGCGCGCGCCTGCTCGACCGCCCAGGCGTAGAAACGGTCGAGCGCGCGGCCGGCGGTCGAGCCGTTCAGGGTGACCACGGCGGCGCGGGGCAGGAGCGCCAGAAAACGCTCCTGCAGGCGCTCGACCTCGGCCGCCTCCAGCGGGTAGCCGCCCTCGAGGTACTCGCGGATGCGGCCTGACGCGCGCTCGTAGAGGAACGTGCTCATGCGCGTCGGCCGCCCCACCTCGACCGCATCGCACGGGATGCCCTCGGCCGCCAGCCCCTCGAGCAGCAGTCGGCCAACGGTCCCGCCGCAGGTGGTCAGGGCGAGTACCTCGTGCCCGAGCGCCCGCGCCGCGCGCGCGGCGTTGATCCCCTTGCCGCCGCCCTGGTAGCGCGACTCCACCGGCCGCACCACGACCCGGTCGTCCGCCGGGTCGCGGTAGGCGACCGTCTTGTGCACGCAAGGGTTGGGAGTGACCGTGAGGATCATCGCCTGAACGAGAAGATGCTAACGCGGCTCGACTCGCTGGCCAACCATCGTCAGAATGATGGTCTCGCCTTGGGGCCTTCGAGCGAGCCACACGACCATGCCGGAGCCGGAACCGAGCCACAAGCGCCTCCACCTGCGCATCCGCGGCCGCGTGCAGGGGGTCTTCTATCGCGCCGCGGTGTACGAGCGCGCACGCCTGCTGGAGGTCGCCGGCTGGATCCGGAACCGTCCGGACGGCTCGGTGGAGGCGGTGGCGGAGGGGCCGCAGGCGCTGCTCGACGCCTTCGTCGCCTTCTGCCGCGAGGGACCGCCGCTGGCGCGCGTCACGGCCATCGACGCGACGCCGGAGCCGGTCGAAGGCCTGCAGGAGTTCGAGATCCGCTACTGACGGACGGCGCCGCGCGCCCGCGGCTCAGAAGATGTCCAGCACCTCGGCCTGCGCCGCCAGCTCCGAGGCGTAATTGGAGTTGATCGAGAGCGGCGCGTTCCAGGGCAGAGGGGTCTTCTCGGCGATCAGGCCGAGCGCGACGCAGGAGAAGCCGCGCACCGCGGCGCTCTGCGTGTCGTCCTCGACCAGCGCGGCGAGCTGGCGCACGGCGCGCCGGTCCGCGATGCAGCCGAGCGCCTGCGCCACCGCGCCCGTCACGGCGAAGGTCGGCGCCGCCGCCAGCATCTCGACCAGGCGGGTCGAGGCCTCCACGTTGCCCATCAGGCCAAGGCCGGTGGCCGCGTCCACGCGCAGGCGCGCGTCGTGGTGCTCGAACAGCGCCTGCTCGAGCGCCCCCGCGGCCGCGCGGTGGCCGACCAGCCCGAGCGCCACGGCGCAGTGCCCCTTGAGCGCCGCGTCGTTGCTCTCGAGGAAGCGCTCGAGCAAGGGCGCGCCGGCCTCTGGCGCCCCGAGCAGCCCGAGCGCGATGGCCATGGCGCCCGCGTCCTCGGGATTGCCGGTCGACTTGAACAGGCCCATCAGCTCCGCGACCAGCGCACTCACCTCGGCGGCGCCCTGAGCATAGGCGTTGCCGGCGATACCGGCGGCGAGAACCGCCCAGGGCAGATCCATGCCGTGGCCGGGCGCGGCGATCTCGGCGCTGAGCAGGCGCACGATGGCGTCGGCCCCTTCCTTGTCGCGGCGCTCCTCGGAGAGCGCGCCGGCGGCGATCTGGCCGAGCGCGATGAGCGCGAAGTGCCGGAGCTGCGCGTCCGAGTCCTTCTGCACCACCTTCCTCAGGCCCGTCACGACCTCCTCGTCGCGAGCGGACGCGAGCCTCCCCAGGGCGATGACGCAGGAGGCGCGCACCGCGCCGTCCGTGCCGCGATCGCAGGCCAGGCGGAAGAGCCCCGGCACGGCCGCCGCGGCCGGCTCGCCCAGACGCGCCAGCGAGATCGGGATCTGCGCGCGGATGCGGCGCTCAAGGGTCTCGTCCTCGAGCCGCTCCGCCAGGAAGGGTACGCTGTCGCTCGCCGCCTCGGGAATCAGCCCGAGCGAGAGCACGGCGCCGGCCGTGACCTCCACGTCCTCGGCCTCGCAGCGCTCCACGATGCGCCGGAGCTGCAGCGCCATTTCCGGACCGCAGACCAGGCCGAGCGCCAGAGCGGCAAACGCCCGCTCCACTCCCTGCACCGGCCCGCTCGAGCCCAGGAGGTCCCGCCCCTTGGCCGTGTCGTTCATCACCTCCCAGAGGACCGGCATGGATCCGCGGTGCTCGAGGATGCCGAGCGCGAGGATGGCAGACTGGCGCACCGTGGTCCGGTGGCTTCCCAGGGCAGAGCGCACGTCGGCCGCGGCCGCGGCGGCGAGCTCACCCGAGGAGATGCGGCCGAGCGCGATGATGGCCGAGTCGAGGATTTCGGTGTCGTCGGACTGGAGCGCGGTCCTCAAGGCCGGGACGATGACCTCTTCCACGTCGTGGCTCGAGGGCCCGTTCCAGGCGGTTTCCTCGACCTTGCGGCCGATGCCGGTCAGAAACGCGGCCGCGCCGGACTGCGGCGCCGCGGCGCGCACCCGGCTGCGCAGGTTCAGGTACGGGTCCTTGTTGAACTTCCACCACACGTCCCAGTGATCGAGGGAAGCAGTCGGCCGGTTCTTCTTGCCGGCCATGCCCGGGCCAGGAGTTCTCGGTCCGGAGGGCCCTGACGGGGTGATCGGAGCCTGTGGCGTCTGGCCGGGCTTCTGCGGGTCCTTGGCCGCGCCCGGGTCTTTGGGACGCGGGGGGGTCGGGGCATCCGGCGGTGGCTTGGGCGGACCCGGGCCTGGGCCGGGATCTCCGTGGCCGGGAAGGCCGCCGCCGCCGGAGTCTGGACCGCCGCCGATGTCCGTGCCAGGCGGCGGCGGGTCCGGGGGCGGGACCTCGCCGCCGTGCCCGTCGCCCAGGCGCGCGAGCGCCAGGGACGCGAGCAGGACGCCGGCTGCCAGCAGGAGGAAGCGCTTCATGGTCCACATACCAGCAGCCCCATCGAATGTGCGCGCCCGGCGGCCGCGGCGCGGGAATACACCCAGTATACCCAATAGCTGGCCCGGGCCGGCCGGCAACGCCCGCGCCCCGGCTCCTGGCACGGCCGGCCGCCGCCCGGCCGCGAGGGACTCACTCGGCGGCCTGCCCGCGCGCCGGCGTGCGTGCCGCGTAGGCGGCGTCGATGCGCTCCAGGGCGACCCGCGCACCGCAGGGGACCTTGACGTCGACGATGTGCGACACCTCGGTCAGCCCCGGGTTGATCTCGACGCTCTTGCCGCCGCTCGCGTGCGTGGCCAGGACCGGCATCACGATGTAGGGGAAGGAGCTGGTCGTGCCGATGGAGAAGACGAGATCGAAGCCCAGGGCCACCTGGCGGCTCAGCTCCGCCAGCGCGGCGTACGGCAGCATCTCGCCGAAGAGCACCACCCCGGGGCGCACGATCCCCCCGCAGCGCGGACAGAGCGGCAGCGCGGCGAGATGCGCGTAGTCGGCCACCAGCTCGCCGTGGCTGCACGTCATGCAGGAAAGCCGGTGGATGTCGCCGTGGATGGGGATGAGGCAGCGCGTGCCGGCGGCCGCGTGGAAGCCGTCCACGTTCTGCGTCAGGACCCAACAGCGCTCGAACCGGCGCTCGAACTGGGCGATGATCTCGTGCCCGCGGTTCGGGCGCGCGCCGCGGCAGGCCCTCTCGATCTGCAGGATGTACTTCCAGCAGAGCTCGGGCCGGTGCTGCAGCATCTCGCCCGAGAGCGCCTCCTCGATGGGAATGCCCTCGTCCGTGGTGTTCCGCTCGTACAGGCCGCCGATGCCGCGGTAGGTGGGCAGGCCCGAGTCCGCGGACATGCCCGCGCCGGTGATGAAGAGCACGCTGCGCGCGTGCAGCAGCAGATCCACGACCTTGTCGATCAGGGCCTGCTCGACCTCGGCGCCGCTCATGGGCACAATTGTACGCGCGGCGCTCGCGCAAGGCGCCCCGCTCCCGCTCCCGAGCGGGCGCCGGCCGCGCGCCTGGAGAGAACAGATGAAGCCGGAAGAACTCGTGTCCCTGGCGCTCGCCGCGCGTGCCCGGGCGTACGCGCCCTATTCGCGCTTCGCCGTGGGCGCCGCTCTCCTGCTCGCGGACGGCTCGGTGGTGACCGGCTGCAACGTCGAGAACGCCTCCTACGGGCTGACGGTATGCGCCGAGCGCGTGGCGCTCTTCACGGCCGTGGCCCAGGGCAAGCGGTCGTTCCAGGCCCTGGCGGTGGCGACTGGCCCGGGCGCCTCGCCGTGCGGAGCGTGCCGGCAGGTCCTGAACGAGTTCGCGCCCGGTCTCACGGTGCACCTCGCGGACAAGGATGGCCGCTTCCGCAGCACGACGCTCGCGGATCTTCTGCCCGACTCGTTCGGACCGGACGCGCTCTGCTGAGGAGGCGCGTGCCAGAGGCCGCACCCGCCCGCGGCGCCTTGCTCAGCGATAGTCAGCCGGCACGCGGAATCGGTAGGCGACCGCCTCCCCGCTGCTCTTGTCGATCACGTCGACCGTCAACGCCGAGCCGAGCTTGACCAGGTTCGGCCGGCTGCGGAAGCGGAACGACTTCTTGACTTCCCCGCTTCCCTCGCCGCCAGCAGGAGCCTGCTCCCCCGGCGCGGCCTGGCCCTCAGCCGGAGCCTGCCCCTCAGCCGGAGCCTGCCCCTCAGCCGGAGCCTGCTCCTCGACCGGAGCCTGCCCCTCGACCGGAGCCTGGCCCTCGGCCGGAGCCTGGCCCTCGGCCGGAGGCTGGCCCTCCGCGGGTGCCGGACTCTCCGCCGGGACCTCGCCCTCTCCCCCCGCCTGCGCCTTCGAGTCCTTCAGCGCCTGCAGCCATCCCCTCACCATCTCCTGGTCGCCCATCCCGCGAATCCAGACCTCCAGCATCTTGGCTTCCACCGCGCGTGGGGTCCTGCCGTCCTGCTCGAGCAGCTCGACGATCGCGCTGCCCTTGTTGTCGATGAACAGGGACGCCTTGCCCGCGTCCGTGCGCGCGTAAAGCCGGTTGATGCCGGTGGCATTCTTCTGGCCCGGGCCCCGCGGCGCCTTCTTCAAGGCCGCGCCCTGGCCGCCGTTCTGCTGCCGCACCTGCGCCGCGTTCGGCGGCGCCCGGAACTTCAGAGGCTGGCGCCCGCCCGGCCCTTGCACCTGCTGCTGAGGCTTCCCGCGCTTCCCACCGTCCTGGCTGTCCGAGGGGTCGCAACCGGCCGCCAGGGCCGCCGTCACAATCGTCATGGCAAGAAGGGTTGCACGCATCATCCGGTCTGATCTCCTCGTGGCGGGCGCGGGCCTGCGCCACCGCCCTGGGATGGGAACGTATCCCTCCGATATCGACACATGTACGCCGAGTTTTCAAGGGGCTCTCTGCCGGAAGTGGACCTGGAGACCCATGCCGCGCCTCTCCCCGCGCCGGAAGCGGGAGCGGCGCCAGCGCGGCTTTTTCGTAGAGTGGGACGGTTTCGCGCAGGAACGTCTTCCTCACATGATCGAGCAGGCGGACAGCAGGAAGCTCAGCCCGGCGATGGCCCAGTTCCACCGCTGGAAGGCGGAGCATCCCGGAGAGATCCTCTTCTTCCAGATGGGGGATTTCTTCGAGATGTTCTACGACGACGCGCGCACGGTCTCCAAGGTACTGGGGCTGACGCTGACCTCGCGCCAGAAGGGGGCGGACGCCATCCCCATGGCCGGCGTGCCGGTGCGCAGCGCCGACCAGTACCTGAAGAAGCTGGTGGCCCTGGGCTTCCGCGTCGCCATCTGCGACCAGGTCCAGGACCCGAAGGACGCGACGCTCGTAGTGGACCGACGCGTGACGCGCATCGTCACGGCCGGCACGCTCACCGAGGAGGACCTGCTCGAGCGCGGCGCACCCAACTACCTGTGCGCGCTCCACGCCGCCGCGGGCCGCCAGGTCGGCCTCGCGCTCGTCGACCTCTCGACCGGCGAGTTCCTGGTGGCCGAGGCCGCGCGCGCCGACCTGGCCGACGCCTTGAGCCGCTACCGGCCGGCCGAGGTGCTGGTGGCGGAATCCGCGCGCGACTCTGGCGTCGAAGCCGTGCTCCTGCAGCACGTGCGCTCCGCCGTCACGGCGCGCCCCGACTGGCAGTTCGAGCGCGCCTCGGCCCGGGAAGCGCTGAACGAGCACTTCCGCGTCGCCACCCTCGCCGGCTTCGGCCTGGACGACGACTCGCCCGTGGT
>DYIW01000140.1:12624-14683 GCA_020723465.1 Phycisphaera mikurensis
GGCGGCGGGCGCGGCCCTGCGCTACCTGGCCGAGACGCAGAAGACCGCCCTCGGGCACCTGAACGCGCCGCGCCTCGACGCCGAGGGCGAACGACTGGTCCTGGACCGCGCCACGCGCTCCTGCCTGGAGCTGACCGAGACCACGCGCGAGGGACGCAAGGACGGCTCGCTCCTGTTCGTGCTCGACCAAACCGTGACCGCGCTGGGCGCGCGCCGCCTGCGCGAGTGGCTGCTCGCCCCGCTCCGCCAGGTCCCGGCCATCGAGCGGCGCCAGGCCGCGGTGGAGGAGCTGCTCCTCGACCGCGGCGCCGGCCAGCGCCTGCGCGAGCGCCTGCGCGGCGTGTGCGACGTCGAGCGGCTGTTGACGCGCGTGGTCACGAACCGCGCCAGCGCGCGCGACCTCGCCGGCCTGCGCGCCTCCCTCGAGGCCGTGCCCGCCCTGCGCCAGACGCTCGAGGAGAAAAACGCCGCCGACCTGCGCTCCCTGCTCGAGCGCCTCGATCCCCTGCCCGAGCTGGCCGCGCACCTGCAGGCCGCGCTGGTCGACGATCCGCCGCTGGCCCTGCGCGAGGGCGGCCTGATCCGCGACGGCTTCTCGGCCGAGCTGGACGAGCTGCGCGCCATCCACCGCGACGGCCGCCGCTTCCTGTTGAGCTACCAGCAGCAGGAGGCGGAGCGCACCGGCATCCCCAACCTGCGCGTCGGCTTCAACCGCGTGTTCGGCTTCTACCTCGAGGTGACCAACTCCTTCCGCGGCCAGGTTCCGGCCGACTACGCGCGCAAGCAGACCCTGAAGAACGCCGAGCGCTACGTCACGCCGCGCCTCAAGGAGTACGAGGCCAAGGTGCTGAGCGCCGAAGATCGCGCCAAGGAGCTGGAGTTCGACCTGTTCCAGCAGGTGTGCGCGCGCGTGCTCGAACAGCTCGAGCCCATCAAGCAGACGGCCGCCGCCCTGGGCGAGCTGGACGCGCTCTGCTCGCTGGCCGAGGTGGCGGCGCTGCATGGCTACACGCGGCCGCAAGTCGACGATGGCGGCGCCCTGGAGATCGAGGAAGGGCGCCATCCGGTGCTGGCCGCGACCATGGGCGCGTCCCAGTTCGTGCCGAACGACTGCCGCCTGGACGGCGGCAAACGCCGGCTGGCCATCGTCACCGGTCCCAACATGGCCGGCAAATCGACCTTCATCCGCCAGGTCGCCCTCATCCAGATCCTGGCGCAGATGGGCGGCTTCGTGCCGGCCCGGCGCGCGCGCGTCTCGGTCTCTGACCGCATCTTCGCCCGCGTCGGCGCCTCGGACGACCTGGCGCGCGGCCGCTCCACGTTCATGGTGGAGATGACCGAGACCGCGAACATCCTGAACAACGCCACGGCCCGGAGCCTGGTCATCCTGGACGAGGTCGGCCGCGGCACGTCCACCTTCGACGGCCTGGCCCTGGCCTGGGCCATCTCCGAGCACCTGCTGTTGGTCCGGCGCGCGCGCACGCTCTTCGCCACACACTATCACCAGCTCATCGACCTGGCCGCCGTGTTCCCGGGGGTGGTGAACCTGAACGTGGCCGTACGCGAATGGGGCGAGGAAATCGTATTCCTGCACCGCATCGTCGAGGGCGGGTCCGACCGCTCCTACGGCATCCACGTGGCGCGCCTGGCGGGCGTGCCGCGGGCCGTGCTGGAGCGCGCGCAGGCCGTGCTCGCCGACCTGGAGAAGGGCAACCCGGATCTCACGCCGCGCGGCGCGCATGCGCCACGCAAGACGCAGGGGTCCCTCTTCGAGGATCCGGCCCAGGCGCTCGGCAAGGAGCTGCGCGGCCTCGACCCGGACACGCTCGCTCCGCTCGACGCCCTGCTGAAGCTGCGCGAATGGAAGAAGCGGCTCGGCTGAGGGCCTGAGCAGGAATCTACCGGTAGCCGCGCCGGGTCGAGGAGCGAGCAGGGCAAGGCGCGAGGAGGAGTCGTGTCAACGGAGAGACACGCCGACGACGAGCAACGCAGCCATGCGAAGCTACTCGGCCCGGCCCTTCGGGTTGCGGCGGCGGGGGGCCGGCTGCGGCGTTCTGGC
>DYIW01000141.1 GCA_020723465.1 Phycisphaera mikurensis
CGGAGGGCTCCGCCCATGCGGATTTCGGGGGGGCACACGCTTGTTCCGGGGCTAGGTGGGAGGCTCTGGATTGTCGAGCCCGGCCGTGTCCGAGTCTGGAGGCATTGGGATTGAAGGTCAGGCGCCACGTGGCCACTCAGCGCGCGGGATCGGCGCAGAGGAACTGGAGGACTATGCCCGGCGGCGTGGCGCGCGACGTTGCGGATGTCCTGTTCCGTTCGAACGGCCTGAGGATCGGTTGATGGACCAGCAGCTCCTGTTTCCGGCGCCTGGGCTGCCCTCGGGTCTGATCGCGGATATCGACAGGATGAACCCGTGGTGGGCCGGCAAGCCGCAGCGGCCCCTGCCGGCAACGAGGCGCCACCTCGTGTCCATGATTCACCGCCGCTTCGCGGCGCGACTCGCGCCCATCGTCGTCGTACGGGGCCCGCGCCAGGTCGGGAAGACCACGGCCCTGCGCCAGGTCATCCAGGACCTGCTGGAACGTGGCGTTCCGCCGCGCCAGGTTTTCGCCGTTCAGTTCGATGAGCTGCCGGAGGCGCGGCTGAAGGAGCCGATCCTGCGCATCGTGGACTGGTTCGAGAAGACCGTTCTCGGCCAGACGTTGAACCAAGTCGCGCACGCGGGTGGAGAGACCTACCTCGTCCTCGACGAGGTCCAGAACCTCAAGGACTGGGCGCCGCAGCTCAAGTTCCTGGTCGACCACGCGGCGACGCGCGTTCTCGTCACGGGAAGCTCCGCCCTGCGCATCGAGGCCGGGCGAGACAGCCTCGCGGGACGCATCACCACGATCGAGACGGGCGTGCTCTCTCTGACCGAGATCGCCAGCTTCCGCGGCGGCGACCTCGGGCGCCCGGAGCTCCAGGACAACGGCCTCGAGGTCCTCCAGGACAAGGGATTCTGGCAGGGCCTCGCCGCCCGCGGGCGCACGATCAAGCCCCAGCGCGACGAGGCGTTCCGGCTCTTCTCCGAGCGGGGCGGCTACCCCCTGGCCCACGAGCGGCGCGACGTTCCCTGGCCGCTCCTCGCCGATCAACTCAACGAGACGGTCATCCGCAGGGTCATTCAGCACGACCTGCGCGTGGGCGAGCGCGGCCGCAGGCGCGACCCGCAGCTCCTGGAGGAGCTGTTCCGGCTGGCTTGCCGCTGCGCGGGCCAGACGCCCGGCGTGCAGCTCCTGGGGCGGGAGGTCCAGCGGACTCTGGCGGCGAACGTGGGGGTGCAGCGGGTGCGCCACTACCTGCGCTTCCTCGCCGACACCCTCTTGATCCGCCTGGTGCCTCCGCTGGAGATCCGGCTCGAGCGCAGCCGGGGCAACCCGAAGATCTGCCTGGCCGACCACGCGTTGCGCGCAAGCTGGCTGCAGGAGTTCGTGCCGCTCGAGCCGCTCGCCCTGGAGAAGCAGCCCGCGTTGACGATCGAGGCCGGGCGCCTCGCCGAGAGCGTCGTGGGCGCCACGCTCTGCTCCATCCCCGGGCTGGACGTCGCCCATGTTCCGGAGCGGGCGGGGGAGCCGGAGATCGACTTCGTGCTGTCCTTGGGCACGGTCAAGATCCCGCTTGAGGTGAAATACCAGCGGCGCATCGACCCCTTGCGCGACACGGAGGGCTTGCGCACCTTCATCGAACACGCCGCGAACCGCGCGCCCTTCGGGCTCCTGGTCTCGCAGACCGACGACGAGTCCGCGGGCGACCCGCGGATCGTGTCCCTCCCCCTGTCGTCGCTGATGCTCTTACGCTGAGCGCCCCGGCGCGGCCCCGGGAAAAGGGTTCGACGCAGGGCGGCGCGCGGGGCAGAATGGTCCGCTTGCCTTGCAGCGGAGGTTCTGACGTGAATCCGAGCGACTCGAAGACCAAGCAGAAGCCCGCGCGCGGCGACGCGGCGCGCGAGAGCGCCGACTATCTGTTCCGCATCCCGGCGAAAGAGGCCGACCCGACCATCGCGCGCCTGGCCGAGATCGAGGGCGAGCGGCAGGTGCGCAAGCTCATCCTCATCGCCTCGGAGAGCGCCTGCCCGGACCCGGTGCGCGAGATCCTGGCCGGCAGCTTCAACAACCTCTACGCCGAAGGGTATCCGTCCTGGCGCATGACCGAGGCGGAGAACCGGCGCTGGGCCGACCTGGTCACGCACCTCGCCTACTATCGGCGCTACTCCGACCTGCGCTACTACCGCGGCTGCGAGTACGCCGACTTCGTCGAGGCCATCGCCCAGAAGCGCGTCAAGGAGCTGTTCGCCACCAGCGCGGTGCCGGCGGACGAGATCTTCGCCAACGTGCAGCCGCTCTCGGGAGCGGCGGCCAACAACGCGGTCTACCAGGCGCTCGTGCCGCTCGGCAGCACGGTCCTGGGCATGAGCCTGGTCGAAGGCGGGCACCTGACGCACGGCTCCAAGGCCAACCGCTCGGGCAAGAGCTACAACATCGTCTCCTACGGCGTCTCCCCGAAGACCGGCGAGATCGACTACGAGCAGGTGGCGGAGCTCGCCCGCGCGCACCAGCCGCGCATGCTCATCGGCGGCGCCTCGGCCTACCCGTGGCGCATCGACTGGGAGCGCCTGCGCGCCATCTGCGACACGGTGGCGGGCGGCTGCTACCTGTTCGCCGACGTCGCCCACTACGCCGGCCTGATCGTCGGCAAGCAGTACCCGAACCCGGTCGGCCGCGCCGACGTGATCACCTTCACCACGCACAAGTCGCTGTGCGGGCCGCGCGGCGCGGTCATTCTCACCACCAACCGCGAGCTGGCGCAGCGCGTCAACACCGGCGTCTTCCCCGGCGAGCAGGGCGGGCCGCACGTCGGCAACATCGCCGCCAAGGCGGTCGCCTTCCACCTGGCCGGTACTGGCACCTTCCGCGAGATGATGGAGCGCGTGGTCAAGAACAGCAAGGCGCTCGCCGCCGGCATCGAGAAGCGCGGCGTCAAGATCTGCTACGGCGGCACTGATTCGCATCTCTCGCTGGTGGACCTGAACTCGCTCCCCGCGCGCGGCGCACACCGCCTCACCGGGGAGATCGCGGGCCGCATCCTCGACCTCGCCGGCATGGTCGTGAACAAGAACACGGTGCGCGGCGACGTGAGCGCGGTGCACCCCTCGGCCATCCGCCTGGGCACGGTCTGGATGACCCAGCTCGGCTACGGCGAGGAGGACATGGACCGCGTGGCCGAGCTGCTCGCTACGGTCCTGAAGAACGTCCAGCCCTTCCGCTACCTCGAGACCTCGGGCTACGTCGGGCGCGGCAAGATCGACCTCGACCTCTTGGAGCAGGCGCGCGCCGGCGTGAACGAGCTGATCGAGAGCCGCCTGGGCCCGCCACCATCAGCCAGCGGCTACCCGCACTTCGACGCCCTGGCCGCGCCAGAGCGGGTCGACGTCAAGCCGGCGCGCCTCCCGGAGCGCGGCTGCGTGGTGGTGGACGAGCCCGGCCTCGGCATCCTCGAGGTCGAATCGGAGCGCGCGCACTACTTCATGCAGAGCGCCGGCACGGCGGACGTGTCGGCGCTCGCGCGGGGAGGGCTCACGCGCACCTTCCTGCTGGACCGCGCCGGCCGGGCGATCGACGACGTCCTGGTCCTGCGTTTGCCTGAGCGCGTGCCTGGCTGGCGGCGCTACTTGCTCCTGACCAACGCCGCGCGCCACGCGCGCGTGCGCCGCTGGCTGCGCGCTCTCTCGGACGGCTACGTGCTCTTCGACGAGGACGACGTCTTCAAGAAGCTCGAGGGGCCGGTGATGGTGGAGGACGTGTCCACGCCCGAGCCGCACGCCGGGCGCGAGCTGGGCTTCTCGCTGCGCTCCGACTGCCAGGGGAGCGTGCTGCGCGAGGCGCCGCAGGAGCTGTTCTCGGCGCTGGCGCTGTTCGGACCGGAGTCCCTGCGCTTCCTCGAGCACGCCGCCGGCCGGAAGCTCGCGCTCGCGCCCGGGCAGCACGCCTCGTGCGCCATCGCCGGAGTGGACACCCTGGTCGCCTGCGAGGAGGAGGGCGCGCTCGTGCTGCTCGCGCCGGCCGAGAGCACGCGCCAGGTGCTCGGCCAGCTTCGCAGCAGCGACGCCGCGGCTGCCGGTGCGGGAGTGCTCTGGGGCTGGCGCGCATCACGCCGTCTGCCCGGGCCGGGCGAGGAGCCCGGCGCGGCCGAGCTCTTCCAGCGCCGCCCGGACCTGTTCGCACGCGAGAAGGCCTACTACGCCGGCCAGAAGCACGTGCCCGCGCCCGCGCTCGCGCGCGCCGAGTACCGCTACCAGCCGCCGGAGCTGCCGCTGCGCCGCACGCCCCTGTTCGAGGAGCACCTGAAGCTCGGCGACAAGGAGTTCATGGTGCCGTTCGCCGGCTGGCACATGCCGGTGCGCTACGGGCCGATCGCCGACGAGCACCGCGCGGTGCGGGAAGGGGCCGGGCTGTTCGACGTGGCGCACATGGGCGTGCTCGAGGTGCGCGGCGACACGGCTCAGCGCTTCCTCGACGCGGTCACCACCAACTACGTCGCCTGGCTCTGGGATGGGCAGTGCCACTACAGCTACCTGCTCGACCCGGACGGCCGCTGCATCGACGACATCCTGGTCTACCGCCGCGCCCACGACCGCATCCTGCTGGTGGTCAACGCCGCCAACGCCGAGAAGGACGAGGCCTGGATCCGCGCCGCGGCCACGGGCGAGTTCTTCCTCGACCGCGACCGGCGCTGGATCAAGGCCGACGGCCCGCCCGAGATCGTCAACCTCAAGGCCGAGTCCGCCGGCGCCGAGCGCCGCGTCGACCTGGCGCTGCAGGGGCCGCGCTCGTTCGAGATCCTCGCCGCCGCAGCCGAGAACCCGCGTCTCATGGCGCGCCTCGGCCTGCGGAAGCGCTTCGAGTTCGTCGAGGGGGAGATCAACGGCATCAACGCGCTGATCTCGACCACCGGCTACACCGGCGCCAAGGTCGGCTTCGAGATCCTCGTCCACCCGGACCGGCTCGTCGACCTGTGGCGGCTGCTGCTCGCCCGCGGCGAGCGCTTCGGCCTGCGGCCCACCGGGCTCGGCGCGCGCGACTCGACGCGCATCGAGGCCGGCTTCCCGCTCTGGGGCCACGAGCTGGCCGGCGAGCACGACATCACGCCGGCGGAGGCCGGCTACGGCAGCTCGGTGAAGTTCCACAAGCCCTTCTTCGTCGGCCGCGAGATCATGCTGCGCCACGAGCACGCGCGCGCGCGCCAGGTGGTCCGCTTCGAGATCGAGGGCAAGGGCAAGCGCCTGGTGCGCTCCGGCAACCCCATCGTCGACCGCGGCGGCAAGTACATCGGCGCGGTGACCAGCAACACGCAGATCGAGGACCGGCAGATCGGCCTGGCGATCGTCGACCTCAAGTCGGCGAAGGCCGGCACCGACCTCTACATGTACCGCCTGCCGCCGCAGGCGGACCGCCTGCCCGAGCCCAAGCGCCTCGACCGCCTGGCCGCGGGCGATTCGGTGCTCCTGCCGGACCGCGCCACCGTGATCCGCCGGTTCATGTAGCGTCGGGCGGGGCGGCGCCTCAGGAGCCGGACATGCCGGCGGTCACGGCGAAGCGCAGCGCGTCCTCCGCGCTCATGTTGACCGGCTGTACTGCTGCGCGCGGCAAGAGGACCGTGATCCCGCCGATCTGGTAGGCGAGCGGCAGGTAGACCGCAACCGTTCCCTCGGCGCCGGTGATCTCCCGGACGTCGTCGCGCGTCAGGAAGCCGAGGATCTGGCCGCTCCCTTCGCCCATGCGCACCAGCACCACCTGCGAGAGGCGCTGCTTGGAGCCTCCACCCAAGACCGCCATGCTGTCCTTGAGGGCGCCGTAGATGGTCTTCACCACGGGAATGCGGGCGACGATCCGCTCGCCCCTGGCGAAGAACCAGTTGGCCACATAGGTCGTCATCAAGGCGCCGACGAAGAACACCGCGATCAGGCCGAAGACCACGCCCATGCCGGGCAGGTAGCGCCCCTCGGGCAGGATCTTCATGAGCAGCGGCGCCAGCAGGCTCTCGGCCGTGCTTCCCAGCCAGTAGAGCAGGTAGATGGTGAGGCCGAGCGGCAGGATGGCGGCCAGGCCCTTCAAGCACAGGCGTCCGATGAAGCCCACGGCGTTCTCCTTCCTGGCGCGGGTTTCGCTCGCAACCCAAAAGTGGAGCTTGAAGGACCTTCTATCGCGTTTCTGCTCGCGAATCACCGGGAAGCTCTCGGGATTCGACCGACTCGTGTTTCGTGGCACGCTGATCCCGCTGGTCTGTCCGCGCGCCGTGCATTCATTCCGGGGCGGGAGCGGCGTCTGGCCGAAGAAGCTGTCGGCTGTCAGCGTTCAGCGCGGACCGCGGTTGGATCCGGCGGGCGGGGCGCCCGCGGCTCAACCGCGGCGTGGCGACGCCTGGCGCGGTGCACTCATTCCGGGGCGGGAGCGGGCTCTTCTCCCGCCCGCAATCGCCTACCGCAAGTACGTCGCCCTGGAGCAGGCTCACGTCACGCTGAGCATCGGGACGGCGCGGAACGGGAGCGGAGCGGCGGTTCCCCGGTGAAG
This sequence comes from Phycisphaera mikurensis, assembly GCA_020723465.1. Taxonomy (GTDB): domain Bacteria; phylum Planctomycetota; class B15-G4; order B15-G4; family JADJEK01; genus JACQZJ01. The sequence goes on from DYIW01000141.1 coordinate 6,509, forward strand.
GGGCCGGCGGCGACTTCGTACCTCTTCACACCTGCCGTTCCTCACGCCACGGAAGCGCGAGCATCGCCTACGCCTTGACGAGCCGCAGTTCGTTCGTCGCGCAGGCGATGCACCGGGAGTCGCCCATCCGACCCCGGAGGCCGGGGAAACGGCCGCGATCGCTCCGCACACCTCCCCGTCCCCTCCCCTTCTCGGGCGTTCGCTTGGGTTCGCGGAATACCCTCCGTCCCCGGAAGCCGGGGAAGCGGCTGCGATCGCTCCGCTCACACTTCCCTTCCCCTCCCTTCCCTCCCCTCCGGCTCCAAACCGAGAAGCCGCGACGCCCCGCGCCGCCGCTTACGCCTCGGCCATGTGCGGATAGCGCCACTCGGCCGGCGGCAGCAGGTTCTCCTTGATGGCGCGCACGCTCGTCCAGCGCAGCAGGTTCAAGAGCGAGCCGGCCTTGTCGTTGGTGCCGGAGGCGCGGCCGCCGCCGAAAGGCTGCTGTCCGACCACGGCGCCGGTCGGCTTGTCGTTGATGTAGAAGTTGCCGGCGGCGTGGCGCAGCGCCTGGCCGATGCGCGCGATCGCGGCCCGGTCGCGCGCGAAGACCGCGCCGGTGAGCGCGTAGGGCGAGGTCGTGTCGCACAGCTCGAGCGCCTCCTCCAGGCGCTCGTCCTCGTAGGGGAAGACGGTGAGCACGGGCGCGAAGATCTCCTCGCACATGGTCGTGACGCGCGGCTCCGCGGTCTCGATGACCGTCGGCTCGATGAAGTAGCCCTTGCTCTTGTCGGCGCCGCCGCCCGCGACGATCCTGCACGAACGGTCGCGGCGCGCGCCCTCGAGGTAGCGGCAGGTGTTGTCGAAGGACGCCTCGTCGATCACCGCACCCATGAAGGTGTCGAACTCGCTCGGGTCGCCCATCTTGATCCTGGCGATCTCGGCGACGAGGCGCTCCTTGACCTCGCCCCAGAGCGAGCGCGGCACGTAGGCGCGGCTCGCCGCCGAGCATTTCTGCCCCTGGTACTCGAAAGCGCCGCGCAGCAGGGCGGTGGTGAGCGCCGCCGCGTCCGCCGAGGCGTGGGCGAAGACGAAGTCCTTGCCGCCGGTCTCGCCGACGATGCGCGGGTAGTTGCGGTACCTGCCGAGGTTCTCGCCCACCGTGCGCCACATCATGTGGAAGGTGTCGGTTGAGCCGGTGAAGTGGATGCCGGCCAGGTCCTCGTGCGGCAGCAACTGCTGGCCGATGACGCGCCCGGGCCCGGGCAGGAAGTTGATGACGCCGTCCGGCAGTCCCGCCTCCTGCCACATCTTCATCAGCAGGTAGTTGGAGTAGAGCGAGGTGCTCGACGGCTTCCAGATCGTGACGTTGCCCATGATGGCGGGCGCGGTCGGCAGGTTGCCGGCGATGGACGTGAAGTTGAAGGGCGTCACCGCCAGGACGAAGCCCTCGAGGTTGCGGTACTCGCAGCGGTTCCAGGTGCCGGCCGCGCTGTCCGGCTGCAGCGCCAGGATCTGGCGGGCGTAGGCCACGTTGAAGCGGTAGAAGTCGATCAGCTCGCAGGCGCTGTCGATCTCCGCCTGGTAGGGCGTCTTGCTCTGCCCGAGCATGGTGGCGGCGTTGACGCGCTGGCGCCACGGACCGGCCAGCAGCTCGCCCATCCTCAGGAACACGGCGGTGCGGTCGTCGAAGCTCATGGCCGACCACTCGCGCAGCGCCTTCTGGCAGGACGCCACGGCCTGCGCCACGTGCTCTTCGCGCGCCAGGTGTGCTCGCGCCAGCACCCGGGCGTGGTCGTGCGGCTCGACCACATCCTTCAGGTCACCGCTGGTGACCTCCTTGCCGCCGATGACCAGCGGGATCTCGATGACCTCGGCGCGCAGCGCGCGCAGGGCCTGCTTCAGCTCGGCGCGCTCGGGCGAGCCCGGGGCATAGGACTTGACCGGCTCGTTCCTGGGGACGGGGGGCGTGGTGATGGCGTTGGTCATGGCGCGACCTCCGTGCTGGATCCCGCGCGGTGGCCGGTGCCCGACGCCCCGGCCGCGGCCCGCGGGAGCGAAGCATGATAGGGCCCGGCGCCCGCCATGGGGAGCCCGGAGCGGGAATCACGCGCGCGGCGGCGCGCTCGCGAGCGGCCCGAAATCAGCGGCCGCGGCCGATCTCTTGCTCGAGCTGGCGCAGCAGGTCGTCGACGTCGCACGCCGTGTCGTCGACGACGTAGGCGCCGCTGTCGTCCCGGTCCACGTTCGAGATGCCGGGATGGCGGCGCTCGAGCTGGTCGAGAACGGCGGTCTGGCGGCGGAACTCGTTCAAGAGCCGGCGGCTCTTCCTGGCCAGCTCGTACTGCGTCAGGGCCTGGCGGATGGTCGCCGCCAGCTCGGCGCTGTTCGCGGGCTTGGTGAAGAAGCGATAGACCTCTCCTTCGTTGATCGCCTTGATCGCCGCCTCGGCGCTGGCGTGGCCGGTGAGCATGATGCGCACCGTCTGCGGGTGGCGCTTGCGCACCTCGGCCAGGAACTCGGTGCCGGTCATGCCGGGCATCATCTCGTCGGAGATGACCACCTGGATGTCCTGCTCTTCGAGGACCCTCAGCGCCGCCAGCGGCGACTCGGCGCCGAGCACCTTGTAGGGCTGCTTCCTCAGCGCCTTGGCCAGCGCCGCGGACACGTTCGGTTCGTCATCGACGACCAGCACCTGGTAGGGCATTGCTCCGTGCTCCTGCCGTAGGACGTTTCACCAGCTCCGTCTCGCACAGCGAGGCGGTGACGCGCACGCGGATCGGCCCCTCCAGTGATCCCATGCGCCCGTAGTTCTTGAGGCGTTCAAGCATGCTCGGCGAGACCTCCTGGCCCCTGGCCACGAGCAGCATGCCGCCCTTGTTGTTCAGGTCCTCGTCCAGGACCATGCCCACGCGCAGCTCGGCCACCTCGAGGACGTGCACCGTGGAGCCCTGCCCCGGCACCTCGACGAACTCGAGAGCGGCGAGGACCTGCGGGTCGTAGGGCGAACCCTCGGCGCGCAGGGCGGCGAGCGCGGCCTCCCGGCCCGCGCCACGCACGATCAGCTCGTCGAAGGCCAGGGCCGCGGCGAGGACGCGGCTGCCGAGCTGCGCCGCGTCTCCGTCGCTGTCCGCCTTCCAGGGTTCGAACAGGCGCGCGACCATTTCGGCGACCGGCCCCAGGCGCGGGATGTGGACCAGCAGGCGGCGCGCGATCGCCGGGTGGACGCGGTAGATCTCCTGCTGCTCGGCGGACAGCTCCTCGCCGGCCGCGACCCGGTCGATGATCTCGCCGGGAATGGCCACGCAGCCGATCTGGCACAGGAGCGCGGCCGTCTCGAACATCCAGGGATTCTCCAGCCCCATGCGCCGAACGAGCTGCTCGACGTAGCTGCGCACGCGCGTGGCGCGGCCGAACGCCGCCGGATTGACGATCGCCAGGATGTCGGCCAGCACCTGGATGCTGCCACGCACCGTCTGCTCGAGCAGCACCGTCTCCGCCTGCTTGAGGCGGTGCTGTTCGAGCGCCTCGCTCAGCACCGATTCGAACAGCTCCTTCTCGCACGGCTTGCTCAGGAAGCGGAAGATGCGCCCCTGGTTGACGGCATTCACCGCGACGTCCACGTCGGCCTGGCCGGTGAGCATGATGCGGATCGTCTCCGGCCACTGTTCGCGCACTTTGCCGAGGAAAGCGATGCCGTTCATGCCCGGCATCTGGAAGTCCGAGACGACCACGGGGAAGGGGCCCTTCTCAGGGAAGAGTCGCAGGGCTTCCTCGGCTCCCTCCGCGGTCACCAGGTTGAAGGCCTTGCGATGCTGGCGCGTGAGCGCCTGCAAGAGCTCCGGGCTGTCGTCGACCAGCAGGATCGGTTCCGGGTTGGCGGGGCTCATCTGCCGCCTCCCGGGTTCGCGCAAGAGGGCTCCGCGACGCCCAGCTCTCCCGCCAGGCGCTGCGCCAGGGCGCGCCACTCGGGCAGGGACGCGCCGCGTCCCACGGCCTCCAGGTAGACGGCGTCGGGCGGCGGCGCGCGCGTGCCGAAGACCGCTTCGCGCGCCAGCGCGTCGGCGACGTGCACCGCGCCGACCACGTCGAACGTGCGGCTGCTGGTGCGGAGAGGCTCTTCGTGGAAGGCCACCGCCTCGATGATCGGGTAGGGGATGCCCCAGATGCCGAGGAGGTAGGCACCGACCTCGGCGTGCGACGCGCCCAGAGCGGCGCGTTCGGCGGCGCACAGCGGCCGGTCCGCGCCGCCCGCGGCCTCGACCACGGCGCGGTAGGCGTCCGGCAGCTTGACGGCGAAAATCAGGCGCCCCGTGTCGTGCAGCATGGCAGCCGTGTGCGCGTTCTCCGCGGCCTTCTTGTCCGGCAGGAGCTTGCCGGCCACCAGGGCGGTGAGGCTGGCGTGCTCGATCTCCTCCTCGAAGGAGAACCAGGAAGGCATGCGTTTGCCTTCGAACTGGCGGAAGACCTCGGCGGTGAGGACCAGGTTCTTGAGCATGCTCACGCCCAGGTAGCTGATGGCCTGGCGAATGCTCGAGACCACTCGCGGCAGGGCGAAGAAGCTGGAGTTGACCACCTGCAGGATCTTGGCGCAGATGGCGTAGTCCTGCTCGACCACTGTGGCGATGCGCTCGATGGGCACGTCGGGGTCGAGCAACGCGGAGGTCAGCTCGCTGTACACGCGCGGCGCCGGCGGCAGCGCGTCGATCTGGCCGACCAGCGCGGTGAGCGCGGGCGCGGCGAGCAGGTCCCTGAGGTTGCACGCGCGCGTCACCACGTCCCGGAGCGCGTCCGACTCGCACGGCTTGGTCAGGAACTGATGCGCCACCTGGACCGAGCGCATGGCCGTGGCCAGGTCGGTGTAGCCCGAAAGCACGATGCGCACGGCGGACGGGTGTCTTCTGCGCACCTCCATGAGCAGCGCGGCGCCGTCCATGCCTGGCATGCGCATGTCGGAGATGACCACGTCGAAGCGCGCCTTCTCCAGCTCCTCGAGAGCGGCCGCGCCGCCCTCGACGAAGGTCATGTTCCATTCGCCGCGCTGTGCGTGCAGCATGCGCTTCAGGGCGGAGAGGATGCGCGGCTCGTCGTCCACGAAGAGGATGTTCTTCATGCCGGGACCTCCGCCGCGACGGGCGCCGGCGCACCCTGCGGCAGGCGGATGATGAAGGTCGTTCCCGCGCCCACGACGCTCTCCACGCTGATCGTTCCCTTGTGTTTCTTGACCACCACGTTGTGCGCGATGGCCAGGCCCTGGCCCGTGCCCTTGCCCACCTCCTTCGTGGTGAAGAAGGGGTCGAAGATCTTCGGGCGCACGTTCTCCGGGATGCCCGTGCCGGTGTCGGCGATGTGCACCTCGACGCAGTCGTCGCCGCGCCGCGTGGAGATGGTGATCTTGCCGCGCTGGGACGGGTTGCCCTTGACCTTGTCGGCGATGGCGTGCGCCGCGTTCACGATCATGTTGAGGAACACCTGGTTCAGCTCGCCGGGCAGGCACGGCACCGCAGGCAGCTCCGGATCCAGGTCGGTTTCCAGGTCGGCGACGTACTTCCACTCGTTGCGCGACACGGTCGCGGTGGACTGGACCGCGCGGTTCAGGTCCACGTTCTTCATCTCGGTGCCGCCCATGTGGGAGAAGTCCTTCATGGCGCGCACGATCTCCATGACGCGGCGCACGCCCTCGATGGACTGCTGGATGGCGGTCGGGATCTCGCTCTTCAAGTAGGCGAGGTCGGCCGCCGCGAGGGCCTGACGCGCCTCCTCGCCCTGCTCGGCGGTGGCGCGGCCTTCCACGACCGCGGCGCTGAGCTGTTCCAGGGCGGCGACCAGGCCGATGATGTCGCCGAAGGCCTCCTCCAGGAAGCGGACGTTGTCGCCGACGAACTGCGTGGGCGTGTTGATCTCGTGGGCGATGCCCGCGGCGAGCTGGCCGATCGCCTCCAGCTTCTGCGCCTGGCGTAGTTGCTCCTCGAGGGCGCGCTGCTTGGTGATCTCGTGCCTCACGCACACGTAGCTGGCGATGCCGCCCGACTCGTCGCGTACCGGCGAGATCGAGGCCTGCTCCTCGATGATCGTTCCGTCCTTCCGGCGGTTGAAGAAGCAGCCGGTCCAGGTGCGCCCGCTGGCGATCGTGTCCCAGAGCTCGCGGTAGAACCTGGCGTCGTGGCGGCCGCTGCTGAAGATCCGCGGGTTCTGGCCGATGAGATCGCTCGCGGCGAAGCCGCTGGACGCGACCAGCGCGGCGTTGACGTACTGGATGGTCCCCTGGGGGTCGGTGATGAGGATCGCGTCGCCGGCCTGCTCCAGCGCGGTCAGCAGGCGGCGCACCTCCTGCTCCGACTTCTTGCGGTCGGTGATATCGCGCACGATGGCGCTGAAGTGCCGGCTCATGCCGTCCCGCGTCTCGCCGACGCTGATCTCCAGCGGGAAAGTCGTGCCGTCGCCGCGCCGGCCGATGCCTTCGAGGGGCCGGCCATCGGCGCGGCTGGCGCAGCCGTGGAGGATCCTGCTCACCAGGTCCTGCCCGCCCTCGTGCGGATCGTCCTCCACGAACTCGCCGAGCAGCCGGCCGAGCGCGTCCCGCTCCGTGCAGGCGAAGATCTGCTGCGCGGCGCGGTTGAACGAGAGCACGGCGCCGCTGCCGTCGAGCGAGAGGATGCCGTTGCTGGCGGTGTCGAGGATGGTCCTGAGCTGGGCCTCGCGCCGGCGCGTTTCGGTCACGGCGGAGGATAGCTCCTCGAGCAGCTTGCGGTTGAGGCGCTCGGTGGTGATGGAGCGCCAGGCGCGGCGCAGGGACTGGCGCACGACGTCCGCCTGGCAGGGCTTCTCCAGCAGGTCGTAGGCGCCGAGCTTGAAGGCCGAGATCGCCTCTTCCTTGCCGGCCGTGCCCGTGAGGACGAGCGCCACGACGCCGGGGTGCTTCTCCTTCAGCTCCTTCAGCAGCTCCTCGCCGCTCATCTCGTCCATCATCAGGTCGGTGACGAGGATGTCGGGCGGGTCCTCCGCCAGCAGGCGCAGCGCCGCCTTTGGAGAAACCGTCGTGGTGACGTCGAACTCCCGGCCGAGCGCGGCCTTCATGAGGCGCAGCGTCACTGGATCGTCGTCCACGATCAGCACGCGCGGATTGGCGTCGGTCACGTGACTCCCTGGTCTCGGCGGGCGGGCGCGGATGCGACCTTCTCCCGCCGCAGTCGAACGGCCTCCCCCAGGCGCTCTGCGCCCTCGCGGAACGGGCCCGCGGGGGAGGATTCGGCTCCCTCTTCGGCGTTTTCGGGCTCGGGGATTGACCCACGCCGCCTCCGATTCGCGGGGATCTCGAGCTCACCCGCGACGGGCGAAACGCCGGGCGCGAGCGCGAGCGCGGGCAGGACAAGGCCCCGGCTTGGGGGGCGAGAACGGGGAGGCTGCGCGAGAACAGACGCCCGGCTAGGCGGGGTACTCGAACTTGACCCGCACCTCGACCTCGGGGTGCAGGCTGTCGTGGACCGGGCAGGCGTGGGCCGCGTGCTCCAGGAGCAGGCGCTCGCGCTCGGAGTAGGCGCGCGGCATGGAGATGGTCACGTCCAGGCGCGCGATGCGGCGCCCCGGCTTCGCTGCCATCTCCTTGACCACGGTCGCGGTCGTGCCGTCGATGTTCAGGCCGCGCTGCTGCGCGGCGATGCCCATGACCGTGATCATGCACGAGCCGAGAGCGGCGGCGACCAGGTCGGTGGGCGAGAAGGCCTCGCCCTTGCCGTGGTTGTCCGCCGGAGCGTCGGTGAGGATCACCGAGGAAGACGGACCGTGGACCACCTCGGTGTGCAGGTCTCCCCTGTAGGCGATGTCGACGCGAACCGACATCAGCTCCTCTTGATCTTGTGCAAGGTCTGCTTGCGCAGGCGCGGGCTGTACTTCTTCAGGCCGGCGCCTTGTCCCTTGAACTTCTCCGGCAGTCCGCCCACCACGTTCATCTGGGTGCGGTAGTTCAGGTCTCCGGTCTCGGTGCACTCGAGCCAGACCCACTCGCGCTTGCCCTTGGATTTCCTGGCCATGGAGGCCTCCAGCATCGTTCGTCTGACGCAGTCGTTGCGAACCGGGCATGTTACGGCGGCTGCGCGCGGCCGTCAAGGGCGGCGCGCGGCCGTTCTTCGCCGCTCGCGAGAATCGCCAGGGGTCTGCTCGCGAGAAGTGGACCAGAGCA
>DYIW01000142.1 GCA_020723465.1 Phycisphaera mikurensis
TCGCGGCCAGGTCCTCGCGGTTCAGCCCCAGCCCGACCAGCTCGCGCGGCCGCACCTCGTCCGGCACGTGCGAGTCCCAGCTCGCCATCAGGTCGAGGATGGCGGGGGCGTCCTCGACGAGAAGCGTGGCGATCACGCGCCGCACGGTCTGGCGCGCGCGCGCATCCATGTGGTACACGAGGCGCGCCTCGGAGTAGAAGCGCGCGTCGCCGGTCTCGTCGAGGCGGGAGAAGGCATCGGGGCTGCGCGGTTCGCAGAGGGTACGCATGGCGGGCGTCGCGGCTCCTTTCGGCAGGGCCTTGGTCCTCTCTGGCTAGCCAGCGAGCGCGGCGCGCGCCAGTGCGCCGGAAGATCCTGCTGGCCCGGGGCTGCCGCGCCAGACCATACTACGGCCGCTTCCGCCCCGGCGCCCGAGGAGACGGCGATGTCCAGCCTCTACACCTACCCCGGCTTCGAGTTGCTTCTACACGACATCGTGCGCGCCGAGAACTGCCACGTGTACGACGCGCAGGACCGGCGCTGGGTGGACCTCGAGTCCGGAGTCTGGTGCACTCCGCTCGGGCACACGCACCCGCGCGTGGTGCGCGCTCTCGTCGAGCAGGCGTCCCGCATCGCCCACACCGGCTATGCCTACACCTGCGCCGTGGTCGAGGAGGCCGCGCGCGAGGTCCTCGGCCTGCTGGGGCTAGACGGCGGCCGCTGCGTCTTCCTCTGCTCCGGCAGCGAGGCCATCGAGTACGGCGTGCGCATCGCCCAGGCCGTGCTCGAACGGCCGCTGCTCATGACCATGAGCGACTCCTACTTCGGCGCCTACGGTTCCGCGCAGCGCCGGCACCAGGACGAGTGGTTCAGCTTCGACTGGCTGCCGTGCGGCGACTGCCAGGCGGACGAGACCTGCGGCGCGACCTGCCCGCGCTTCGCCGCAATCCCCTTCGAGCGCATCGGCGGCTTCCTCTTCGAGCCGGGCAGCTCGTCCGGGCTCGTACGCTTCCCGCCGCAGAAGCTCATTGCGAGCATCGCGCGCGCGGTCACGGAGGCGGACGGCTTGATCCTGGTGAACGAGGTGACCACGGGCATCGGACGCACGGGCCGCTGGTTCGGCTTCGAGCACTACGGTCTCGCGCCGGACATCGTCGCCCTGGGCAAGGGCCTCGGCAACGGCTACCCGGTCGCCGTCACGGCGGTCGCGCCGGCCGCGGCCGCGCGCCTGGGCGAGCGCACCATCAAGTACGCCCAGTCCCACCAGAACGACCCGCTCGGCGCGGCGGTCGCGCGCGAGGTCCTGCGCACCATCCGAGAGGAGAACTGGATCGAGCGGGGCCGGGAGATGGGCGCGCTGCTGCTCGAAGGACTTGAGGCGATCAAGGCGCAGAGCGGGCGCATCCGCGACCTCCGGGCGCGCGGCCTGATGCTGGCAGTCGAGCTCGAAGGCGACGCCGAGACCGCGCTCGAGGCGCAGCGGGAGCTCGTGCGCCGCGGCTTCATCGTCGCACGGCGGCCCGGCCTCAGCGTGCTCCGCATCGATCCAGCGCTCACCGTGGAGCGCGCGGACGTCGAGGCTTTCCTCGCAACCTTCGAGGAGGTGCTGCGCGAGATCCCGGCCGCGTCCTGAGCGGCCAGGCGCTCCGCGGCGCCCGGGGGCGCGCTATCATGTCACCCCGCCGCGGTGCGCGGCACGTTGAGAGACCGGGACATGCGCATTCGCATCTACATGACGGGCGGGACCTTCGACAAGGAGTACAACGAGCTGACCGGGCAGCTCTTCTTCAAGGACAGCCACGTGCACGAGATGCTGCGCCGCGGCCGCTGCAGCCTCGACCTCGAGGTGCGCACCTTGATGATGATCGACTCGACCGAGATGAACGAGATCGATCGCGAGATCATCCGCAAGAGCTGCCAGGAGAGCAGCACCGACCGCATCGTCATCACCCACGGCACGGACACCATGTCCGAGACCGCCCGCTACCTCGGCCACACCATCCAGGGCAAGACGGTCGTGCTCACCGGCGCGATGATCCCCTACACCTTCGGCTCGTCGGACGGCATGTTCAACCTGGGCAGCGCCATCGCCTTCGCCCAGACGCTCCCGCCCGGCGTGTACGTGGCCATGAACGGCCGCTGCTTCGACTGGAACAACGTGCGGAAGAACCGCGCCACCGGCGCCTTCGATGAGTTGGAAACCAAGGAGGCGGCGCGGCCCGCCTGAGCCCCGCTGCGCGCTTCCTGAATGGCCGGCGCGGACCAAACGCGCGCGGAGCGCATCCGAATGCTCCGCACGAGATGAAGGCGTCAAGGAGCCGAGGATGAACCTCTGGGTGGCCGCGGTGAATCCGAGCCGGTCGCTGCGGGAACGCGTCCTGGGCGAGCTGGCGGCCACGGCGCTCCCGTTTCCCGAGCTGGATGCGTCGACGGCCTGGGTGGAGGACGCTTGCGAGCAGGTCACCCTCGGCTCGGTGCACAGTGCCGACCGCAGTGCTGCTCCGCGCCGCCCTGTTCACCGCGGGCAGGGACGCATCACGCTGAGCGACGGCGTCCTTGTCGACCCGCGGGGACGGATTGCGGCGCACGATGCCGAGGCCCTGGACGCGCACTGGGGCGACCTGCCTGAAAGGCTGGAGGGACGGTTCGTCGCCGTGCGCGCCGCCGCCCCTCTCAACCGACTCGAAGTGCTGATGGATCCCCTGGGGATGTACCCGGTGTTCGAGGCGCGGGACGGAGAGACCAGACTGCTCTCCGGCAGCGCGGCGCTGCTCCTGCACCTCGCAGGCCGGCGTGATCTCGACCCGCTCGGGGCCGGCCAGTTTGTGGCCCTCGGCTGGCCGGCTGGAGATCGCACGCTGTGGGAAGGGGTCCGAGTGCTCCCGGGCGGCAGACGGTACACCTTCGATCCCGGGCGTGCCGTGCCGCACGCGGAGCCCTTCTTCTCCGTGCCGGAACTCGCCAGGCGACGAGCCCGAAACGATGATGAAGGGGACCGCATCGCGCGCGCCGGCGAGGAGCTGGCGAAGATCGTGGCGGCGGTGTTCGCGCTCTTCCCGGAGACCGAGTGCCCGCTGACCGGCGGGCGGGACTCGCGCCTGCTGCTCGCACTCTGCCTCCAGGCCGGGATCCGCCCCCGTGTGCACACGCGCGGCCGCCCAGGAGACGCGGACGTCGCGACCGCGGCCGCTCTCGCCCGGCAGCTCGGTCTGGAGCACGAGATCCGCGAGGAGGGCGCCGCCGAAGTCGCCGCGTGCTGGGACGTGCTGTGCCGGCGGCTGCTTGACCGCACCGACGGCATGGTCGGCCTCTGGCAGGTGGCAGACGTACTGGAGAAGCAGGGCCGGCGCGACCACCTCGGCTTCACCCTGGGCGGGATCGGCGGCGAGATCTGTCGCCGCTACTACCGAAGCCCCACCCTGGATGCGGCCGGTGTGACGCCGGACGAGGCGATCCCCGAGCTGCTCCGAATCCTGCTCAAGAAGAGAGGCGCCCTGCTCACCGGCGAGGCGCACGCGGCGGTGAAACGGTCATTGGAGGAGCTGCTGGCCGATTGGCCGGCGCGGGCGTCACGGCGCTCGACCTGCCCGACGTGTTCTACGCCCTGGAGCGCGTCCGCCGCTGGGGCGGGGCGAACGCCCGCAAGATCGCGCCCGTCCGCGAGACGCTCGCCCCGCTGGTCAGCCGGCCCTTCCTGCGCGCCGCGTTTGCCATCGATCCCCTGCGCCGTTAGTTCGAGCCCATCCACCGCGCGATCATCGCCGCCGCGCCGGGCGGGCTGGCGGCGATTCCCTTCGGCAATGAGGCGCGCCCCGCCTCGGTCCTCGGGCGGCTGCGCCGCCTGCTCGCAGGCCGGCGCGGCCCGAAGCGAGCGAAGGAAGCTCCGGCCCTGCCGTCGCTGCAGCAGCAGCTCCACGCCGCACTGCGGCAATCCCTAGCCGCGCCGTGCCTCGACTGCACCTCATCGCCGCTCTGGGACGTGATCGAGCGCGGCGCCTTCGAGAAGCTGGCTCGGGAGGAGACGCCGGCAGGCCCAGGGATTCTGGAGGGCTTCTTCAGCGTCGTCACCTTGTTTCGCGCAGCCGAGGGACCCGCCCTTTCCGGCCGGTGACATCCAGCGCCGCACGGGCTTGGAGGATGGCAGCTTTCGCCAGGAAGGGCTGATCCTCTTTGGGTCCGCCGGGCCCGCGGCCACGGCAGCGCGTTCGCCCGCTGGAGCACCGCGACAGAGATCAGGAGTAGTACCAGATGCTGGCGTAGTCCGCCGGATCCTCGCCGATGAGGGCGAGCCGCTGCAGGTAGTCGAGGACCGGTACATCGACGGAGACGTAGGTCCTCTGGGCGACGACGTTCTTCTCCCAGGGATGGAACTCGTAGACCCGCGACCCGTCGGGGAGAATGCTCAGGATGTCGCGATGCTGGCGGGCACGCAGGTAGTTCTTGCCCAGGCCCGGCACGTTCAGCACCGCCTCGTCCGTGCGCCGCGTCCCGGGCAGCAGGCGCGCCTCTTCCTTTTGCTCCTGCAGCAGGCGCGCGATGGGCACGCGGTAGGCGCTCGTCTCGTCCTTCCCCTTCGGGATGAACGTGTAGTACGGATCGATCCCGCAGCGCCGGAGCAGCCGGCGCAGGGCCGCCGCCTCGAAGCGCCGCGAGACGAAGAAGGTGTAGACGAGCTGGTTATACACGGCGATGCCGGCGCGCCGCAGGCGATCGACCGCTGCCACCATCTCGGGCGTCACCTCACAGGGATGCTCGACGTGCGTGACGAGCAGGATTTCCCGGCGGCCGGGCTCGCGCAGTCCGGCCAGCAGGGCGACCAGGTCTTCCGAGATGCGCATGGACATGGTCACGGGCGTGCGGCTGCCGATGCGGATGAGGTCGACGTGGGGTATGGCGGCGACGCGGCGCAGAATCTGCCCAATCTTCTTGGTGGACATGGCGAGGGGATCGCCGCCCGTCACCAGCACCTCGCTGACGGCCGGATGCTCCCTGATCCAGTTGATGGCCCCCTCGATCTCCGCCTCCGGAGCGAGCGCGCCGGGCTCCATGGCCTGCTCGATCTCCCAGTTCCTCTGGCAGTAGACGCAGATCTGGGGGCACGTGTTGTACGGCTTCAGGATGACGATCCCGGGATAGCGCCGCGTCACCAGGCCGATCGGCGACGTGTCGCTCTCGAGCATGAAGTCGCACGACGCGTCGCACCGCCCGCGTTGCTCGAGCATGAGCTCGACGTACTCGCGCGTGGGAATGACAAGGAGGCACGCCGGATGATCCTGGAGATCCGCGCCGCCCCCATTCTCAACGGCGTGCGCGGCCAGAGCGGCGTGGATCGGAAGGCCCTCGCCGATCTCCTCATGGCCGTGTCCGAGATCGTGGAGTCCTACCCCGAGATCAGCGAGATGGACCTGAATGCGGTCATCCTCTGGGAGAAAGGCCTCACCGTGGTCGACGCGCGCATCCTGCTGAAGAAGCCCTGACCCGCAGGCGCGCCGCAAGCGCCGGCGCCGTCACGGCGGCTGAGCGAAGCTGCCCACGCCGCTGGCCGCCAGGATCTGCGCGTGGCGCGAAGATCCCACGCGGCATCACCGGGCACGGCGGCCCTTGCGCGACGCGGCGAAGAGGATGGCGGCAGCAGGCCGAAGGGCCCTACCGACTGCCGACCTCGAACCTCAGACTCGCGGCGGCGCGAGCTTTGCCGAGGGAAGGGGCGAGCCGAGTGCTTCTGCTTGACTCAAGCGGCCGGCTTCGCTTGCGGCGCCGCCGCGACGTGCCATCCATCATCGTGGGCCGGGCAAGGCGATCATCTCGTAGGATGCGGGCGATCCGCCGGCCTGCTCCGCCGGGCCATCCCAACCGGCCAACAGGGCCGCGACAGCCGTGACCGCCGCCCCGCCAAGGAACCCCACGAGCAGACCTCTTGCGGCCAAGGTCCCATCGCGCCCTGACGCGAGACACTTCGGTGCGGCTGGCTCAGCCGCGCGCTTCGAGCTCGGCGGCGAGCGTCTCGGCGCGGCGCGCCTCCGCGGTGTCGGCCAGCGGACCCGTGGTCACGGAGTGCAGCGTCTTCAAGGCCACGTCGACCTTGCCTTCGTCGATCTGATCGAGCGCGGCATTGATCCGCTCGCCGGCCGAGATCTCCTTCTTGAGCGCCGGGTCGCTGTTCAGCTTGGCGAGCTTCTCGGCCGCGGCCTGACCGGCATCGTGGCCGCGGAACGCCTTCGCCAGGCGCGACCAGGCCGTCTGCGCGTCGAAGTAGCGCTTCTCCGCGATCGCCTCCTCGGCCCTCTTGGTCTCCTGCTCGATGATGGCCTCGATCTCCTGGCGCGCCGCGTCGATGAGCTCGGCGTCCCCGGACGACAGCTTCTTGTCGCCCGCGGCCTTCGCCAGCTCCTTCCACGCGTAGCCGAGGTTGCCGCTCTTCAGCTTCTTGGCCGTGGCCGCGTAGCGCTCGGGCAGATCCAGCTCCACGATCAGGTCGCCGCGCGGCCGGCCTACCTGGACGCCCTTCAAGTTCTCCTCGATGACGTCCGCTTCCAGGCCGGCGGGATGGCCGGTCCAGACGATTTTCCCCTTGGGACTGACCAGCGCCGCCGAGGGGAAGCCCTTGAAGCCGTAGGCATCCATGCTGGCCAGTCCGGGCTCGAGAGCCACGATGGCGCGCATGCCGTTCGACTCGATGAACTCCTCGGTCTTCTCTTCCGGTTCCTTGCCACCGACGTTCGTGACGCCGACTACGACGAAGCCTTTCTTCTCGAACTGGTCAACCAACTGGTTGACGTGAGGAACAGCTCCCTTGCAGGGTCCTCACCACCAGGCGAAGTACTCGTACAGGACCAGCTTCCCCTTCAGGTCGTCCAGGTTCTTCACCTTCGTGTTCAGGAGCTTCTCGGCGCTGACCGCCGGGGCGGTGTCGCCGACGCCCAGATCTCCTGCCGCATCCGAGGACAGCGCCGCGAGGGCGAGGACGGCCAAGACGGTGCTTCTGTGCATGAGACCTCCTCCGGGGACCTTCGATCTTGACGGCGAGCATTCTAACGGAGCGGGGCCGCGGCAGGGAAGCGAGCGTTTCTCGCTGCCCGGCTGGCCAGGCGGCCGCGACGCCGCGCGCTCAGCCCGCGCCTTTCCCGGCTCGGGGCGCGGGCGCCCGCCCGGCGTCCTGGCAGACAGCCGCTGCGGTGCTCGACAGCGAAGCGCTCCTGGCGGGAGCGCCGTTCGGGATCGCGACCTCATGACGTGGTCGTCCCGGTAGGATGCGGATGACGTGTCCGCGTCCCGATCTGCGACGGGATCCGTGACGGATGCACGGACCGCGCCGCCGGTGCTGGTCGCAATCGCCCGCCGCCGCGCGCCGAGCCAGCGCGGGTCTTTCCATGGGCGTGGCGGCTGAGCCAATCGTGACAGGAGGAACAGCCCGTGACATCGCGCTGCTGGATCGCCGGCCTCGCCGCTGCCCCGATCACCCTGGCCCTCTTCGCCGGCGCGGCGCCGGCCCAGTCCCTCTACCGGCCGGGGATGGTCGCCGACGAGGTGGACCTGCGCGGCCCCCTGGATCCGCCGCAGCAACCGGCCGACGAAGGCACATGGCTGGTCGAGGAGGACGTGCGGCTCCACCACTTCGCCGAGGGCGAGGGGCGGAACGTCCTCTTCATCCACGGCGGGCCCGGCTTCCCGCCGCCAATGGCCCTGCCGGGCCTGTCGCTCTTGAAGGACGGCTTCCAGGTGCACTACTACCACCAGCGCGGCTGCGGCAAGTCAACGCGCCTGGTCGATCGCTTCGAATCGAAGAACTACTACGCCAACATGATGGCGCTCGACCGCGACCTCGGGCTCGCGGTGCAGATCGCCGACGTCGAGCGCATTCGCCGGATCCTCGGCGAGGAGCGCCTCATCCTGGTCGCGCACTCGTTCGGCGCCGTGTTCGCGTGCCTCTACGCCGCCGAGTTCCCGGAGCGGGTGGAGAAGCTGGTGCTGCTCTCTCCCGCCGACAGCCTGTTCATGCCGAAGGATGGGGGCGGCCTGTTCGGCGAGATCGCGAAGCGGCTGCCGGAGGAGCGGCAGCAGGAGTTCGCCGCCTGGCAGAAGGACTACTTCGACTTCGGCGGCATCTTCGGCAGGAACGAAAAGGAGCTGGCGCGGCTCTCCGCGCGCTTCGCCGAGTACTACTCCGCCGCCTCTCGCGAGCCGGCCGCGGCAATGGACGTCGAGCAGATCGGCGGCTGGCTGCCGTTCGCCGTCTACTTCAGCATGGGCATGAAGTACGACTACCGCCCCCTGCTCGGGAAGATCACGGCGCCGGCGCTGGTCGTGCACGGGGCGAAGGACCTGCAGCCCGAATCGGTCGCGCGGCAGTACGTCGACGCCATCCCGGGTGCGCGCCTCGCCGTGATCGAGGATTGCGGCCACTTCGCCCTTCGCGATCGGCCCGCCGACTTCGCGCGCGTGGCCGGCGAGTTCTTGGGGAAACCGGCGCCACCGCAGGACAAGTGACGCGGGGGCGTCCAGCGGCACAGGACCGTGCGCCACGCGAAGGTCCTGGAATTCAGTCGCACAGATCCAGGTCGGTGGTCTTGCCCGCCTCGATGACCACGGAGCGGCGCAAGGTGCTTCCGTCGCGTCGGCGGAAGCTCAGGTCGTAGCGGCCTGCTGGCAGCAGCGTGCTGGTCAAGTACGTCCGGCCCGCATACAGCTTCGCCGGGGGCTCCTTGGCGTTGCCCACCAACTGCGGGTCGAGCATCTGCCAGGCCGTGTAATCCACGATCACCGGCGGCCACCAGGTCTCCGCGGACGTACCGGCAGCGACGAACTCCTCGAGCATCTGAACGGAGCTACTCTGGCCGACGTGGATGCGAAGCCCGCCTCCCGGGTCGAGCACGACATCTCGCCGCAGCATGCCGTTCTCCGGAGAATCGAGGACGAGCAACGCGCGGGCGAGACCGAGATCAGGCGTCGGCTCGATCACGAACTGCCGGTGGCCAGCGCGGCTATCGCACAGGTGGAAGAGACCGGGCTCGGGGGACGCCTTCTCCGCTACCCCGGACCGCAGCACGCACCTGGCGCCGTCCTTGGGAGTGACGACCTCCGCGAACTCAAGCGAGGTCACGGGCCGCCCGGACCCGTCGCGTACGCGGATCTCGACCAACGTGGCCTTGTGCGGCTCGGGAACGAGAGCCGTGACGGCGAGTTCTCCAGTGTCCTGGGGCACGACGAGGCCCTCGCTCCTGAACCGGTCCTTCCCGTCCACGAAGAGTTCCAGGTCGAAGGGCACGCCCGTCAGCACCACAACATCGAAGCTCGCAGGCTTGAGCGACCAGTTCCACAGGTGAAGTCCCTCGCCTCTCACCGACACGCAGAACCGCGCCGCCGCGACGCCCGCCACGTTCTCCGTGAAGTGCCGCGAGCCAAGAGAGGCGTTGACGTGAAGAACGCCGATGGGAATCACCACCGCAACCTCGTCCTGCGGCGCCGTGACCCTGGCAGCCGGGACTTCCTCTTCCCGAATCGCCGAAAGGGCGTGAAACGAGGCGGGATCGAGGTCGACGAACAGGTCGTAGGGTTCTCCCTCCTGCAGGCCGTAGACCACGAAGTGGCCGCCACTGCCGGCTCGAGTCCGCGCCACGTCGCATGTCTCCCACACCTCGCGGTCCATGCCTCTGATACTCACAGTGCGCGTCGTGTCGCGAGCGCCCTCCTCTCGCCATCGCTTGGCAGTGATCCATGCACCCTCGAGGCCGCGGCCTCTCGCGCCCGCGGCGCGACCGCGAATCCACGCCCCGGGTATGCCCGGCGCGGGGCTCGGCGGGGTGAGAACCCCCACGGCCTCCCGCACAGCTTCTTCCCGGCGAACCGAGGCCGAGGGCTCTTGTCGTTCGAGGGCGATCGGCTCGAGCGCAGCCGCGGGCGATTCCGGGACCGTTTTCTCGCTCGCCTCCGCTGGCGCGGGCACGACCCGCTCGGCCGGAACATCCCTTTCGGCCAGCAGGATGGCGGCGGCCGTGGCCGCGATCCCGGCCAGGAACCCTACGAGCAGGCTTCTTGTTTCCATGGTCCACTCGGAGCAACGGGTAACACGCGGCGCCAGCCAGCACTGTCATGAGCCCCGGCCGAATGCTCGGCCGGCGACCCGAGCCGCGAAGCGAATGCGGGGCGCGAGGCAGCGCCTCTTGATCTCAGCCCGGCACCTCCAGCTTGGCGACAAACTCCGCGGCCCGTCGCGCCTCCGCGGTGACGGCCAGCGGACCCATGGCCACGGAGCGCAACCTCTTCGGGGCCGCGTCGATCTTGCCCTGGACGATCTGATCCAGCGTGATGTTGATCCCCTCGCCGGCCGAGATCTCTCCTTTCTCATGACACCCTTGGATCACGGGCAACATCCTACCTGAGGGGCGCGCGGCAGGGCAGGATCCTCTCGGCGGCTGGATCCGACGAGCGCAGGGCTGCGCGGCCCAGCGCGCTGCATCCATTCCCGGGCGGGAGCGGGCTCCTCTCTCGCCCCCGACGGCCCTCGGACGCAAAGGGTTGTCGCGCCGGCAAGCTGTCATGTTGTTGACATGAGGCGGCGGCGCATTCGCAGTGCATTCACGGGTGGCTTGCGCAGGCCGCAGGCCCGCGCAAGCCCACATCGCTCTTCGGCCAAAGAACGGGGACCGCCTTGACCGCGAGCGGCGGGCGGGACGCGTGCCGAGCGGAGCGGCGCTTCCCTGGCGGAGGCAGCGGCGGCGACGGCGTGGCCGTTCACGCCTGCCGTGGCTCACGCCGCCGAGCCGCCGGCATCGCCTCAGCCTTGACGAGCCCTTGCTCGTTTTTCGCGCGCTCGATGCACCGGGAGTCGCCTGCCGCAGCCGGAAGCCAGGGAAGCGGCCGCGACGCTCCTCCCATCATCCTCCCCTCCCCCTCCCGTTCCCCCTCCGGTATCTTCCCTTCATGACCTCCCCCTCGCCGACACCCCTCTACTACACCTTCGGCAACCACTGGCACTGGGTCGACCTGCAGTGGCTCTGGGGCTACCGCACGCTCCCCGACTCGATCCGCGACATGCTCCAGCTCATCGAGAAGACGGGCGCGCGCGGCAACGTGAACTTCGACGGCATCGGCTACGAGAAGCTGGCCGCCGAGTCGCCCGCCGCACTCGAGGAGCTGCGCCAGGCCGTGCGGGACGGCCGCGTCGAGGTGGTCGGCGCGTCCTACGGCCAGCCCTATGGCCTGTTCCAGGGCGGGGAATCCAACGTGCGCCAGCGCGTCTTCGGCGTGCGCGCCGTGCTGCGCCTGTTCGGCGTGCGCGTGCGCGCCTTCTGGGAAGAGGAATTCGACTTCTTCCCGCAGCTCCCGCAGATGCTGCGGCGCTGCGGCTACACGGGCGCCTGCCTGTTCTTCCAGTGGACGTGGCACACGCCCTTCGTCCCCGAGGAGAAGGTCCCGCTGGTCCTCTGGGAGGGCGTGGACGGTTCGCGCCTCCCGACCCTGGCGAAGACCCATCTCTGCCTGCATCAGTGGCCCGAGGACTTCGACGGCCGGCTCGACGCGGCGTCGATCGGCCGCCTGGACAAGCCCGCAATCGTGCAGTGGCTCGAGCTGCTGCCCTCGCCCGACTGGATGTGCCGCAGCGAACTCCTGCTGCCGCGCCTCGCCTCGCTCTTCCAGGACGCGCGCTTCGAGGTACGGCCGCGCACCCTCTCCGGCCTGATCGAGGAGCTAAACGCCGGCCCGGCCCCGGTGCGCCGCTACGGCATGGACGACGTGTTCCACGGCATGACCCTGGGGAAGAACGCCGACCGCATGCCGCGCCTGAGCAACGCGGCCGAGGCGCGCCTGCTGGCGGCAGAAAGCGCGGCCGCACTCGCGGGAATCTGCGGCCGGCCCTATCCCTCGTGGGACGTGTACCCGACCTGGGAACTGGAAGAGGCCTGGCGCGAGCTCTTGGCCGCGGAGCACCACGACAACCACGAGTGCGAGGGCCTGTGCGGCTTCGTGGGCAAGCGCCAGTTCGAGAAGGCGCTTGGCCACGCGGACGACGTGCTGCGCCGCACGCTCGGCGCGCTGGCGCGGCGCGCGCACGGCGAGCGCGGCGCGCTCCTCGTCTTCAATCCTCTCGGCTGGCAGCGCACCATCTCGGTCCCGCACGCGGGAAGCCGCTTCGCGGTCGAGGTGCCGGCCTGCGGCTACGCCCTGGTGAGCGCGGAGGAGCGCACGGCCCTCGAGGAACCGCAAACGGCCCAACGCCTGGAGGACGGCGCGATCGTGCTCGAGCGCGGCGACCTGCGGGTGGAGATCGACGCCGCATCGGGCCTCATCCGCCAGATCCACAGCGAGTCCTTCCCCGAGGGGCTGCTCGCGCCGGAGCGCCCGCTGCTCGACTTCTCCATGCGCCACGGCGGAGCCAAGGATCGCTTCGAGCAGGCCGAGGTAACCGCGGTAGGCGGAATGGTGCGCGCGCTGCGCCGCGGCCGGGACGGCGCCTCCCTCGAATACACGATCGCGCTCCGCGAGCATCCGCGCCGCGTCGAGGTGGAGTTCGGCTCCTCCGCGCTCCCTCGGCCCGACCCTGGCATGCACGCGGGCCTGAAGACGGCCATCGCGCCGCGCCTCGACAGGCACGTGCTCTTCCACGACACGCCCTACGCGATCACCGAGATCCGCGCCGAGCGCGACCACCTGCGCAAATACCCCACCGGCGACTGGATGACCTCGCCGCAGTGGTTCGAGACCGTGCGCCGTCCCTTCACCGCCCTGTCGCTCGTGGACCTGGCGGGTGCAGACCGCGGCCTGCTCGTGGTGCATGACGGCAGTCAGGGCTTCTTCCGCACCGAGCACGGCATCGAGAACCTGCTGCACGTGTACGACCCCTGGGACGAGGACTATTGCGCCGCGGACCTGGCCGGCGCGCGCCTGATCTTCATCCCGCACGGCGCGCTCGATCACGACGCGCGCTTCCACCTCGCGGCCGAGGCGCGCACCCAGTCTCTCGTGGCGGAAAAGGACCGCGACGCGGGCGACCTGCCGGCCGCGCTCGGCCTGTTCGCGCTCGAGGGCGCGGGCCGCGTCACGGCCTGCTTTCGCGAGAACGACCAGGCGGCCGCCGGCCTCGCGCGCCACTTCGGGAAGGACGTGCGCGACCCGTACGTGCTGCGCCTGGTCGACTTCACGGGCGAAGGCGGCGCCGCGACCGTGGCCTTCCCGGGCAGGGCGCGCGCGGCGCGCACCAACCTGCTCGGCGAGGTGGAAGAAGAACTCGAGACCTTCCCGGTCGCGCCGCGCGCCGGCCCCGCGGGCGCGCCCTGGTCGGCGCTGCGCGTCGTGCTCCAGCCCCGCGAGATCGCCACGGTCATGCTCGACTTGGAGCTCGGCCGGCAGATCCCGCGCAACCTCGACGACCATCGCTCGGTCTGGGCCAGCGTGCATCGCGTCAGCGAAGCGAAGGAGGACGCGTGAGCTTCATCACCCACATCCCCGGCATCCAGCCGTTCCAGCCGGCCGAGCCCGCGCCCGTGCAGAAGGGCGTGGGCGTCTTGGGCCTGCACGAGGGCCGCACCCTGCTGCTCGCCATGAACCGCGTGGCCCACGCCCGGCCGGTGGCCGCCTGCGACCTCTCGCCCGAGAAGATCGCGGCCACGCGGCGCGAGCTGCCGGACCTGTTCTACACCAGCGAATACGACGAGCTACTCAAGCGCCCGGACGTGGACATCGTCGCCATCTACACGCCCGACCAGCAGCACGGCGAGCACATCGCGCGCGCCTTCGCCGCGGGCAAGGACGTGCTCTGCACCAAGCCGCTCGTCAATTCCCTCGACGACGCGGCACGCATCCTGGCCGCCGGGCGCGCCTCGGGCCGCAAGCTCATGGTCGGCCAGAGCACGCGCTTCTTCGAGCCCTTCCAGCGCCAGCGGCGCGACTTCGCGGCGGGCGCCTGCGGCGACCTCGAGCTGGCCGACGCGCACTACATCCACCGCATGGATTGGTTCTACGAGAAGAGCCCCTGGGCGGCGACCGAGACCGACTGGGTGTTCCTCGGCCTCAGCCACCCCCTCGACCTCTTGCGCTGGTACCTCGGCCCGATCGAGTCGGTGCACGCCTTCGGCCGGCGCTCGGATCTCGGCGCGCGCTTCGGCGTGCAGGGCTTCGACCTGTACACGGTCAACGTGCGGAGCGCGGACGGCCGCCTCGGCCGGGCGCTCGGCCACTACGGCTGCCACGAGCTGCCGAGCGCGCGCAACTGCATCGAGCTGATGCTCTACGGCTCGCGCGGCACCAGCCTCGCCCAGTACCACGACATGCGCTACCTGCGTACCGCGCCAGACGGCACCGAGGTGCGCGAGGACTCGCTCTACGCCCTGCGCCACTACTACTTCAACAGCGAGGTGCACGGCATGCACTATGGCGAGTTCGCCAACTACCTGGAGCACTTCGCGCGCGCACTCGTCGACGGCACGCCGCACGCGCCCGGCCTGGAGGAGGGCGTCGAGGTCGTCTGCCTCATGGAAGCGGCGCGCCGCTCGGCACGCTCCGGAGAACCGGTCGCGCTCGCGCCGCTCCTCGAGCAGGTGGGGCTCGGCCATGGCTGACCGGAAGAGCGGGATCTGCGTCCTCGGCTCGCTCAACATGGATCTCGTGGTGCGCGCGCGGC
>DYIW01000143.1 GCA_020723465.1 Phycisphaera mikurensis
CACCGGAAGCCGCTGCCGCTCCCGGAGGCCGGGGAAACGGCCGCGATCGCTCCTCCCATTCCCTTCCCCTCCCTCCCCGGGGGAAGACCGACTGCGACGCCTATCTCACCGCGCGTCTCCGCGCGGTGCATCATTGTGGGGCGGGAGCGGGCTCCTCTCCCGCCCGCGACCGCCGTCCGCAGGTAAGTTGAACAGGAGCAGGCCGCCTTGACCTGAGCATCGGGACAGCGCGCGTGCGGAGCGAGCGGCGTTTCCTCGGCGCAGGGAGTGGCCGCGGCGTCGTTCCAGCGGCGCCTGCCGAAGCTCATCCGCGCCCGCCGCGGGCATCGCCTCCGCCGCCTGCGAGTCCCTTCCCGTTGCTCGCGCGCGGCGTGCACCGGAAGCCGCTGCCGCTCCCGGAGGCCGGGGAAACGGCCGCGATGCTCCTGCTCACCGCTCTCCCCTCCGGTTCCCAGCCCAACAGCCGCGATTACCGCTGCTCCTCCAGCCACCCCTCCCACCTCGCTACGTCCTCGCCGAAACTCTGTCCGGTCAGGTACTCGAGCAAAGCCGCGACGCGAGCCCGCTCCGCCGCGGGCATGCGCCGCTCGGAGACCCCGGCGGCGGCGACGTCCAGCACCACGCCGTGCTGCACCGTGTCGATGACCGGGTCGGCAATGACCGCGGCCTGGGCGATCTCCACGTCATAGTCCTTGACGAAGCTGGTCTGGGTGGTCGCCGCGATGTGGTTGCGCACCTTCCCGGACCCGGCCGAGCCGGCGCGCAGGCTGCGGACGAGCGTGGCGACCGCGCGCCGGTCGCGCAGCATTTCGATCGCGTCCATGGCCGCGCTGCGCAGGCTCGGATCGTCCTGGCGGAGCGCACGCACCAGGGGGTAGATGACGCCGTCGTGGCCGTAGGCCTGAACCGTCTCGGTCGCGGCCGCGCGCACGCGCGCGTCTCGGTCAAAGAGCATGCGCTCGATGACGCGCTCGATGGTCCCCTCCGGGATCTTCAGGGCCAGCGCTTCGAGGGCGGTGCGCCGCACCTTGGGCCGCGGGTCCTCGAGGCCGCGCAGGAGCGCCGCGCTCACGTCCGAGCGGACGGCGAGCGTCTTCAGGCGGTGGGCCGCGACCAGCGCGGTGGCGGGCTTCTTGCCGCCGCTCGCGTCGAGCAGCGCCCAGGCGCTCTCTTCGTCCAGCGCGCCGCTCGCGCCGATTCCCGCCACCGGCACCTCGAACAGGGCGGGTGGGAGCTTCACCGCGGAGAGGTCCTTCCCCCTCCGCACCGCGTCCAGAACGCTGTCCGCCAGCTCCAGCGCGCTGTCGAACAGCCCCTTCCGAAGCGCCCAGTCGGCGAGCTGGATGGTCCCGTCGAGATCGCCCGGGGCGACGCGCCGCTCCGCGGCACGCAACGCCCGCAGCAGCTCCGCGCGGTTCTCGACGAGCACCACGTCCTCGCGCGGGATCTCGACCGGGCCCGCGAGCGTGGTCACGATCACGGAATCCGCCGGACTGCCCTCTTCGATGGTTCCGGCGGCCGCGGCTCCGCTGGCCGTGTGCACCACATCCGCACGGATGGCGGGAGCGATCCAGCCGAGAGCGAAGGTCCCCAGGAGGAGGGTCGGAAGCAGCCGGATGGTCATGGGATCCTCCTTGCCGGCGCGGCCGTGACCATTCTAGCCGGCGACGAACGTCGAGGTAACTTCCGATCAGTCAGAGTCTTGCAGGTATCCATCGGCACGCATCGTGCTGTCGGAGCGGATTCGCACGAGCACGGCGCCCAGACTGGCGGTGGAGAGCAGGCTGGCGGCGGCGCGCTCCACCAGCAGCGGAATCGTGTCGTCGCGAAAGCCATCGGCTCGGGACGCGATCGCGAGCGCGGGCGCCGTGAAGTGCAGGAGAGGTCCGGTCCAGGGATCACGGTTGCCGTGATGGGGCAGGAGCAGCACGTCCACGGCGAGGTCGTCTCCGCCCTCCAGCAGCTCCCGGATGCCCGCGCTCTGGATGTCGCCGGGCAGCAGGATCGAACGGCCGGCCGCGCGCGCGCGTAGTACGAGGCTGCCGTCGTTGTCGGACCGATCGGGGCGGGCAGCCGCGGGCGCGAGCACGCCGAGCTCGAGGCCGTCCGCTCCCTCGTCCAGGAGCACGTCCCCGCGGCGCGCCGCCCGCCAGGGCACGCCGTTCTTCGCGGCCGCGGCGAACAGCTCGGCGAACGCGCCGCCCGCGGCGTCCGGGCCGACGACCACCTCCCGCACCCGGCGCGTCGCGACCAGGTGGGCCGCGCCGTTCACGTGGTCCGCGTCCGCGTGCGACAGGACCAGAAGGTCGATGTGCACCACTCCCAGGGCGTCGAGTGCGGGCAGGATGGTCCGCCGCCCGACATCGGGCGCGCCGCGGGATCCGCAGTCCACCAGCGCCACGGCTCCGCGCGGGGACCGCAGCAGCACGGCCTGGCCGTGGCCAACGTCGAACACCCAGACCTCGTGCTCGGCCGGCGTGTCGCGCTTGGACTGGTCCCAGGCCAGCGCCAGGGCCAGGAGCACGGCCGCGGCGGCGAGGCGCCGCGCGAGCACGAGGAAGGCCGCGGCGGCAAGCGCGCCCGCGGCGAAAAGGCCTGGCCGCAGCACGCAGAAGGACGCGCCCGGCACGTGGCGGGCCGCGACGAAGGCCGCCGCGAGGAGGGTGCACAGGGCGTCGGTGGGCCGCGCCAGCAGAGCCGCGATGGGCCCGATGACGGCGCCGAGGAGGCCGTGCACGGCGCACGCGCCGTAGGTCGCGAGAAACAGCGGTGTCACCGCCACCGTGAACAGGGGGCCGAGCGGGGCGACCGTGCCGAAGTGGTGCGCGACGATCGGACCAGTCGCGATCGCGGCCCGCAGCGACACAGCGAGGGCGGCGCGCGTCCTGCCCCAGAAGCCGTGTTCTCGCGGCCGGACTCCCAGCCAGCCGTCGCGGCCGGGCAGGGACAGGGCCGCGACCGCGGCGAAGGAGAGCTGGAAGCCGGGGCGGAAGAGATCCGCCGGGTCGAGCAGGAGGATCACGGTGGCCGCGAGCGCCAGCGCGGCAAAGGGCCTGGGCCGCCGGCCCAGGCAGCGGCCGCCAAGGAGCACGGCGCAGCCGACCGCCGCGCGCAGGACCGGCGACTCCGCCCCGGCCAGGGCGGCGTAACCGAGCGCCGCCGCCACGGCGAGGAGATCCGCGGGCAGCGGGCTCATGAGCAGTCCCAGCACGGCGCGCAACGCGCCGATCAAGATGACGATGTTCAGGCCGCTGATGGCGAGGAGGTGGGCCGTGCCCGTCTGCGCCACGGCGTCCCGCAGCGCGGGATCGAGGCTCTCGCGGAAGCCCAGGAGGAGCGCGGCGGACAGGGCCGCCGCGCGCGCCGAGAGGCTCTGGCCGAGCAGGCGCAGCACGGCCGCACGGGCGCGGTCGATCCGGGCGCCGGCCGACCATGGGGGCGGCGGAGCGAGCACGTCGATGGCCGCCGCGCTCGTGGCTCCGAGGACGGCGGCGGTTCCCTGGCGGCGCCGCTGGCGCCGTTCGTCCATGCCCCCGGGATTGCGCGGGCCGCTGGCGGCGATGAGCGATCCGGTGACGCGCACCCGGCTGCCCGTCTCGATGAGGCGGTCGCCGGGCGGAACGAGCACGCGCACGCGGCCGCGCGGCCGAAAACCCGGCCCGCCGGCCGCGACCCAGCACTCCTCGAGCAGCAGCGCCGAACGCGGGGCCACGCGGTCGTCCGGCGGCGCGAGGCTGCCGGGAAGGGGCATGAGCGCGCGGGTCACGGTTCCCTCGACCGTGGCGAGCGGCGCCGGCGCGGCGTCCGTGCTCGCGACGCGCACGGGATGGGCCGCCGGAACGGCGCGCACCGCCCCGAGGGCGAGCATGCCGAGCAGGGGGAAGGCGCGCAGGAGCACCCGGCGCGCCACGGGCCGCAGGCGCGGCCGCCGCAACAGCAGCGGCGCGAGCGCGCCGCCCGCGGCCAGGAGGAGCGCGTGGGCTAGGCAGCGCGCCGCGGGCCAGGCGTCGGCGACGGCGATCCCTGCGGCCAGGCCGGCGGCGCCGGCGACCAGCGGGTCGTCCCACGCCGGGCCGGCCTGCCGCGCGCGGCGCAGGGAGGTGAAGACCCGGGGCATCCGGGAGAAGTCGCGCGCGCGGGCGCCAGGTTACGGCCGCGTCCCTCGCACTAGCCTGCTAGGATGAGCGCGAGGTGGTGCCCCATGACGGACGCGATCTACCCCGGCTCGTTCGACCCGGTCACTAACGGTCATCTCGACCTGATCGATCGCGGCAGCAGGCTGTTCTCGCGCCTGATCGTGGCCGTGGCCAGGAACGTGGACAAGGCTCCCCTGTTCAGCGCCGAGGAGCGCGTGGCCATGCTGCAGGAGCAGGTGGCGGGCCGCTTCGCCAACGTCGAGGTGACCTCCTTCGCTGGCCTCATCGTCGAGTACGCGCGCCAGCGCGGGGTGCACTGCCTGCTGCGCGGCCTGCGCACCATCGCCGACTTCGAGTACGAGTTCCAGATGGCGCTGACCAACCGCCGCCTGGCTCCGGACATCGAGACCGTGTTCGTCATGCCCAGCCTGCGCTACTCGTACGTGTCGGCCCGCCTCATTCGCGAGACGGTGCTGCTCGGGGCCGACATGTCTCATCTCATCCCGGCGTCCGTGCAGGCGAAACTGCGCGCACGCCTCGGCACAGCACGGGAGGGCAAAGGTGGCGGAGCGTCATAGAGTCGAGACGGCCGACGCCCCGGCGGCGATCGGTCCCTATTCCCAGGCCATTCGCGCCGGGGACCTGGTGTTCTGTTCAGGGCAGATTCCGCTCGATCCCAAGACCGGCGAGTTGGTCAAGGGCGACATCCGCGACCAGACCTGCCGCGTGCTGGACAACCTGGCCGCCGTGCTCGCGGCCGCCGGCACGTCGCTGAAAAACGCCGTGAAGTGCACCGTCTTCCTGGCCGACCTGAACGACTTCGCGGCCATGAACGAGGTGTACGCCCAGTACTTCGGCGAGCCGTTCCCGGCGCGCGCCACGATCGAGGTGCGCCGCCTGCCGCGGGACGTGCGCGTCGAGATCGACGCCGTGGCCGTCATCTGAGAGCGGCGCATGCTGCCCGCGCTGTGCCTCCTGGCCGCGTCCCTGCTCGCGCCCGCCGTGCTGCCGCAGGACCCCGCCGCCGCGCCGCCTCCAGGGGCCGGCCTGGTGCCCGAGTTCCACATGCCGGCTCTGGTGGAGGAAACGCTGCCGAACGGCCTGCACGTGGTGGTCTGCGCGCGGCCCGGCCGGAGCCTGGTGGACGTGCGCCTCGCCCTGCGGGCCGGCGCCTGGCTCGAAGGGGACTGGGCCGGCACGGGCATCTCCCACTACTTCGAGCACCTGGTGGCCGGTGGCTCGACGGAAGCGCGGACGGAGGAGGAGAGCAAGTTGCGGGTGCGCGCGCTCGGCGGCATGAAGAGCGCCACGACCGACGCCGACCGCACCTGGGTGTACGTCACCACCGTGCCCGAGGGGCTCGAACAGGCCCTGGACCTGCTCGCCGACTGGGTGGCGCACCTCGCCTTGCCCGAAGCGGAGGTTGCGCGCGAGAAGGAGGTCATCCTGCGCGAGCTCGACCTCTACGCGGACCAGGATCCGCGCCGCGCCTGGGAGCTCCTGCACGCCACGGCCTTCCGCCGCCATCCCGCGCGCCTGCCGCTGCAGGGATTCCGGGAGCGCTTCGCCGCGCTGGCGCGCGAGGACCTCGTTGAGTTCCACCGGCGCTATTACGTGCCGGGAAACGCTGTGCTCGCCGTGGTAGGGGACGTGGACGCCTCCCGCGCCCGCAACCTGGCGCGCGCGGCCTTCTCGGGCTGGCGCGCGGGCCGCGTGCCCGAGCCGTACCTTCCAGCCGAGCCGGCGCAGCTAGGCCGCCGCTTCGCCCGCCTCCCGGGCGTGGGCCGAAGGGCGTCGGTCGCGCTCGGCTGGCGCACGGTGGCGCTCGACCACGAGGACATGATCCTGCTCGACACGCTGCAAGCGATCACCGGCTCGGGCAGCGACTCGCGCCTCTGGCGCCGCGTGGTCGACAGCGAGGGATTGTGCGGGTCGCTGCGCGTGCTGTCGCGCACGCCCGCGCTCGGCGGCGGCCTCTTCGCGGTCCTGGCCGACGCGGCGCCGGAAGAGGTCGCGCGCCTCGAACAGGTGGTCCAGGAGGAGCTCTGGCGCATTGCCGAGCAAGGCGTGGAGCAGGCGGAGGTCGAGCGCGCTGCCTTGAAGATGTACGCCGAGGTCGTCTTCGGTCTGGAAAGCGTGGAAGACCTGGCGCAGACGCTCACGCGCGACTTCCTGCAGACCGGCGACTGCTGCTACACCGAGACGTATCTGGCGCTGCTGCGCGCAGTGACGCCGGAACGGGTGCGGGCCTGCGCGGCGCGCTACCTGCGGCCGGAGCGCCTGACGGTGGCGATCGTGGGGCCGCCGGAAGCAGGCGGCGGGGAGGCGCCTGGCGCGGGCCAGGTCGAGACGCCCGCGGCCGGGCCCCCGGCGCAGGCGTCCGCGGAGACGCTCGAAAACGGCGTGCGCCTGCGCCTCTTCCCCGAGCCCGGCTGCGGCGTGGTCGCGATCCACGCCGCGCTCGCGGGGGGGGCGCTCCTCGAGAACGAGGCGAGCGCCGGAGCCTCGGCCATCCTGGCCGACCTGCTGCTGCGCGGCGGGCGCCAGGAGATGGCCGAGCGGCTCGCGCGGCTGGAGGCGCGCGGCGGCTCGGCCTCGAGCTACGCGGACCGCTTCGCGCTCGGGCTCGCCGTGCAGGCGCTGAAGGAGGAGGCGGGGGAGGCCCTCGACTTCGTCGCGGGCGCCCTCGGCGACGCCTCGGTCGCGGCCGAGGCCTTCGCCGCCGCGCGCCAGCGCGCGCGCGCGCGCGTCGCGACGCGGCGCGCCCGCTTCGACACGGACGCCGAGGACCGCCTCTTCGCCCGCGTGTTTCCCGGGAGCCCCCTGGGACTGCCGCTCGGCGGCACGGAGGAGGCGCTCGCCGCGCTCGAGGCGCCGGCGTTCGAGAACCTGGCGCGCCGCGCGCTCCGGGCCGAGAACGTGGTGATCGCGGTCGCCGGGGACTTCGACCCGGCCGCGGCGCGCGCGCGCTTCGCGCTGCTCGAACTGCCGGGAGCAGACGGCTCGCCGCACATTGAGGCGCCGCCGCCGGCGCTGCCCGCGGCCGGCGAGACCGTGTTCCTGGACACCGAGCGATCCCAGGCGACCGTGATGCTGGTGTACGCCGGCGCGAGCGTGGAACAGGAGGAAGAGCGCGCGGCCCTCGACCTGGTCGATGCCTGGGCGTCGGGCCGGAGGATCGCGAGCGGGCCGCTCTACGACGCCCTGCGCGGCGCGCGCGACCTGGTCTACTACGTCCAGGCCGAGCACCGGCCCATGCCCGGCGCCGGCCTGTTCTACGCCATCGCCCAGTGCGCGCCCGAGCGCTACGCCGAGGTGGTGGAAACGCTGCGCGCCCAAGTTACGGCGCTGGGCCAAGGGCATATGGATGATGAGGACCTGGCGCTCGCCCGGAACGTGCTCCTCGTCAGCCGCCAGACTGCCCATCAGACGCAGGCGGCGCGCGCCTACGTGGCGGCCGCGGCAGGGGTCTACGGCCTCCCGGCCGACTCCGAGGAGCGCTACCGGGAGCGCGTGCGCGGCGTCGCGCTCGAGCGCGTCAACGAGGCGGCGCGGCGCACGTTCCAGGGGGAGGGACTGCTGCTGGTGCTGTGGCCCAAGGAGGTGCCGAGGCCATGACGACGATCTGCGCGATCCTCCTGCTTGCGGCGCAGCTTCTCTCGCGCTGCGCCGGGCCGGATCAGATGACGCTCGCGGAGCTCGAGGCCGCGTTCGGCCCGAACGTGCTCGTGGCCGATCCCGCGGGCCTGGGCCCGCCGCCGGGAGTACGGGATGACACGGTGCTGTGCCGCTGGTTCGGCACGGCGCCGAAGGCCCTGAACGCGCTGGTCGCGAACGATGCGAACCTGGTCGACAGCCTGATTGTCTACTGCTGCCTGGACCTGGCGCTACGCCACCGCGACGACCCGAGCAAGTGGGCGCCGGGCGCGGCGGACTATGCCTCGGTGAGCGAGGACCGGAGCTCTGTCACCGTGCGCCTGCGCGAGGGCCTGCGCTGGCAGTTCCCGGCCGTGGACCGGGACGATCCGCGCCACGCCTGGCTGTTGGACCTCTTCGCGGAGGATCCGCCGGAGCTCGGCGCCGCGGACGTCAAGTTCACGCACGACGTGATCATGAACCCGGACGCCGGGGTGGACAACGTGCGCAGCTACTTCGAGGGCAGCCGCATCGAGATCCTCGATCGCCGCACCTTCCGCGTGCGCTGGGACCGCTTCTACGTCTACGCCCTGGAGACCTCGATCTCCTGGCAGCAGATCCTGCCCGAGTTCCTCTATGCGCGCGACGAGGGGGGGCGCGCGATTCCGGCCGAGGAGTTCGGCAAGGCCTTTCGCGAGCACTGGCACAACAACCGCCTCTGCGGCTACGGGCCCTACGAGTTCGTGCGCATGGAGCCGGACACGCAGATCGTGCTGCGCCGCATGGACGACTTCCCGGTCTTCCGTCCCGCGATCCAGGAGATCCACTGGGAGATCATCCGCGACGCCGAGGCCACGGTGCTGCGCATGCTGGAAGACCAGCTCGACTACAACGTCCTCATGCCTCAGCAGTACAGAAAGTACGTGCTCGAGGCGAAGGAGGGATCCCCGTTCCGCGGCGGGCGCTTCCAGACCAGGCCCTACGAGAAGCTCGAGTACATCTACCTCGGCTGGTGCTGCAAGCGGCCGCCGTTCGACGACGCGCGCGTGCGGAAAGCCATGAGCCTCGCCTTCAACCGCCAGGCTTTCCTCAGCAAGGTGTACTTCGACCTGGCGGCTCTCGTCGATTCGCCCGTCTTCTACCGCCACCCGCACCACCATCCGGACCTCCCCGCCATCCCCTTCGACCTCGGCCAGGCCGGGAAGCTGCTCGACGAGGCCGGCTGGGGCGACGCGGACGGTGACGGCGTGCGCGACAAGGTGATCGGCGAGGCGCAGCACGACCTGCGCTTCACCATGATCACCTTCACCAACAGCGAGGAGTTCGACACGGTGCTCGCCGTCTATCGCGAGGACCTGAAGCGAATCGGCGTGGACATGCGCGTCGAATGCCTGCCCTGGCCGCAGCTCCTGCAACGGGTGTACGTGGACGAGGAGTTCGACGCCTACACCGGGCTGGTCGGGTTGGGCTGGGAGGTCGACTTCTACGACTACTTCCACAGCCAGGGTGGCGCCAATCACGGCGGCTTTTGCGACGCTGAGGCGGACGAGCTGATCGAGAAGTACCGCGGGACGACCGCCGGCGACGAGCGCGTGAAGCTGGCGCACCGCATCCAGGAGATTCTGCACCGCGAGCAGCCTTTCACCTTCTTCCTCCGGCGCATCCGCCTGTCGGTCTATCAGCCCTGGCTCGAGAACGTCGAGTACGCGGTGGCGCGGCCCCAGCTCCTGTCCTTCGGGTGGTACAGCGCGAAGTAGCGCGCGGCCATGCGCACCTGGCTCCTCAAGCGGCTGCTGGTCTTCGTCCCCACGCTCTTCCTCATCGCCCTGGCCGTGTTCGGCGTGGTGAACGCCGTGCCGGCCGCGCCGCTTTCCATCGAAATCGAGGCCGAGCACAACCAGTTCCGCGAGTCCTACCGCGTCTTCCGCGCGCACTTCGGGCTTGGGCATCCGGTGTTCCTCAACTTCCGTCATTGCACGAGCGTCGAGGACGTGCGTGCGCTGCTCGAACGCGCGCTCCTGGGCGACAGGAGCGCGCGGCGCGCGGTGGAGGAGCGGCTCGCGGACCTGGGGCGCCACGCCGTGCCCGGGCTGATCGATGCGGCGGGCGACGCGCGGGCTGACGCGGCGCTGCGCGACCTTGCCCTGCAGCTTCTGCCCGAGGCGGCGCGCTTGGCCGTCGAGCGGGACGAGGACGCCGGCCTGCGGCGCTGGAAGAACGAGGAAAACGCGCTGGTCCTGCGCCTCGCGGCCGGCGCGCCTGCAGGGGACGCGGCCGAGCGCGAGCGGCGCGCCGCGGCCTGGCGCGCCTGGCTCGCGGAGCGGGCCGAGCGCTTCACGCCGGGACTGCTCGAGCGCGCGTGCGTGACGCTGTTCGAGACGCGCTTCGCCATCTACCTGCGAAACCTGCTCTCCCTCGACTTCGGCGTGTCCATGGCCGATCAGCAGCCGATCCTCCCCACCCTGCTCGGCCGCCTGGGCAACTCCTTCCTCATCTGCTTCCTGTCTATCCTCCTGTCCTACCTCCTGGCCGTGCCGCTCGGCGTGCTCGCGGCCGTCTTGCGCGGCCGGCGCGCCGAGCGCGTGCTCTCCGTCGTCCTCTTCGCCCTCTACTCGCTGCCCACGTACTTCGCGGCCACGCTGCTCCTGCGCTTCTTGAGCGTGGGCGAACCCTTCGACTGGTTCCCGAGCGGCCGCCTGCATTCGGGCGAGGGCTACGAGGAGCTGGCGCTCCCGGCCCGGCTGCTCGACCGGGCGCACCACCTGGTGCTGCCGGTCTTCTGCCTGACCTACGCCGGCCTCGCCATCCTCTCGCGCTACGCGCGCAACTCGCTGCTCGAGGTGCTGCGCGCGGACTTCGTGCGCACCGCGCGCGCCAAGGGCCTGCGCGAGCGAGCCGTGCTGTTCCGCCACGCCCTCCGGAACGCGCTCCTGCCGCTCATCACGCTGCTCGGCAACGTGCTGCCCGCGGTGTTCTCCGGCGCCGTGATCATCGAGATCATCTTCGACATTCCCGGCATGGGCTCGTACATCTTCGACGCCATCCTCATGCGCGACTACAACGTGATCATGGCCACGACCCTGATCGCGGCGGTGCTGACGCTGGTCGGCTTCCTGCTGGCGGACCTGGCCTGTGCAGCCGCCGACCCGCGCATCTCGCTCGCGGCCGGGCGGGAGGGGGTGCGGTGAGGGAGATCCTGCACGAGGCGGTGCGCGCCGAGACGGCCAGGGCGTGGCGCCGCCTGGCCGCGGACCGGGTGGCCCTGGCCGGCCTGCTGCTCCTCGGCCTCCTGCTGCTCCTGGCTCTCTTCGCGCCGGCGCTCGCCAGCGACCGGCCCTTCCTGCTGATCGTGCCGGAAGGGGCGGCCACCGGCGGCTTCGGCGCCCTGCGGGTGGGGGTCTCCTTCCCCTGGTTCTCGGCTCTCTTCGACCGGCACGCCTTTGAGTCGGGCGTGGACCGCTGCTGCAACGGCCTGCTCGTGCTCCTGCCGCTCTACCTGCTCGCCGTGCTCTGGCGCCGCTCGGCGCGCGCGGCCGCCGGCGCCGCGCTGTCCGCCCTGCTGCTCGCCGCGCTGCTCGCCGCGGCCTTCTCCCACAGCCAGCCGGCGCGCGACTACGCCGGCCAGGTGGAGGAGCTGCGTCGCGCCGGGCACGAGGTGACCGCGATCTTCCCGCCGCTTGGCTGCTCCGCGGCCGGAACGGACGTGCTCGCCGCCTACCAGGGGCCCTCGGCGCAACACCCGCTCGGCACCGACCCGGCCGGCCGCGACGTGCTGGCGCGCCTGCTCTTCGGCGCGCGCGTGTCGCTCAGCATCGGGCTCGTGGCCGTTTCCGTCTACCTGGCGATCGGCGTGCTGCTCGGCGCGCTCGCCGGCTACATGCGCGGCTGGACGGACGCGCTGGTGATGCGCCTGGTCGAGGTCGTGGCCTGCTTCCCGAGCTTCCTGCTGGTGCTGACGCTCATCGCGCTGGTGCGCGAGCGCTCCATCTTCCACGTCATGTTGGTCATCGGCCTGACCGGCTGGCCGACGGTGGCGCGCCTGGTGCGCGCCGAGTTCCTGCGCCTGGCCGAGCTGGACTTCGCCGTGGCCGCGCGCGCCCTCGGCCTCGCGCGCGCGCGCATTGTCTTCCGTCACCTGCTGCCGAACGCGCTCGCGCCCGTGCTGGTGACCGCCGCCTTCGGCGTGGCCGGCGCCATCCTGGTGGAATCAGGCCTCTCGTTCCTCAACCTGGGCGACAACTCGGTAGCCTCGTGGGGTCAGGTCCTTCGCGCCGGCCGCGAGACCGGCGAGCTGCACCTGATCCTTGCGCCCGGCCTGCTCATCTTCATCACCGTGACGACGATGAACGTCGTGGCCGAGGGGCTGCGCGACGCGTTCGATCCGAGGCTGCGCTGATCATGACGGAAGCGGCACGCCAGGCGCTGCTCGAGGTGCGCGGCTTGACCACGGTGCTGCGTGGCGCGCGGGAGGCCGTGCCCGTGGTCGATGGCGTGTCCTTCTCGCTCGCATCCGGGGAGACGCTGGCGCTGGTCGGGGAGTCGGGCTGCGGCAAGACCCTCACCGCGCTCTCCCTGCTGCGCCTGGTCGATCCGCCGGCGGAGATCGCCGGCGGCGCCGTGCTGTTCCAGGGGCGCGACTTGCTGCGGGTCCCGGACCGCGAGCTGCGCGCCGTGCGCGGCAAGCGCGTGGCCATGATCTTCCAGGAGCCCATGACGGCGTTGAACCCGGTGCTCACCGTGGGGGAGCAGGTGGGCGAGGCGCTGCGCCTGCACGAGGGGATGAGCGCGCGCGCGGCGCGCGCCCGCGCCGCCGCCCTGTTCCGCGAGGTCGGCATCCCCGATCCGGAGACGCGCGTGGACGAGTACCCGCACCGCCTGTCCGGGGGCATGCGCCAGCGCGTGATGATCGCCATGGCGCTCTCTTGCGATCCGCTGCTGCTCATCGCCGACGAGCCCACGACCGCGATCGACGTCACGGTGCAGGCGCAGATCCTCGACCTCCTGCGCCGCCTGCAGCAGGAGCGGGGCATGGCGCTCCTCCTCATCACCCACGACCTGGGCGTGGTGGCCGAACTGGCGCGGCGCGTCGCCGTGATGTACGCCGGCAGGATCGTGGAGGAGGCGCCGGTCGCGGACCTGTTCGCCGCGCCGCGGCATCCCTACACGCGCGGCCTCCTGGGGTCTCTGCCCGCGGTCGCGGCAGGAGGGGGCCGGCTCAAGGCGATCGCCGGCAGCGTGCCCGAGCCTTCCGCCTTCCCTCCCGGGTGCCGGTTCCACCCGCGCTGCCCGGAGCGGTTGGAGCGCTGCGCTCGAGCAGCGCCCGCCTTCCGCGCGCGCGCCGGCGCGGGCGGCGTGGCGTGCTTCGCGCGCGAGGCGGAAGCGGGCGGGGGGCACGCATGAGCACGCCCGGCGCGCCGTCTCTCCTCGACGTGGCCGGCCTGGTCAAGACCTTCCCGGTGCGCGCCGGCCTGTTCGGCCGCGTAATCGGCCGGGTGCACGCGCTGAGCTCCGTCGACCTGCAGGTGCGGGCCGGCGAGACCGTGGGCTGCGTGGGCGAGTCGGGGTGCGGCAAGACCACGCTCGGCCGCGTGATCCTCAGGCTCATCGAGGCGGACGCGGGCTCGATCCGCTTCGGCGGGCCGGAGGCTGCCGACGTGCGCGACGTGCGCGCCCTGGACGAGAGGGGCTTGAGAAGCCTGCGCCGGGAAATGCAGATCATCTTCCAGGACCCCTACTCCTCGCTCAACCCGCGCATGAAGGTCGCCGACCTGGTGGGCGAGGCGCTGGCGGTGCACGGCCTCGCGCGCGGCGCGGAGCGCCAGAGGCGCGTCGCCCGCTTGCTGGAGCGCGTCGGCCTCGATCCAGGCTGCGCCAGCCGCTACCCGCACGAGTTCTCCGGCGGGCAGCGCCAGCGCATCGGCGTGGCCCGCGCGCTCGCCCTCGAGCCCCGCTTCGTGGTCTGCGACGAGGCGGTCTCCGCGCTCGACGCCTCGGTGCAGGCGCAGATCGTGAACCTGCTGCGGGACCTCCAGCAGGAGCTGGGCCTGGCCTACCTGTTCATCTCCCACGACCTGGCCGTGGTGCGGCACATGTCCGAGCGCGTGGTCGTCATGTATCTCGGCGAGATCGTCGAGAGCGCGGCGTGCGCCGAGCTCTTCGCCCGCCCGCGCCACCCCTACACGCGCGCCCTCCTTTCCGCGGTCCCGGTGGCGCGGCCCGGCGAACGTCGCCGCCGCATCCTGCTCGCGGGCGAGGTGCCGTCGCCGCTCCGGCCGCCCTCGGGCTGCCGCTTCCACACGCGCTGCCCCTTCGTGATGGAGCACTGCCGCAGCGTGGCGCCGCCGCAGCGCCAGACCGGGAGCGGGGGCTGGTTCCGCTGCCACCTCGAGGATGAGTAGGCGCCCGTCTCAGCGAGGGTCTCGCCCGCGACGGCCGCGATCGCTCGGCACACATCCCCGACCCTCTCCTCCGTCTGCGAGAGACCGCCTGCGCCGCCTCTCCCACTGCGCGTCCCCGCGCGGTGCATCATTCTGGGGCGGGAGCGGGCTCCGGCCCGCGAGCGCCTACCGCAAGCAGGTGGAAACGGAGCGGCCCGCCTTGACCGTGAGCATCGAGACGGCGCGCTGCACGAGCGGAGCGGCGTTTCTCCGGTGGAGGGGACGGCCGCGCCGCCCTCAGCACTCCACGCCTCGCGTGCCTTCGCGGCGCTGAGCCTGCCGCGTCACCTCCGCCGCCAGCAGGCCTCCCATCATTCGTCTCGCACACTATG
>DYIW01000144.1 GCA_020723465.1 Phycisphaera mikurensis
CTGCTGGACCGCGTGGATGGAGAAGGTCCACATCGGCATCGGCAAGTTCGACTTGGGCCTGTCCTTCGCCGACCGCGTGCTGATCGCTGGGCGGGCGCTCTGGTTCTACCTGGGCAAGCTCCTCTTTCCCGCCGACCTCACCTTCATCTATCCGCGCTGGGCCATCGACGCCGGCGACCTGCGCCAGTGGCTCTGGCCCGCGGCCGCGCTCGTCCTCGTCGCCGCGCTCTTTCTGCTGCGCTGGCGCCTCGGCAGGGGTCCCGTCGTTGCCGCGCTCTTCTACGGCGGCACCCTGCTCCCTGCGCTCGGTTTCGTCGACTTCTACCCGATGATCTATTCGTACGTCGCGGACCACTTCCAGTACCTCGCGAGCATCGGGCCGCTCGCGCTCGGCGGCGCGCTCCTCGCGCGCTCCCGCGCCGGCCTCGTGGTCGCGGTCGTGCTGCTCGCGGTCTTCGGCACGCTCACCTGGAAGCAGTGCGGCATCTACAGGAGCGCCGAGATGCTCTGGCGCGACACGCTGAGGAAGAACCCCTCGGCCCTGATGGCGCGCGTCAACCTCGCTGACCTTCTGCGCAAGCAGGGGAAGCTCGCGGAGTCGCTCGAGGCCCTGCGCCAGGCGGAATCGGTCGACCCGGCGCTCGTCCACCCCGTGGTGCGCGCCATCGCCTGCTACAGCGCCGGCCAGAGTCTCGTGCTCTCCGGCGAGTACGATGCGGCGATCGCCCGCTTCGAGCACGCGCGCGCGATCTGCCCCGAGTACCACGAGCCGCTCTTCGGCCTGGGCTGGGTGCACGCCCTGAAGGGCGAGCGCGCCGCGGCGCTGCGCTACCTCGAGACCCTCCTTCGCGCCTTCCCCGACCACGAGCCGGCACGGACGTGGTACCGCAGGCTCCTGGACGAGGAGACGCACGATCACTGACGGCTGGTCGCCCCGCCCCTCACTCCCCCTTCCACTCCGGGATGCGGCCGGGAGTCCAGGGAGCGCCGGCCGCCTCGAGGTCCGCCTCGAGCTCCGCGATGTCCTGCTCGACGAGCGCGCGGAGAGTCGCGAGCACGCGCTCCAGCGCCTCGCTGGCGTGGCGGCAGGCGTCGCGCTCGGTCTGAGTCGGCGGCGAGGTCGAGTTCCACTGGTTCGACGCCACGTTGTCGATGCGCACCGTGATGGAGAGCGGCACCGGCTCCTCGCGGTCCACCAGCGTGCTGTCGCCCGTGAGCTCGGCGTGCAGCTCCTTCAAGCGCTGCTCGATCGCGTGCGCGCGAGCCAGCAGCGCCGGATCGGCGCCCGGCGTGGCCAGGAAGGCCGCCTTCAGGTGCTGGACGCGCGCCGCCGTCTCCTCGGCGGCGCGCACCGCGCCGCTCGCGGCCCGCTGCAGGCGCCGCGCCTTCAGGCGGAACGCCGTGACCTCGGCGCGATCCGCGTCCCCGCGGCCGGCGAGATCCAGCGCCACCACGGCGAAGGACTCGGGCCCGGCCAGATCAGCAACCACGCCGTCCGCCTGCCGCGAGAGCGTCACGCTGTACTCGCCGGGCGGAGCGAGCGGCCCCCCGCCGCCATCACCGCCCACCGCGACCGGGCCCGCGCCGGCAAGGCGCAGGTCCCAGGAAACGCGGTGCATGCCCTTGTCGCGCGGCCCGTTGATGCGGCGCACGACCTCGCCGGCCGCGTCGCGGATGGTGAGGATGACGCCCGGCTCGCTCTCGCGATCCTCGGCGCGCAGCTCGTCGATCGTGGGATAACGCGCGGGCGCCGCCTCGGCCGCGGCGGACTCCTCTGCCTTCGCCGCCGCCTCTTCCCCGGCCTGAACCGGGCCTGCCTCTTCCTGCGTCTCCGCGGGCTTGCCCTCCTCGGCCCCGGTCTGCGCCGCCTCGGCCTTCGCCTGCGCTTCCTCGGCCTTCTTCTTGGCCTCCGCGACCGCCTTGTCCGCCTCGCTCTCGGCCTCCTTGCGCCGCTCCTTGCGGCTCATCACCTTCTCCTTGAGGTAGTAGGTGAAGGTCGCCCCGAAAGGCGGATTGGGCGCCGCGAAGTAGGTGGCGCCCTGCGCGCCGCGCGGCGAGCCGAGCCGGCTGGTCTCGACGTAGTGCAGAGCGTCCTTCACCGGGAAGAGCAGCGCCTCCTGCTGGAAGGCCTCTTCGCTGGCCTGGCGCAGGGGCGAGTAGTCGTCGAGCACGTAGATGCCGCGGCCGAAGGTCGCGAGCACGAGGTCATTCTCGCGGCGCTGGATCTCGAGGTCGCGCACGGCGATGGTCGGCAGCCCGCTCTTCAGCGCGATCCACTTCTTGCCGCCATCAAGCGTGCAGAACAGGCCGAACTCCGTGCCGGCGAAGAGCAGCTCGGGCCGCTCATGATCCAGGGCCACGCTGTAGACGATGTTCCGCTCCGGCAGGTCGCCGGCGATCGACTCCCAGGTGCGGCCGCGGTCCGCGCTCTTCAACAGATAGGGCTTGAAGTCGCCCATCTTGTGGTTGTCGAAGGTGGCGAAAACCGATTCCGAGTCGTGGAGCGACGCCTTCAGGCAGCTCACGTAGGCCCTGTCCGGCACGCCCGGGAAGGACTCGATCCTTTCCCACGTCGCGCCGCCGTCGCCGCTCACGTGCACCAGGCCGTCGTCCGTGCCGGCGTAGAGCAGCCCTTCCACCAGCGGCGATTCGTCGAGCGCCACGATGTTGCCGTAGATCGAGGTGGAATTGTGCTTGGCCACGGCGTCGGCCTTCTGCAGGCGCCCCATGACCTCGAGCTGATTGCGGTCGATGCCGCGGCTCAGGTCGCCGCTCACGGCGCGCCAAGAGTCGCCGCGGTCGTCCGAGCGGAACAGCATCTGCGCGGCGAAATAGAGCCGTTCCGGCGCGTGCGGACTGATGAGCAGCGGCGAGTCCCAGTTCCACTTGAGCGGCGGCTCGCCCGGCGCCTCGCGCGGCTTGATATCCGCCTGCTCGCCCGTGCGGCGGTCATAGCGCACGAGCATGCCGTACTGCCACTGGCTGTAGACGATGTTGGGATCGACCGGATCGACGGCCGGCTCGAAGCCATCGCCGCCGACCGTGACGAACCAGTCCTCGCTGGCGATGCCCGCCGGGCAGAGCGTGCGCGACGGACCGCCCATGGTGTTGTTGTCCTGCGTGCCGCCGTAGACGAAGTAGAAGGGCTCGGAGTCGTCGGCCGCCACGCGGTAGAACTGCGAGACCGGCAGGTTCTCCTTGAAGTCCCAGGCCGCGCCGCGGTCGAAGGTCTCGTAGATGCCGCCGTCGCAGCCGACCAGCAGATGGTTCGTGTCCGCCGGGTCGATCCACAGGGCGTGGTCGTCCACGTGCCGATCCGCGCGCGGCGCCGCGTTCCAGGTGCGGCCGCCGTCCTCGGTGACGTGCAGCAGCGTGTCCAGCGAGTAACAGCGCTCCGGAGCGCGCGGATCGCAGATCAGCTCGCAGTAATACTGCGGGCTGACGACCATGTAGCTGCTGCGCTTCTCCCAGGTCTCGCCGCGGTCCAGCGAGACGAACACGCCGCCCTCATTGTCGGCCGCCTCGACGATGGCATAGAGCATGTCCGGGTTGGCCGGCGAGATGTCCATGCCGATGCGGCCGAGGTCTACTCCCGGCAGGCCGCTCGTGATCTTGCGCCAGCTCTTGCCGCCGTCCACGGACTTGTGGATGCCCGACTCGGGCCCGCCGTCGATCAAGGTCCAGACGTGGCGGCGGCGCTGATAGGCGCTGGCGTAGAGCACGTTCGGGTCGCGCGGATCGAGGTGCACCTCGCTCACGCCCGTGTCGTCGCTGATGAAGAGGATGCGCTCCCAGGTCTCGCCGCCGTCGGCCGTGCGGTACAGGCCGCGCTCGCCGCCCGCGCGCCACAGCGGCCCCTGCGCCGCCACGTACACCACCCTCGCCTCGCTCGGATGGGGCACGATCATGCCGATGTGCTCGGACTCCTTGAGGCCGACGTTCTTCCAGCTCTTGCCGCCGTCCAGCGACTTGTAGACGCCGTCGCCGAAGCCGACGCTGCGCTGGCTGTTGTTCTCGCCCGTGCCGACCCACACCACGTTCGGATTGCGCGGGTCGAGCGCCACGCAGCCGATGGAGTACGAACCCTGATCGTCGAAGACCGGCTGCCACGTCGTGCCCGCGTTCTCGGTCTTCCACACGCCGCCGGAGCAGACCGCGGCGAAGTAGCGCGCCGGACGCGCCGGATCGACGGCGAAGTCGCCGACCCGGCCCGACGAGAACGCCGGACCGACGCAGCGCAGCTTGAGCGCAGAGAGGGTCCCGGAGGAGAGAAGGTCTTCCTTCTTCTCCTCCGGGACCTTCTCCTGGGCTGCTTCTTGCGCAGCAGCCGGCGCCAGAAGCAGCGCGCCCAGAAGCAGCAGGACCCGTGCAGCCACCGACTCGCGTGTGACCATCGCTCATTCTCTCGTCGTTGCTGGAGCCTCGCAAAACGCGGCGCCAATCTAGCGACACCATCGCGCACGCGTCACGACCAGACCGCCCCCCGTGGCTTGACCGCCGCCGCCCGCTGGCCGTAGCCTGGTGACCCCGCATCCCGCCGCTCGAGCCGCGGAGTCGAACCCGACCCGCTTCCGGCAGGAACATCCGAACGGAGGACTGGCATGTCGATCCGACTCGCCGCCTGGGTTGTCGCGGCGCTCTGCGCCCTTGGCCTCGCCGCCAGGCAGGAAGCGCGCGCGCAGCAGGATCCCGCGCCGCAGCCGCCGCAGCAGCAGGAGCCCGTTCCGCAGCAGCCGGCCGAGCCGCAGGCGCCGCCGGCCGCGCCCGCGCCCGAAGCCGCGCCCCAGGCTGAGACGCCTCCGCCCGCGGACGCTCCCCCAGCCGCGGCACCGCCCGCCGCGGACGAGCAGCGGCCCCCCGCGCGGGGCGACGAGACTCCGCCGCGCCGCCGCGGCGAAGGCCGGGAGAGGCCGCAGCGGCCCGAGGGCCGGGAGCAGCCCGCGCCGGCTCTTCCCGCCGAGTGGCTCAAGGAGTTCCAGTGGCGCTCGATCGGGCCGGCGAACATGTCCGGCCGCATCAGCGCGCTCGCCGTCTACGAGGCCGATCCGAGCATCTGGTGGGTGGCCACGGCCTCGGGCGGGCTCTTGAAGACGTCGAACAACGGCGTCACCTTCGAGCACCAGTTCGACCGCGAGAAGACCGTGTCGATCGGCGACGTGGCGGTGGCGCCGAGCGATCCGAACATCGTCTGGGTCGGCACGGGCGAAGGGAACCCGCGCAACAGCGTGTCCTACGGCGATGGCGTCTACAAGTCGCTGGACGGCGGCAAGACCTGGAAGCGCATGGGCCTGCAGGGCTCGTTCCAGATCGGCCGCATCGCCATCCACCCGCAGAACCCGGACATCGTCTTCGTCGCCGCTCTCGGCCGCCTCTGGGGAACGAACGACGAGCGCGGCCTGTTCCGGACGGCCGACGGCGGCGCGAACTGGGAGAAGGTCCTCTACGTGGACGACAAGACCGGCGTGGTCGACGTGCAGTTCCAGCCCGGCAACCCGGACCTGCTGCTCGCCGCGGCCTACGAGCGCGCGCGCGACGGCTTCGACTCGAACGACCCGGCCAAGAAGTGGGGCCCGGGCTCGGGCGTGTACCGCAGCACGGACGGCGGCAAGACCTTCGCGAAGGTCGGCGCGGGCCTGCCGAGCGTGGACCTCGGCCGCATCGACATCGAGTTCTCGCGCGCCAACCCGAACGTGGCGCTGGCCGTGATCGAATCGAGCAAGATCGGCCAGGAGCCGGAGAACGCGCCCTACCTCGGCGTCCAGGGCGAGGACGCGGAGGTGGGCGCGCGGCTCACGCAGATCGTCGAGGGCGGGCCGGCGGAGCAGGCCGGGCTCAAGACGGGCGACATCGTGATCGGCTTCGAGGACCACACCGTGCAGTCGTACGAGGACCTGATCGGCAGGATGCGCGAGCACCTCGCCGGGGACACGGTGAAGGTCGAGGTGTCGCGCGAGAGGAAGAGCGTGGAGTACGAGGTGACGCTCGCGCGGCGGCCCGGCTCCGAGGAGGACAAGCCGGCGAAGGAGGGCGGCGAGGCGCCGGCGCCTGCTCCGGCGGCTGAGGCCGAGGCGCCCGCGCCGCCGGCCGAAGCGCCACCGCCCGCGCCGCCGGCCGAAACGCCCCCGGCCGAAGCCCCGCCGCCGCAGGAAACGCCCCCTCCGGCCGAGGAGCTCAAGCGGCCGGGAGAGGAGAAGCGCTCGACCGAGAGCCGTTCTCCCTTCGAGGACTTCCTCGGCGGACAAGTTGCGAACGTCCAGCGCCAACAGGGCCCGGAAGGCCACGAATGCGGCGGCATCTACCGCTCGGAGGACGGCGGCGCGACCTGGCGGCGCATCAACTCGGTCAACCCGCGGCCCATGTACTTCAGTCAGATCCGCGTCGATCCAAGCGACGAGAAGCGCATCTACGTGCTCGGCATCTCCCTGCACCGCTCGGAGGACGGCGGCGAGACCTTCGACGACGGTGGAGCGCCGGACAGCGTGCACGTCGATCACCACGCGCTCTGGATCGATCCCCGCGACGGGCGCCACATGATCCTCGGCAACGACGGCGGCATCTACGTGACCTGGGACCGCGGCGCCGTCTGGGAGCACCTCAACCGCATGGCGATCGGCCAGTTCTATCACGTGGCCGTGGACTCGCGGCGCGACTACCGCGTGTACGGCGGACTGCAGGACAACGGCACCTGGGGCGGCCCGAGCCGCGGCGCGGACCGCGGCGGCCCGATCAACGAGGACTGGATCAACCTCGGCGGCGGCGACGGCTTCGTCTGCCGCGTCGATCCCGGGGACCCGGACCTGGTCTACTTCGAGAGCCAGGAAGGCGCGCTCGGCCGCGTCAACCTGCGCACCGGCGAGCGCGGCTCCATGCGGCCCAGGGCGCCGCGCGGCGTGCGCTACCGCTTCAACTGGCAGACGCCGTTCATCCTCTCCCACCACAACCCGTCCATCTTCTACACCGCCGGCAACTACGTGTTCCGCTCGCTCTCGCAAGGCGACGACCTCAAGGCGATCTCGCCCGAGATCACCAATACGGACAAGGGCAGCGCCTCGGCACTCGCCGAGTCGCCGCTCGACCCGGCCGTGCTCTATGCCGGCAGCGACGACGGCGCTCTCTGGGTGACGAAGGACGGCGGCGTGACCTGGACGAACCTCTTCGCCCCGCCCGCGGAGCAACCGGCGCCGGAGCCAGCGCCTGCGGAACAACCGGCTCCCGAGCAACCGGCGCCGGACAAGCCCGCCGATCCCTTGAGCGGCACGTGGCAGGCCGAGTCCTTCGGCGGCGGCGGGCCGCGCGGCGACTTCTCGCTGGACCTGAAGCTCGGCGCGGAGGGCGCCGTGAGCGGCGGCTTCTCCTCGCAAATGGCGGACGGCGAGCTCGCACGCGGCAAGTTCGACGCAAAGAAAGGCGAGCTGACCGCCTCGCTCGAGGCCGAGATGTTCACGGCCGAGCTGCGCGCGCGCCTGGAGGGCGACGTGCTCAAGGGCAGCATCGACTTCGGCCGCGGCTTCGCGCGCGAGTTCGAGGCGCGGCGCGCGACGCAGGCGCAGCAGGAGGACCCCTACGACTGGAAGCGCATCGCCGAGCTGCTCGAGCGGCCCATGTGGGTTTCCGCCATCGAGCCCTCGCGCCACGAGCAGGGCCGCGTCTATCTGGCGATCGAC
Source organism: Phycisphaera mikurensis (assembly GCA_020723465.1). Taxonomy (GTDB): domain Bacteria; phylum Planctomycetota; class B15-G4; order B15-G4; family JADJEK01; genus JACQZJ01. The sequence continues at coordinate 7,665 of DYIW01000144.1, forward strand.
GGCCACCGCTCGAACGTGGACGTGCCGCTGCTCTTCGTGTCGGAGGACTTCGGCCAGAGGTGGCGGCCGCTCGCCGCCGGCCTCCCTGAAGGCGCGGGCGTGACGCGCGTCATCCGCGAGGACATCGTCAACGCGGACGTGCTCTACGCGGGCACCGAGTTCGGCGCGTTCGTGTCCATCGACCGCGGCGCCACCTGGACGTCCCTCAACACCAACCTGCCGACCGTGGCCGTGCACGAGATCGCGCAGCACGAGAGCGCGGGCGAGATCGTGGCGGCCACGCACGGCCGCAGCCTCTGGGTGCTCGACGTCAGCGCCCTGCGGCAGCTCTCGCCGAAAGCGCTCGCCGACGAGTTCCGCCTCTACCGGCCGAACGCCGTGGCCTACCGGCGCTCCGCGCCGCAGCGCGGCGGCACGCAGAACCGCTTCGCGGGCGAGAACCCGCGCACCGAGGCCTCTCTCTGCTACTCGCTCGGCGCGCGCGCCGAGCGCGTGCGCCTCGAGGTCAAGGACTACACGGGCAGGACGCTGCGCGAGTTCGAGACCGCGCGCGAGCCGGGCGTGCACGTGGCGCGCTGGGACCTGCGCGAGGCGGGCGGCGAGGGCAGGCGCCGCCGCGGGCCGCGCGTCCCCCCCGGCACCTACCTGGTGCTGCTCAGCGTGGGAAGCCGCACGCAGAGCCAGCCGCTGGTGGTCGAGGGCGACCCGGCCCAGGGCGGGGAGGACGGCTGGGGCGACGAGGACGGTCCGTGAAGCGCGGCCTCTCCTGGTGGATGCGGGCGCTGCACCGCCACGGCGGCATCGCCGCGGCGCTGCCCTTCCTGGTCGTGCTGGGCAGCGGCCTACTGCTGCAGTGGAAGAAGGAGGCCGCCTGGATCCAGCCGCCAACGCGGCGCGGCGCCGGCGGGCCGCCGAGCGTTCCCTTCGCCGCCATCCTCGAGGCGGCGCGCGGCGTTTCCGAGGCGCGCATCTCCGGCTGGGAGGACGTCGAGCGCCTCGACGTGCGGCCGGAGCTCGGCGTGGTCAAGGTCTGGGGCGGCTCCGGCGTCGAGGTGCAGGTGGACACGACGACCGGCGGCGTGCTGCAGGTCATGCGCCGGCGCTCGGACCTGATCGAGTCGATCCACGACGGCTCGTGGTTCCACACCCGCGCCAAGCACTGGGTCTTCTTCCCGGCGGCGCTGGTCCTGGTCCTGCTGTGTCTGAGCGGCATCTACCTGTGGTGGCTGCCGCACGGCGCGCGCCGCCGCAGAGGCTCGGCCGCGGCGCGTGGTAGCATCCCTGCATGATCGAGTACGAGGGAGCGGTCTTCCGCCCGCCGTCCGAGGCGAACAGCCTGATCCTGCAGGTCACGATCGGCTGCTCGTACAACAAGTGCTCCTTCTGCGGCATGTACCAGGAGAAGCGCTTCCGCCTGCGCGCCATCGACGACGTGCGGCGCGAGATCGAGTGGGCGCGGCGCGAGGTCGGGCCGGTGCGCAAGGTGTTCCTCGGGGACGGCGACGCCCTGATCGCGCGGCCGGCCTTCCTGCATCTCGTCCTCGAGGCGCTGAACGCGGCGTTTCCCGACCTGGCGCGCGTGAGCTGCTACGCCTCGCCGCAGAACCTGCTGGTGCGCTCGGTCGAGGACATGGGGAAGCTGCGCCAGGCCGGCCTCACCCAGTACTACCTCGGCATCGAGAGCGGCCACGACGAGGTGCTGAAGCGGCTCGACAAGGGCGTGACCGCCGCGGAGATGATCGAGGCCGGCCTGCGCGCCCACGAGGCGGGCGTGCGCCTCTCCACCATGATCCTGCTGAACGCCGGCAACCGGGACCTGTCGCTCCTGCACGCCGCCGAGTCGGCGCGCGTGGTGAACGCCATCCAGCCGCGCTTCGTCAGCACGCTCGTGCTGACGCCCGTCCCGGGAACGCCCCTGTGGGAGCAGGCGCAGAGCGGCGCGTTCGAGATCCTGGCGCCGCTCGAGCTGGCCCGGGAGCTGCGCACGTTCCTCGCCGGCCTCGAGCTCGACGGGACCATCTTCCGCTCGAACCACGCCAGCAACTACCTGAGCGTGGCCGGCACCCTGCCGAAGGACAAGGAGAAGATGCTCGCCCAGCTCGACTGGGTGCTCGCGCACCCGCAGCAGGCGCGCTTCCGGCCGGAGTGGCTGCGCGGGCTGTAGCGGCGCGCCGCGCCCGCTCCGCCGGCCCCCATCGGCCGCGTGCGGAAAACACCGACGATTCCCGGGAAACGCGCGGAGCGCCCGCACGCAGACCGCGCTCTTGCGGCAATACGGAACATCAGCGTCGCCGGCGCGCATGGCAGCCGGCGCCCCGCGATTCACGGAGGAAACCGACATGAGACGGACCCTGCTTGCTTCCCTGATCCTGCTGAGCGCCGCGGCGCCCCTGCCCGCGGCCGTGCTGAACGTGCCGGCGCCGTACCCGACCATCCAGAGCGCCATCGACGCAGCCGCCGCCTCCGGCGACACCGTGCTGGTGGCGCCCGGAACCTACGTGGAGAACATCGACTTCAAGGGCAAGGCCGTGGCGGTGCAGAGCAGCGGCGGCGCAGCCGTGACGGTGATCGACGGCAACCAGCTCGGGTCGGTGGTCACGTTCGCCAGCGGCGAGGGCGCCCTGTCCGTGCTCCAAGGCTTCACCGTCATGAACGGCCTGGCCGGGTCTGGGGGTGGGATCTTCTGCTGGCAGTCCAGCCCCACCCTGCGCGCGAACGTCATCACCGGGAACACGGCCACGGCCGACGGCGGCGGCATCTACTGCTTCCAGGCCGCGCCGCTGATCGATGCCAACGAGATCATCGCGAACTACGCGAACTGGGGAGGCGGCATCGGCTGCTTCGACAACTCCTCCGCGGAGATCCGCGACAACTCGATCACCTGGAACACGAGCGTGGATCTCGGCGCCGGCATCGTGCTCTACATCTCGAGCAACGCGCTCATCACCGGCAACACCATCCAGAAGAACAGCGGCGGCTCCGGAGGCGGCATCGCCTGCGCGGCCTCGTCCATGCCGGACATCCGCGACAACCTCGTGTCGGACAACACGGCCCTCTACCACGGCGGCGGCCTCTACTCGTTCGACAACGCCCATCCGACCATCGCGGACAACACGTTCAGCAAGAACAAGGCCATCAACCACACCGGCGGCGGCGTGTGCGCGAGCACACCCGCCACGATCACCGGCAACACCTTCGCGGAGAACGACGCCGTGCGCGGCGGCGGCGTGGCCGTGGACGGGCCGTTCACGCACGTCGTCGCGGACAACCTGTTCCTCAAGAACACGGCCTGGGACGCGGGCGGGCTGAGCTGCGAGAGCGGGTCGTGCGCCCAGGTGACGGGCAGCACCTTCGACCAGAACAGCGTCCCGAGCACCGGCGGCGGCTTCTCCTGCTCCGCTCTCGGCACGAACCCGCTGGTGCGGGACAACCTGTTCGTCGCGAACCAGGCGAGCAACGGCGCGGGGCTGGCGATCTCCGACAATGCCCTGCCCGAGATCAGCGAGAACGCGATCAAGAACAACGTGGCCACCGGGGCCGGCGGAGGCATCTGGCTGGACTTCGCCTCGCCTCCCATCGAGGAGAACGAGATCAGGGGCAACCTGGCTCAGTTCGGCGCCGGGATCATGTGCGGCGACGGCGCCTCGAGCGCCGTCGACGGCAACCTCATCGCGGAAAACTCGAGCGCGGTCGCCTACGGCGAGGGCGGAGGGATCTGCGTCTGGTTCAGCGCCTCGCCCACGATCACGGGCAACCGCATCCTGGACAACGCCTCGGACTGGGGCGGAGGCGTGAACTGCGCCAACTTCGCGCCCGTGTTGCTCGCCAACAACCTCATCGCCGGCAACAGCACCATTTCGAATGGAGGCGGCGTGCGCGTCGCCCAGTCGTCCGCCGTCACCCTGGTGAACAACACCATCGCCGGCAACAGCGGCCACGGGATCGAGGCGGACGGCCCGAACGTCGTGACCATCGCCAACACCATCATCTGGGACAACGCGCCGCTGGAGATCTCCGTCACGCCCATCGCGCCGCAGCCGGTCGTGACCTACTGCGACGTGAAGGGCGGCTGGAGCGGCGCCGGGAACATCAACAGTAGCCCGCTGTTCGCGGACCAGCCTGCCGCGGACTACCACCTGACCTACACCTCCCCTTGCCGCGAGAGCGGCGACGGCGCGTGCGCCAACCTGCCCGCGACGGACTTCGAGGCCGATCCGCGGCCCGCGGGCGCGGCCGTGGACATGGGCGCGGACGAGTTCCACTCCCACCTGTACTCGACCGGCCAGGCCACGCCGGGCGGCCTGGTGCACCTGAAGGTCGTGGGAACGCCGGGCACGACGCCCGTGGCCCTGTTCCTTGCGTTCACCGCCTACGAGACGCCGGTGCCGAGCGCCTACGGCGCCTGGTACCTGATGAACCCGATCCTCGGGCCGCTCATGCTGCCGCCGCCCAACTCGGACGGCCTGCTGGTGATCAGCGCCTACCTGCCGGCGAGCGTGCCGGCGCCCTACGACATCTGCCTGCAGGTGCTGATGGGCAGCCCCCTCGCGCTCACCAACCTGTGGGTGATGGAGGTGCGCTGACGCATTCCGCCGCCGCCCTGCGCCGCCCAGGCGCGGGGCCGCGGCGTTTCCCCCCAGGGGTTGCTACAGCGGGATGTTGCCGTGCTTCTTGGGCGGCAGCTTCTCGCGCTTGTTCTTGATCAGGCGCAGGGCGTTGATCAGGCGCTGGCGCGTGAAGCGCGGCTCGATGACCTCGTCGATGAAGCCGTACTCGGCCGCCTTGTAGGGGTTGGCGAAGCGCCGGCGGAAGTCCTCCTCGAAGCGCGCCTGCTCGGCTTGGGGGTCCTTCGCCTTGGCGATCTCGCGCTTGTAGATGATCTCGACCGCGCCCTTCGGGCCCATCACGGCGATCTCGGCCGTGGGCCAGGCCAGGTTCAGGTCGGCGCGGATGTGCTTCGAGGCCATGACGTCGTAGGCCCCGCCGTAGGCCTTGCGCGTGATCACGGTGAGCTTGGGCACGGTCGCCTCGCAGTAGGCGAACAGCAGCTTGGCGCCGTTGGTGATGATGCCGCCGTATTCCTGCTCCGTGCCCGGCAGGAAGCCCGGCACGTCCTCGAGCGTGATCAGCGGGATGTTGAAGGCGTCGCAGAAGCGCACGAAGCGCCCGCCCTTCTTCGAGGCGTCGATGTCCAGGCAGCCGGCGAGCTGCGACGGCTGGTTGCCGATCACGCCCACGCCGAAGCCGTCCAGACGGGCGAAGCCGACCACCAGGTTGCGCGCGAACTGCTCGTGCACCTCGAAGAACTCGCCGCGGTCGAAGACGCGCCGCACGATCTCCTTCACGTCGTACGGCTTCTGCGGGTCGGGCGGCACGATGCGGTCCAGCTCGGGATCGGCCCGCGCCGGATCGTCGCCCGGCTCGGCGCGCGGCGGGTCCTCCATGTTGTTGAGCGGCAGGTAGGACATGAGCCGGCGCACCTTGGCCAGGCACTCGGCGTCGTCGCGCGCGGTGAAGTGCGCCACCCCCGACTTGGTGGCGTGCGTGCGCGCGCCGCCCAGCTCCTCGGACGTGACCTCCTCGTGCGTCACGGTCTTCACCACGTTCGGCCCGGTGACGAACATGTAGGACGTCTTGTCCACCATGAAGACGAAGTCGGTGATGGCCGGCGAGTAGACCGCGCCGCCCGCGCAGGGCCCCAGCACGGCCGAGATCTGCGGCACCACGCCCGAGGCGAGCGTGTTCCTGAGGAAGATGTCGGCGTAGCCGCCCAGCGACAGCACTCCCTCCTGGATGCGCGCCCCGCCCGAGTCGTTGAGGCCGATCACCGGCACGCCGACCTTCATGGCCAGCTCCATGATCCTGCAGATCTTGGCCGCGTGCGCCTCGCCGAGCGAGCCGCCGAAGACGGTGAAGTCCTGGGAGAAGACGTACACCGGCCGGCCGTCGATCAGGCCGCTGCCGGTGACCACGCCGTCCCCCTTGAACTTCTTGTCCCCCATGTCGAAGTCCTCGGTGCGGTGCGCGACGAAGCGGCCGATCTCGGCGAAGGAGCCCTCGTCCAAGAGCAGGGCGACGCGCTCGCGCGCGGTGAGCTTCCCTTGGGCGTGCTGCTTGGCGACGCGCTCCTCGCCCCCGCCGAGCAGGGCCTCCTCGTCGCGCCGGCGCAGTTCGTCGATCAGGTCGGACATGGTTCGTGCTCCTGTGAGGCCGCGCGCCGGGACGCGCCCGCGCACCGCGGGGGCATGATCCTACCGAGCGCGCCGGCCAAGGCGTGCTCGCGCCAGGTGTTTCCGCCGCCGCCGGTCCTCCGGCGGCGTTCCTTTCTGCCGGAGGGCGCTCAGGTGGTCCCGGCGGCCGGGATCTCGCGCATTCCCACCAGTCCGCGCCTGCGCCAGCCGACAGCAAGCAGCCTCGTGCGCGCCCGGGCCAGCGGCGGGTCCTCCTTCCTCCCGTCCAGGCCCATTGGCTGGCGGCCGCCGGTCTCCTTCCAGCCGTCGAACCAGAAGCCCGAGCCGAAGGGATCGAGCAGGGCCTTGCCCAGCCGCGCCGCGTGCCGGCGCGCGTTGTTCAGCACGTAGCAGAGGGCGCTCCGGACCTCGCGCGGCGTTCGCAGGATGCGACCGTGGTAGCG
>DYIW01000145.1 GCA_020723465.1 Phycisphaera mikurensis
CCGCGACGCTCCTCACACTCTCTTCCCCTCCGGTTCCGGGGAAACGGCCGCGACGTTCCTCGCCTCCGCCTCTCTCCCTTTCCCCGTCTTGCATTCGCGTTGAATCGCCTTCGATGCCGCGATAAGACTCTGCAACCGACCGGTTGCCCGAAAGCGTGAATGAACATGTTGCTTGATCGCCCGCGGCTCCTCGCTGCTTCGCTGTTCCTGGCCTGCTCCGGCTGCGCCGTCTTCTCGCCCGAGCCGCCGAACTACGCCTCGATCGAGACCATCCGCGCGGCGCTCGAGTCCTCCGACCACCAGGCCCGGCCCATGCCGGAGCACGTGGCGACGCAGCAGCGGATCCTCAACTACTTCCCCAACCGCCTGCTCGACATCTTCGACATCTTCAAGTTCAGCTTCGGCCTGGGCCCGGGCATGGGCGTGGAGATCTACCTCTCGAGCAACGCCTGGCTCTCCTACCTCAACATGCGCACCTGGCGCCTGACGCTGGACGGACGAGCGAGCGGCTTCTACGAGGAGGGACACTACCGCGAGTGGCACCTCGGCGACCGCCTGGGCGAGTACGCCGCGGCCGGCCGCACGCCCATCTGGGCTATCCAACTCATGCGGCCGTTCGAGGCACCGCTCAAGCCTGGCGTGCCGGCCGTGGCCAACGTTCCCAAGATCCCGTGGGACTTCGCCTTCCTGGTGCACTTCCTCGTCGGCTTCGAATTCATCCTGCGGCCGTTCGAGGTGTGGGACCTGGTCACCGGCGTGTGGGGCGACGACCCGGCCGGCGACGACTACGGCGTGCGCCACTACCCGCTGCACGAGCACGCCCCGCAGGAGAACATCGTCAACCTGTTCCTGCGCGCCGTCGACCGTCTGGACGAGAAGGACCTCCGCCAGCTCCTCTCGGACGACCTGCTGAAGCGCAGCTACCTGCGCCGCGGCCGCAACGTGGTCAAGCTCAGCGAAGAGGGGGGCGCCGCGGCGGCCGGTTCGAGCTACTCGCCGGGCGATCGCGACCAGGACTACGTGCTCATCGACGACGTGCGCCTCGAGCCGCATTCCTTCCGCGGCGCCGACAGCGGCAGCCTGGACTACTCGGTGGACTGCACCGGCGCCAAGCTGCGCTGGGGAGTGCCCGCCCAGATCGATTACGCGGTCACCTTCCGCAACCGCTTCCTGCCCACCAGCGAGAAGTTCCGTCTGACGCTGCGCGTGCAACAAAAGGACGGCCTGAACCGCTGGGTCATCACCGAGATTCAGGAAGTCGACGTGGCGCGGCGCTGACCGGCCGGCGCGCCAAGCGCCAGGAGCCTCCGCCGATGCAGCCCTCGATCCGCCCGGCCGCCGCACTGCTCCTGGCGCTGGCCGGCGGCTGCCTGGCGGCCTGCTCGGACAGCGAGGACCACGTGCGGCCGAGCATCATCATCCTGACGCTGGACACGCTCCGCGCCGACCACGTCGGCGCCTACGGCAACCAGCCCGCGGCCGGCTCCCCCACGCCGCTGGCCGACCGCCTGGCGGCCCAGGGAGTCGTGTTCGAGAGGTGCTTCGTGCCGCGCGGCGTGACCCATCCCTCGCTGGCGTCGCTCCTCACCGGCAAGTACCCGGCGACGCACGGACTGCGCAGGAACGGCTTCCCGCTGGACGCGCGGCACGTGCCGCTGCCGGTGCTCTTGGCGCGGGCCGGCTACCACACCGCCGGTTTCGCGGCCAACCTCGATCGGAGCCGCTGGCCCTTCTGGGTGCGGGGGCTGGAGGTCGCCGAGGACGGCATCGAGGGGCGCTTGCCGGAAGAGGGCTACGGCCAGTCGCACGTCTTCCAGCGCGTCTGGGACGAGCGCACCGTCACCAAGGCGCTGCGCTGGATCGAGACGCTGCCGCGGGAAGACGCGGCGCCCGTTTTCCTCTGGGTGCACCTTTATGACGTGCACGCGCCCTACACGCCGGAGCCGCGCTGGCTCGAACACTACTCGGTTCCGGGCTACGACGGCCCTTTCCGCCGGCCCACGGTGCGCGAGGGCGAAAGTGAGCAGGACCAGGTCACCACGCTCATCGACGCCTGGACGCTCGGCCGCGCCTCCTTCACGCCGGCCGATCTCGAGCAGGTCAAGGCCCTGTACGACGCGGGCGTGCGCGGCTGCGACGAGAAGCTCGCGCGCGTGGCCGCGGCGCTGGAGGAGAAGGGGCTGCTCGAGAACGCGCTCGTCGTCTACTCGTCCGACCACGGCGACGAGCTGGGCGATCACCACGACTACTTCCAGCACGGCAACTCGATCTACGACGGCACGCTGCACGTGCCCCTCATCGTCTCCTGGCCGGGAAAGGTCACGGGCGGCCGCCGCGTGGCCGGCCTCACGCAGAACCTCGATCTCTTCCCCACGCTGCTGCAGGCCGCGGGCCTGACCCCGCCTCCCGACTGCGAGGGCGTTTCCCTGCTGCCGGTGCTGCTCGGCGAGACAGAGGACTCCGGCCGCAGCCACGTGTTCGCCGAGTGGGAGGATCTGATCTTCTCGGCTTCCGACGGCGAGTGGAAGTACATCCACAACCCCAAGGGCGCGCAGCCGCGCTGCCCGCCCTACTCGTTCGCCGAGAACGTGGGCTTCCCGTACGAGTGCCACGAGCTGTACAACGTGGCCGTGGATCCGCGCGAACAGCACGACCTCTTCGCCAAGAGCCACCCGCGGGCCATCTCGCTGCTCCTCTGGGTCGAGCGCTTCCTCGGCCAGCCGGAGCACAGGAACCCGCTCGCGCCGGGCGGACCGGCGGACGAAGAGCTCGCGGCCCTGGGCTACCTCGGCTCGGCCCGGTCAGAAGATCGGGTCCTGACCATCGATTGTGGAGAAGAGCGATGACCACTCCGGCGGCGCGGCGCCTGGCGGCGCTTCCCCTGCTCCTGCTCCTGGCGGGATGCGAGAGCATCTTCCACGGCTTCTCGGTCATCCCGCCCGAGGAGCCGCAGCGCACGCCTTTCACCAAGAACGTGCTGGCCGAGCTGGCCGTCCCGCGCACCGGCGACCCGGTGACGGTGCCGCTGCTCGGCGGCGCGCCGCGCTCGTCGGTCGACCTGATCCTGGTGCAGGACCGCATCGCCCCGCGCTACCACCTTCACAGCGACGTCACCATCTACCTGCTCGGGGGAGAAGGCGACCTGCTGCTCGGCCGGCAGTGGCGCCGCATCGCCACCGGCACGCTGATCCACGTGCCGCTGAACGTGCCGTACGCCTACGTCAACAGCGCGCCGGGCGGCAGCAAGCTGCTCGCGACCTTCACGCCGCCGCGCGTCGAAGGCGACCAGGTCGCGCTGCAGGAGGAGGCGCGGGAGTAGCGCGATGGGGCAGGAGACGCCGGCGGCGCGGCTCAGCGTGATCAACGGCCTGCGCGGCTACCTGATCCTGGCGGTCTTCTGCTACCACCTCTTCAGCCAGTTCCTCGCGCCGGGCTCGGTCACGCTCGACCTCGGCGCCGTGGCGCTGCCGGTCTCGGCCGTGCTCTACGAGGCCTGGATCAGCGTCAACGTCTTCTTCCTGCTCTCCGGCTTCGTGCTCTACCTGCCCTATGCGCTGGAGCGCCGCGCCATGCGGGACGCGGCGGACGTGAAGTGCTTCTACGGGCGGCGCTTCCTGCGGCTCATGCCGCTCTACTACGTCGTCGTCGCCGTCTCGATGATCTTCATGAACGTGCCGCTGCCGGGCGCCCCGGAGTTCTACGCCAGCCCCTCGACGCTGCGCTTCTACTTCGACACCTTCTTCATGGCCACGGCCACCTTCAGCTTCGTGCCCGAGCTGTTCGCCCCGCCGTGCAACTGGATCCTCTGGTCCCTCGGCGTGGAGATCTGGTTCAGCGTGCTCTTCCCGCTGCTCGTCCTCCTGGCGCAGCGCATCGGCATCGTCAAGCTGACCGGCGCCGTGCTGCTCTTGAGCCTCGGCACGCGCTGCCTGGGCGAGCAAGTGTTCGCCGGCACGGGTCCGGGCGGGCACCTCGACCCGATCAAGGACTCGGTCATCGGGCGGCTCGACGACTTCGTCCTGGGCATGCTGCTCTGCCAGGTCTTCTGCAGTCGCGGGCCGCTTCGCCACGGCCGCGCCGTGCTGGCGGTCGCTGCGGGCGCGCTCGGCCTGTACGGGGCCTGCTGGCTCTGGGACCTGGTCAAGCTGCAGGAGCTGCCGCGCGCCGCCGCGCCCTTCATCAACGACGTGGTCGGCCTGGGCATGTTCCTCCTCGTCTACGGCGCGCTCAGCCTGAGGAAGGGCCTGCTGCGCCTGGTCTTCAACAACGCGCCGCTGCAGCTCGCCGGCATGATGTGCTACTCGCTCTACGTCTGGCACGGGAACGCGATCGTCAAGCTCTTCACCGCGCCGGCGGACTACGAACTCCTGCCGCTGCTGGCGCGCTCTGCGCTCATCGTGGCTTTCGCCGCGCTTTCCTACCGCTACATCGAGTTTCCGGCGGAGCGGGACGCCAGGCGGCTCTTCACCCCGATCAGGGATTAAGAGCCCGTTGAAGAAGTCTTCTTGCCTGCGGCGGCCCCTCTCGGCCGATCTCCGCGTCGCGAAACCCTCGGCGAATTCTCCAATTCGCCTCCGGTCCCGCTCCTCGATCTCGGCCGTGATGCACTCGCCTCGGCGACAGAGCACTTCTTCAACGGGCTCCTACGGCAGCATGGGGATGTCGAGGCCGGCGGCCCGCGCCGTCTCGATGGCGCGCTCGTAGCCGGCGTCGGCGTGGCGCAGCACGCCGCTCGCCGGGTCGTTCGTGAGGACGCGCTCGCTGCGCGCCGCGGCCTCGTCGCTGCCGTCCACGCAGATCACCAGGCCGGCGTGGATGGAGTAGCCGATGCCCACGCCGCCGCCGTGGTGCACCGACACCCAGGTGGCGCCCGACGCGGTGTTGATCAGCGCGTTCAGGATCGGCCAGTCGGCCACGGCGTCGCTGCCGTCCTTCATGCCCTCGGTCTCGCGGTTGGGCGAGGCCACCGAGCCGCAGTCCAGGTGGTCGCGGCCGATGACGATCGGCGCCTTGACGCGGCCGCTCCGCACCAGCTCGTTGAACTTCAGACCGGCGCGCGCGCGCGCGCCGCAGCCGAGCCAGCAGATGCGCGCCGGCAGGCCCTGGAAGGCGATCTTCTCGCGCGCCAGGCTGAGCCAGCGGCCGAGCGCGCGGTCCTCGGGGAATAGCTCGAGGATGGCCTCGTCCGTGGCGTGGATGTCCTCGGGGTCGCCGGAGAGCGCGGCCCAACGGAACGGCCCCTTGCCCTCGCAGAAGAGCGGGCGGATGTACTCGGGCACGAAGCCGGGGACGTCGAAGGCGTCCCGCACGCCGGCCTCGAGCGCCTGGCCGCGCAGGTTGTTGCCGTAGTCGAAGGCCACGGCGCCGCGCTTCTTCAGGTCCAGCATGCAGCGCACGTGCGCGGCCATGGTCGCCATGGAGCGCTCGACGTAGGCCTTGGGCTCCTCGCGGCGCAGGCACAGGGCCTGCTCGAGAGTCATGCCGGCCGGCACGTAGCCGTTCAGGGCGTCGTGCGCGCTCGTCTGGTCGGTGAGCAGGTCCGGCACGATGTTCCGCCGCAGGAGCTCCTGCAGCAGATCGAGGACGTTGCCGGTCCAGGCCACGGAGCGCGCCGCGCGCTGCTCCTTGAAGTCGAGGGCCATGCGGATGGCCTGATCCAGGTCGGAGGTGAGATGGTCGAGGTAGCGCGTGTCCAGGCGCTTCTGGCTGCGCCGCGGATCGACCTCGGCGGCGAGGAACGCGGCGCCCGCCATGGTGGCCGCGAGCGGCTGCGCGCCGCCCATGCCGCCCAGGCCGCCGCTCACGATGAGCCTGCCGGAGAGGTCGCCGGCGAAGTGCTGGCGCGCGGCCTCGGCGAAGGTCTCATAGGTGCCCTGCACGATCCCCTGGCTGCCGATGTAGATCCAGGAGCCGGCCGTCATCTGGCCGAACATGATCAGGCCCTTCCGCTCAAGCTCGCGGAAGTGGTCCCAGTGCGCCCAGTGCGGCACGAGCAGGGCGTTGGCGATGAGCACGCGCGGCGCGCCGGCGTGCGTCCTGAGCACCCCCACGGGCTTGCCCGACTGCACCAGCATGGTCTCGTCCGGCCTGAGGCGCTTCAGCGTGCGCACGATTGCCTCGTAGCACTCCCAGTTGCGAGCGGCCTTGCCCGAGCCGCCGTAGACCACCAGGTTGGCCGGGTCCTCCCCCACCTCGGGATCGAGGTTGTTCATCAGCATGCGGAGCGGGGCCTCGATCTGCCAGTTGGCGCACGAGATCCTCGGGCCGCGCGGGGCGCGGATCGGCTGCTCTGGGCTCATGGGCGTCCTTTCCTGGGCATGGTCGACCAGCCGCCCATTCAAGCAGACGCGGCCGCACGGTCAATCGCGCCCGGGCCTGCGGTGAAGAGAGCGGTGGCGCGGCTGATTACCCGGAGGCCGGAGGGAGGGGGGTGCAAGGAGCGTTCGCGGGCCGGGGCCCGCGAACGCACGGCAGTCATTCACCAGGCGGGGACGCGCGGTGCGAAGCGTCGCGGCGGCGCAGCCAGTACTCGCGAAAGGCCTTCAGGCGCGGCAGCGTCTCGCGATCCTTCTGGCGGCCGGACGCCTCCTTGCTGGCGATGATGTCGTCGAGATGGCACACCGGGAAACCCTCGACATCGATGCGCCGTCCCCAGGCGTCCTCGAACCGCTCGATTCCGTCCGGAGCGAAGACGAGATCGACGTCGAACGGGCCGTTTCGCAACTGGACGAAGTCCTTGCCGCGATGCACCTCCGCGGCCTGCTCGTCCGTGAGCGCGAAGCCGCTCTCCCGCAGCGCCAGGACCAGCGCGCGGCCGTTCTGCTCGGACTTGTCGACGAACAAATCGGTGTCTTGCGTCGTGTCCGGGAAGCCCAGCAGGATCGCGCCCGACTTGCCGAGAAACAGGTAGCGCACGCCGTGGCGAGCCAGGGCGTCGCGGATCTCCTCGGCTTGCCGGAACTCAAACGCGGCCATAACCCAGCCATGCGGGCAGCGCCTCCTCGCACCAGCGCCGGTAGTCGGCCATGGTGTCGAAGGCGCGGAACGGCTCGTCGTCGAGCACGGGCTTGTAGGTCCTGATGAAGGCGTAACGGAAGCGCAGCCGCAGCGGGCGGCGCGCCGCGGCCTCGAAGTCCGCCAGCCACTCCGCGGGGATCTCTGCCGCGGCCCCTTCCTGCGCGCGCTGCGGCGGCACGTGCTGCATGAGTCCGACTCCTCGGCGAGCCCGCTCCGGGCTCGCACGCGGCGTCCAGTGTATCAAGGCGGCCGGAGGGCCGATGACAGCAAGGCCCGCGGGCGAAAGCGGCGCGAAATCGCTCAAGACCGGCGGCCCTTTTCCCGAAGAGTGATCATCGTCGTGGCCGCGGGCCGCGGCGCCCGCACTCAGGAGGTGTCGAATGGTGGTGAGTCCTGCTGCCAGGCGGACCAGCAAGCCGAACCGCACGAGAACAGGCGCAAGGACTTGCGCGAAGACCAGGACACGGGGAACGGCAGGAAAGCGCCGGGGAGACGCGGCGGCCGCGCGGGGCAAGACAGCGGGGAAGAGCAGCCAGGCGGCGGCCGCGGGGAAGCCCCACGCCGAGAGGACGCCGCGCGACCCCACGGCGCGCATGGCCGCTCCCGCCGTGCGCCTGGGCATGACCCCCGCCGAGGTGCGCCTGGTGGCGGGCCAGCCGGAGTGCATCCTGTTCGGCTCGGACGACCACGTGGAGTGGCAGTTCGGCGCGCCTGGCCTGGACCCGGCCGGAGCGCCCGCGCTCTACGTCACCACCCTCAGCTTCAGTGCCGGCCGGGTGATGCGCATCACCGAGCGGCTCTCGGAGCGGCTCGCCGCGCAAGGTTAGCGGCCCGGCTCAGCGCGCCTCGTTCTCGCCGACCTTCCTGCCGAAGACGAGCAGCACGGCCGCCAGGGCCGCGCTCCCCAGCGCGATGCTCGTCCAGGGGCTCCAGCCCAGGAAGGCGACCGGCAGGTAGCCGGTCGACGCCGCCACCAGCAGGCAAATCACCGCGTAGGGCATCTGCGTGCGCACGTGGTCGATGTGGTCGGACGCGGCCGCGATCGAGGACAGCACGGTCGTGTCCGAGATCGGCGAACAGTGGTCGCCGAAGATCGAGCCCTCGAGCACGGCGCCAATGGAGAGGATCACGAGCTGCGCGCCGCTGATCAGGCCGCTGTTCTCGCCGAGAGCGTAGGCCAAGCCCACCACGATCGGCAGCAGGATGCTCATCGTGCCCCAGGAGGTCCCGGTGGAGAAGGACACGGCGCTGGCGAGCAGGAAGAGGATGATGGGCAGGAGCAGCGGATTGAGCGCGTCGCCGAGCAGCACGGTCAGGTACTGCGCCGTGCCCAGGCGCACGCACGCGTCGCCGATCATCCAGGCCAGGTAGAGGATGGCGATGGCGATGCCCGTGGAGCGCAGCGTCCGCCAGGCGGCCGTCACGATTTCGCGCCGCATGCCGGCCAGAAGCGAGGCGAGTACGGCCAGCGCCAGGCCGGCGCACGACCCGATCAACAGGGCGAGGTAGCTGTCGGCGTTGCCGAGCACCTGCGACAGCCCGGCGGTGGTGAGGAGGTCCGCCGCGGGCAGGGCGAAGGCTCGGCCGCTGTAGAGGATGACGTAGAGCGTCACGAGGATGAACACCGCGAGCGGCAGGAGCGCGCGCCACGCCCGCGGGGCGATGCCCGCCGCCGGTTCCATGGCCGTGGCCACGTCGCCGACCATGGGCTTGCCGCCGGCGCGCACCAGCAGGCCGGAGCGGCGTGCGCGCCGCTCCGCGCCGAGCATGGGCCCGAGGTCGCGCGAGAGGAACGTCACCAGTCCGACCAGGATGAGGGTAAAGATGCAGTAGAAGCGGTAGGGCAAGGTCTCGATGAAGACCGCGTAGCCCTCGTCCGGCGAGCGGCCCGCGAGCGGCAATTGCGCGCTGAAGGTCGAGACTTCGAAGGCGATCCAGGTGCTGAAGATGGACAGGCCGGCGACCGGGGCCGAGGTGCTGTCGATGATGTACGACAGCTTCTCGCGCGAGACGCGGAAGCGGTCCGCGAGCGGCCGCATCATGCCGCCCACCAGGATGGTGTTGGCGTAGTCGTCGAAGAAGACGGCGAGCCCCATGAGGTAGGCCGCGACCTGCGTGGTGCGCGCCGAGCGGGCGAAGGCCGCCACGCGGTTCATCAGCCCGCGGATGCCGCCGTTCCGGGTGATGATGCCGACCATGGCCAGCATGGCGATGACGAAGCCGATCACCTGGCCGCGATCCGTGCGCTTCAACTGCTCCCAGAGGAAGCTGGCGAACACGTCGTAGGGGGCGAAAGCCGAGGAGAGGAGCGGACTCGAGCCCGCGGCGAGACGCACGAGGAAGGCACCGACCAGCACGCCGGCAAACAGCGAGGCGATGGGCCGGCGCAGCAGGATGGCCAGCAGGATCGCCACGAGCGGCGGCAGGATGGCGTCCTGCCGCGCCGGCGACCAGGCGCGAACGATACTCTGCTCCTCAGCGCCGGGCGCGCGCCAGAACAGTTGGAGCCCGCCCTGCGCGCGCTCCAGGCGCAGGCCGAGGCCGCCCGCGACCGGCTCTTCCATGCCGGCGATCTCCAGCGCAAGCCCGGAGTCGGCCGAGACCTTGAGGAGCGCGCGCACCAGGGCGGCGCGCAGGTCCTCTTGCGCCGCGGCCGTGGCCTGCTGCGCGTCCGGCACGTGGTTCACCGTCTCGCCGAGGACCAGCCGGCCGCGTCCTTCGCCCGTCTCCTCGAAGACCGGGTCGGCCAGGAGCGCGCGCCCGAGGGAGACCTCGCCCTCGGGACCCGGGACCATCTCCTCGGTCAGCATCTCGTAGGCGGCGAGCGCCGCCAGCTTCCCGTGGTCCGCGGCCGGCAGAAAGAGGAAGAGCGCGGTCCCGAAGGCGAGGGCGAGCGCGAGGCCGAGGATCCGCTTCATCGGCGGGATTGTAGCGCCCGCGCGCGGTGCAAGAACCCCTGGCAGGAAGCGACCGTGTCGCGGGCACGGCTCATACCTCTTGATGACGCCCGCCAGCGCACGTGCCCCAGCCCGGACCGGAGATACTCCGCGAGATGACTGGCCTGCGCCAGGTTGCTAGTCTCTTGCGATCTGGTAGGAGGCTCCCCCTCGATGGTGCGCCGCATCCAGTTCCGTGTTCGCCCACTCTTCATCGTGGCGATTCTCGCCATTGCTGCCCTGCCGATCCTGGCGACCGTCGAGATCAACCGCGCGGCGCGTTCGATCGACGACCTCCTGGACGAGGGTGTGCCGGCCCTGGGCGAACTCGACGACCTGATGCAGTCCCTGCTGGACATCCGCAGCGGCGTGCTCGAGATCGCGCTGCCTTCGGTCGACGAGCGCCGCCGGCTGGTGCGTGCCGTCGAGCAGACGGTCGATCGCCTGAGGCAGGACGCGGCAGCTCTCGAGCAACTCGACGTGGAGACGCTGTCGGGCGAGCGGCGCGCGGAGGATGTCGCGGTACGCGTGGCCGCGGCCGCCGATGCCGTATCGGAGTTCTTCGGCACGGCGTGCGACACCGAAGTGGACAGCCGGACGCTCGCCCGCGAAGCCCTGCGGGTGTCCGCCGTGGCTGACGAGGCGGCCGCCGCCATCCAGTCGCTCTCGCGCCGAATCGGCAATGTGGCGCGTCTCGTCGACAGGGACGTGCCGCGACATCTGCGCATCGCACACTACGCCGGGCTGGCGCTCGCCGCGTTCGCGCTCGCGGGTCTCGGCCTGGTCGTGGTCGAGCGCCTCAAGTCCCCTGCCTCCCGGCGGCAGCTCAGGCGCCTGCTCGCCGCCAGTCTGCGCTCCGGCGCGCTGCGTGACCCCGCCGGACTCCCGCTCTGCCCCGCGGCTGACGCCGGGGGCCGCCACGCCCAGCCCCCCGTGCGCATCACCCGTCTCCTCCATCACAAGCCCCTCCATCAGACCTTCACGGCCGAACTCCACCTGCCTTCGGGCAAGCTCGCGGTCTGGGGCAAGCGCTACACCTTCCTGGGGGCAGTTCGCGGCCTGCTGATCCCCCTCGTGCCGATGTACGCCCGCGGCTCGTGGCGCATCCTGTGCGCGCTCGACCAGCTCGGCGAGGACTCTCCGTCTCCCGTCGCCCAGTGCACCCGGCGAGTGCTCGGGGTTCCGGTCGGTCACGTCGTCCTCGCCCGGCACGCCGGCAAGCTCCGCGCCGCAAAACGCGGCCTCTTCGCCGGGAAGACCTTCCGCGTCCTCGATGCCGGCACTCGCGACGAATGTCTCCGACGCCTCCGAGCCTTCGTCGAAGGCCTGCACCGCGCCGGCTGCTACCAGCTCAAGCTCAGATACCTGCATCTTCGCGCCCGCGCTGACGGCTCGATCGACCCGGCGAGCCCGGCCTACGTGCTGTGCGACCTCGACAAGGTCCTGCACTTGCCGCGCGCTCCGCGGTCCCTGCGGAACTGGCTCGCGCGCCACGACCGCCGGCGCATCGCGCGCTCGCTGGCCGGCGACCTCAGCGAGTCGGAGGCCGCGGCGCTTCGTGCTTGGGCGGGAATGGGCTGATCCCGGACGACGACGCGGACGGCGCGCCGGCGCGGGCCGGGAAGTCGCAGGATCTTCTCGGCCCTGACCATCTGTTCTCGCCCTGCCACCCTCAGTCGGCGATGCCCTTCTTCCGCGCCTGCTCGCGCAGGATCGCCAGCACGCGCGCGTCGAACGCGTCCTCGGCGCCCGCGGCCTCCTTCAGCGCCTCGTCCAGGAAGGCGCGGCGCTCGGCCGCGAGGCGCGTGATCTCCTCGAGCAGCTTCCCGCGCTCCGCCTCGAGCTGGTCGAGGCGCGCGCGCCGCTCCTCCGCGGTCATTCCGCGCAGCTCCTCGGGCAGCTCCTCGTCGGACAGCTCCTCGAGGTCCACGCGCCCGGCGCGCACCGCCTCCAGCAGATCGTGGGCGCCGGCCGCGCCGGCCCTGCAGCAGGTGAGCTCGACGCGATCCGCGGCCGCGGCCGCGGGCATGCTCGCCACCTCCGCCGCCTTCTCCTTCTCCTCGCGCCTGAGCTCGGCCGAGCCGTAGGCCAGCGCGCTCCGCGCCAGCAGGCCGTTCAGCTCGGCCAGGCGCGCGTCCTGAGGCGTCTCGATGGCCAGCACGCCGCCCGACTGGTCGATGCTGGTGAAGGTGCCCTCGCTGCGCTGGGCGATGTCCTGCCAGGCCACGGCGGTCTCCTCGCTGCCGCCGCAGCGGATGGTGTTGACGATGATCTCGCGGCGCACCGCCTCCACGCAGATCTCGCGGTAGTCCTTGCCGTCGTCGTAGTCCATGTGCGGCGGCGCGTCTCCCACCAGGAAGACGACCCTGAGGATGCGCTCGGTTCCGCTGCTCCAGCCCAGTCCGAACACCGCCTCATGCAGGGCCGCGTTCACGTGCTCCGGCCCGTCGCCGCCGCCGCCGGCCGCATAGGAGGTCAGCTCGCGGTACACGGCGTCCAGGTCGGCGCTCAGGTCGAAGGTGCGCGTCACGTACTCGTCGCCCCGGTCGCGGTAGGCGACCAGGCCGATCTTCAGGTCGGGGGCCGCCGCGCCCGTGGCGATGCGGTTGGCGATGGACCAGATCTTGGCCTTGGCGCCCTCGATCAGGCTGGCCATGCTGCCGGTCGTGTCCAGGACGAAGGCGACCTCGATCCGCGGCGGTGACGCGGGCTCCTCGGCCGCGCTGACACCGGGAAGCAACAGGGAGGCGGAGATCAGGAGGGCGTCCAGGGTCTTCATGGCGTTGGTCCTTTCGCTGCCGGGCACGCACGTCTGGACCGGCCGCGCGCGCGTGAGTTCCCGGGAAGCGTGGCCGCGCGCGACCAGGTGCTAGACTGCGCCGCATGCTCCCGGACAAGCAGTCGGTCATCCGCGATCCCGTGCACGGTGACATCCACCTGTCCGGCGAGGAGGTCTTCCTGCTCGACACGCCCGAGGTGCAGCGCCTGCGCGGCGTGCGCCAGCTCGGCACGGCCTACCTCGTCTACCCGGGCGCCAACCACACGCGCTTCGAGCACCTGATCGGCACCTGCCACATGGCGGGCCTGATGATCGACGCGCTCGAGCGCAGCCGCGCGCGCGCCCCCAGGCAGCTCCTTTGCGTGGCGCCGGAAGAGGCGCGCCTGGTGCGCTTCGCCGCGCTCCTGCACGACGTGGCGCACATGCCCTTCGGTCACAACATCGAGGACCAAACCGGCCTGTTCGCCCGGCACGACACGCCGGCACGCGTCGAGGCGGCGCTCGGGCGCGGCCTGCTCGGCGAGCGCCTGGCGCGCCTGGGCGTGCGGGACGAGGTGCTCGGCATCCTGGACGCGGGACCGGCGCGCGCGCGCGTCCCCGTCTACTGGAAGCAGATCGTGAGCGACACTATCTGCTCCGACATCCTCGACTACCTGAAGCGCGACGCCTACTACACCGGCCTCAAGCTCTCCTACGACCCGCGCATCATCGAGTCGTTCCGCATCGACCGCATGAGCGGCAACCTCTTCATCGACGTGGAGAAGCGCGGACTGGTGCGCGAGGACGTGCTCTCCGAAGTCGTGCGCATGCTCGAGGCGCGCTACTACTTCTCCGAACGCGTCTACTACCACCACGCCAAGATCGCCGCCGGCGCCTTGATCGCCAAGGCGGTCGAGCTGGCCATCGAGTCGGGCGCGGCGAGCGAAGCCGACTTCCACCAGCAGACGGACGACTCCCTGCTCTCCTTTCTGGAACGTCTCGAACGCGGCGACGAGCAGACGCGCGCGCGCACGCGCGACCTGGTGGGCCGCCTGCGCGCGCGGCGCCTGTTCAAGCGCTGCGGCGTCTATCCGCTCTACGCCAACCGCGGCGCGCAGGACGAGCTGGTCGAGCGCTTCTTCGCCCCGGGCCGGCACGAGGCGCGCTGCGAGGCCGAGCAGCGCATCGCCCGGGCGGCGAAGAGGCGGCTGCGGCGCGAGGTCGAGGTGATGCTCTACTGCCCGGCGCGCGACATGCAGCTCAAGGAAGCGCGCATCCACGTGCGCTTCCCGGGCGAGGCGCGCGTGCGCCCGCTCTCGGACTTCAGCGACCGCGTGCCGCGCCTCCGTGACCTGGAGGACTCGTACCGCGGTCTCTGGAAGTTCTACGTGCTGGCGTCGGAGAGCGCTCCGGCGGCGATCGCGGCCATTCAGAGAATCCTGCAGCGGGAGCTCGCGGGCGCGGTGAACGTGTATCGAGCGGAGCCCGCCTCCTGATCTACTACTCCCGAGAATCGTTGCGCCGCGCGACGATTCTCGGGAGTAGTAGATCCCGCGGCCACGGG
>DYIW01000146.1 GCA_020723465.1 Phycisphaera mikurensis
ACGACGTGCTCGGCGTAGGTCCCCTGGGAGACCTCGATGACGTCGCCCGCGGCGGACGCGTCCACGGCCGCCTGGATGGTCGCGTGATCGGCCGGCACCTTGATCTTGGCCGCGGCGGCGTGCGGATCCAGGGAGGCCGCGAGGAAGAGGAGGAGGACGATCGGTCCCGTTCTCATGCTGGTTCTCCGTGTGCGTGGTAGCCCCTGAACCAAGGGAGAACCGCATTGTACCGCGAGAGGGCTGAGGCATGGTAGGGCATTCGGCGCGGAGCGCGCCGCCGCCTACTGCGCCGCGCGCTTCCTTGCCCACTCCGGCGCGCGTACCTCCCCGCGCGCCTGGTCCGGACCCGGGCTGTACGGCTTCAGGTCGAGGATCGGGGTGCCGTCGAAGGCGTCGATGTCCTCGACCGTCACCACGCGGCCCTCGATCGAGACGATGCGGCAGGTGGTGAGCGCCAGCAGGTTGGGGCGCACCGGCGAGCGGCAGGCGAAGACGCCGGTCATGGGGGCGCTGGCGTCGCCGCGCGGGTGGACCTGGAGCACGGCGCGCTGCTCGGGCGTGTCGTTCTGGTCGAACCAGTAGATGACCTGCACGTGCGACCACTCGCTCAAGCCAAGCAGGCCCTGCGCGTAGCGCTCCTCGATCTCGAGGCGCGCCGGGCCGTCGCCCTTCTTCACGACCTTGCCGATGGGATGGAGCTGGAACACGCGCTCGTCCTCCGCGGCCGCGACGCCGGGCCTCGATTCGGGGGCGCTCCCCGGGAAGTGGCACGCGGCGAGAAGAAGCGCCAGCGCGGCCAGCGCGCGGCGAGCTGAGACGAGGCGGCCGCCCATGTCAAACCCTCCAGTGGCTGGAACGTAGCACGATCGTAGCGCCGGAACGCCCCGCGGCGCGACGTAGGAGAGCGGCATGAGATCGTGCGCGTGTCTCGTCCTGTCCGTGCTCTGCTGTGGCTGCGCCGCGCCCGTCGAGGACGGCGCGCCGCTCGCCGTCACCTACCTGGCGAACGAGGGCTTCCTGCTCGAGAGCGGCGGCGCGATGGTGCTCGTCGACGCCCTCTTCGCCGGCGAGGAGATCGAGTACTGCGACGTGCCGGGAGGCGCGCTGCGCGCCGAGATGGAAGCGGCAGAGGGGCGGTTCGCGGACGTGGACCTGGTCCTGGACACGCACGCGCACGTGGATCACTTCGAGCCGTGCTCGGTCGCCGCACACTTGCGGAACAACGAGCGGGCGCTGCTCGTCTGCCCGCCCCAGGCCGCCGCGGCCATGCAGGCGGAGTGCCCCGGCGACGGCGAGATCGCGCGGCGCACGCGCGCCCTCGCGCTCGAACCAGGGCAGTCCATCGAGCTGGTCGAGGACGGGATCCGCCTGACCGCCCTGCGCCTGCGGCACGGCCGCTATCTGGTGCCCGACGAGGAAACGGGCCGCCAATACGATCGGCACGAGAAGGTCGAGAACCTGGCGTACCTGGTCGAGCTGGGCCGCTGGCGCATCCTGCACCTCGGGGACGCGGCGCTCTCGCAGAACGAGGACTTGCTGGCGGAACTGAAGCTGAACGAGCGGCCTCTCGACCTCGCCTTCGTACCGTGCCACTGCCGCGATCCCGAGAGCCTGCGCCTGCTCGCTGAGCGCATCGCCCCGGCGCAGGTGGTCTGGATGCACCTGCCGGCGGAGAGACCGCGGAAGGAGGCGCTCGCCGCCTTCCTGGCGCAGGCCTGGCCCGGCTCCACGGTCTTTCTCGAGCCGCTCGAGACGCGAACCTTGTCCGCGCCGGGCGCGCCCCGGATGTAGAAGCGCGTCAGCCCTCGATCGGCGCGAGCCGGATGTTCCGGAAGTGCATCTCGGCGCCCTCGGCCTGCAGCGCCACGTGGCCCGGCCGCACGAGCACGTCCCACGCCTCGTTCACCACCTCGTCATTGACGATGAGCGTGATCCTCGGCCCGTCCACGATGATCTCGTACTGGTTCCATTCGCCGACCGGCCGCTCGGCGCCGTGCGTCTTCTGCGTGTTGCGGCCGGACACGCGCTCCGGCGCGGTGCTCATGGGGTACTCGCCGATGGTCCAGAAGTCGCCCGCCGACCCGCTCATGAGCTGGGCTTCCACGCTCTGCGGCCAGATTCGGTGCTCGCCGCCGACGCGCAAGAGCACGCCGCCGTTGCCGGCTTCCCGCGTCTCGGGATTGAAGCGCCACTCCAGCTTGAGCACGTAGCTCTCGTAGGCGGCCTCGGTGTAGAGGTAGCCGGCCGGGGTTCCCGTGGTCTTGAGCAGCCCGTCCTCCACGCGCCACGTGTCCGCGCCGGTCGAGCCGTCCTCGGAGAAGCACAGCCAGCCTGCCAGGTTCTCGCCGTTGAACAGCGCGACCTCGCCCGGCACGGGCCGGGTCAGGTCGCGGACCTTGAGGTTCCTGAACCAGATGTCGTTGCCGTGATCCTGCAGGCAGAGGTGGCCGGAGCCCTGCCGGCCGAAGCCCGCGTACTCGCCGAACTTGCTGCTGGCGACGCGCTCGTTCCAGTCGTCGCCGCCGATCTCGGCCTCGAGCACCTTCACGCCGTTCAAGAAGTGAGCGAGCCGCCCGCCGCGGATCACGATCCGTCCCTGGTTGTACTCGCCGGCCGGCTTCAGGGTCTTGTTCTGGGGCGCGTAGAGCGCGTAGAGCGCGCCGCAGCTATGCAGGTCGTCCGGCGCGATAGCGTGCGCGGCGTCATCGAAGATCTGGTACTCGGGTCCGGTCTGCCACGGCGCCTCCTCGGTCTCGGCGACGTGGAACATGACGCCGCTGTTGGCGCCGTCGGACACCTTCCACTCGAAACCGAAGTCGAACTCGGCGAAGCGGTCGATGGTCACGATGTCCCCGCCGCCGCCGCCGGCGACCACGCGCAGGCAGCCGTCCTCGACCGCCCAGCCCGTTTCCGGGAAGGCGTCGCGGCCGTAGCCGCGCCAGCACTCCGGCGACTGGCCGTCGAAGAGCAGGGTCCAGCCGGCCGCCTTCTCCGCGGGCGTGAGGGCCTGCGCCTCTTCCTGCGGCGCGCCGCTGCCCGCGGGCGCGGCGAGCAGGGAGAAGAGCGCGAGGGCCGCGGGCGCGAGGACGTGACGGGCGCGGGCGGTTTCTTTGTTCACCAGCATGGGCGAAACCTCAGCTTGTCGTTTCCCGGCCGGCGCGTGGCCCCGGCCGCCAGAGATCCACCAGGACGAGCAGCAGGGACAGGGCGGTCGCGGCCGCGAAGGCGGCGCCGCCGCCGGCGATCGCGAACACCCAGGCATCGTTCGTGCGGGCGAGCAGCCAGGACGCGAGGTCGGCGGCGAGCCCCAGGGAGAGGATAAGCGCCAGGAGCCCGAGGAGCGGTCGCGGCCAGGACGTGCCGAGCAGCAGGAGCAGGGTGGAAAGCGCCACGAGCGCCATGCCGAGGGCGTGGGTGTGCAGCGAGGCGAGGATGATCGCGGGCGCGGTCGCCTCGACCTCCTGGGCGAAGGCCACGAGCTTGACGTCCGGCCAGCTCTCGAGCGGCAGGGCAGGCGCGCCGCCCTCGGCCTGCGCCGGCGCGCGCGCGTGGCACGACACGCAGCGCGCGGCGATGATCTCGGCGGGCGCGGCGTCGCCGAGGTCGAGGTTGTCGTAGTCCTCGCTCAGACGCCCGCCGGCGAGCCAGCCGAGCAGCAGGGCGCGCTCGCTCGCCGTCAGCGCGGCGTCCGCGGCGGCGTCCGCGTGCCCCCGCTCGAGGATCGCGCGCACGGGCGCCTCGCGCCGCACGCCGTGATAGTGGGCGCGCACGTCGTCGAGCGTGAGTCCCGGCCGATCGTCGCGCTTCTCCAGGTGCTCCGCCAGGTAGCGGCCCGAGGCGAAGAGCCCGCCGAGCAGGACGAGAAGGAGCACGCTCAGCGCCAGGCGGATCGGCCAGGCTTCAGCGCGCCAGCGCGGGAAGGTCGCGCCCGACATGCCTCAGCCTTCCTCGAACAAGGACGGATCGATCTCGACCGTGGCGCCGCTCCGCACCGCTTGATCGGCGAGAATGCCGGCGGCCGTGGCGCGCATCCCCTCGGCGGCCGAGCAGGCCACGGGCGCGCCCGCGACGACGCTCTTCACGAAGTCCTCGAGCGCGTAGTAGAGCGGCGGATGCGGCAGCCCGATGCCTTCCTTCAGCTTGCCCTGGGCGGCCAGCTTGGTGGCGTCGGCGATGAGCGTGATCCCCTCCTCGTTGTGGAACTGCTGGCGGTTGGCGTACACCTCCCAGCCCTGAGTCACGGCGTCGGCCTCCTTGAACAGCCAGCCGGCCGTGCCACACAGTTTGATCGTGCCCATCGTGCCCGCGACCTGTTCATACTGCCCCTCGAAGGAGTTGGCCAGGGTGGCGTCATAGAGCAGCTCGACGCCGTCCTCGAAGGAAATAGTGCATTGCACCGTGTCCGCCAGCTCGCGGCCGTCCTGGTGCATGCGGACGGCCCCGGCGCCGCGCACGCGCCGCGGGTATTTACCGTGGAACCAGTGGGCCACGTCGAACTGGTGCGTGCCGCACTCGCCCGCCAGGCCGATCGACACCTCCGGATCGAGGCGCCAGTTCACCTCGCGCTCGCGCGCCGGGTCGCTGGCCGGCGTGCGCCACGAGGTCTTCCTGTGGTTCTGGGCGCGCAGCGCCACGACCTCGCGGATCGCGCCCGAGCGCACGAAGGAGTGGGCCAGCTTGTAGATCGGATTCGAGCGGCCGTGCAGTCCGGCCTGGCACACGCGGCCGGAGCGCGCCGCGGCCGCGACGATCGCCTGGCAGTCGGCGATGGTCGAGGCGAGCGGCGCCTCGCAGTAGACGTGGCGGCCCGCGGCGAGCGCGTCCTCCACCACCTGGCGGTGGCGGTGCGTGGGCGTGGCCACGATGACCGCGGCCAGCCCCTCGCCCTGCGCGAGCAGCTCGCGGTGATCCGCGAAGGTGCGCGCGCCGGGCGCGCGCCGCGCGCCCGACTCGAGGCGGCTCGCGTCGCTGTCGCAGATGGCGGCCACCTTGAGCCCCTCGATCTTCTGCAGCTCGGCGAGGATGGCGCGCCCCTGGCGTCCCGCGCCGACCAGCGCGACCTGGAGCGGTTCGTCGAGCACGAGCGTCCGGCCGGCGAGGGAGGGCGTGAGGGCGAGGGCGGCGGCCCCGCCCGCCTGCTGCAGGAAGAGGCGGCGAGTGGTCTCGTTCATTGGCACTCCCAGCAATGGAAGGCGGCGGCGCGGCCGCCAGCGGCGCGGAGTTTCTGCGCGCGCGCGGCGCCGGCCTGATCGAGCGGGACGATGAGCGACGTGACGTCCGGGCCAAGGCCTTGCGGCCGCCGGCCGAGCGCCAGCAGGGCGGTCGACCAGGCGTCGCTCTCCCGGGCCGAGCGCGCCACGGCCGCGGCGAGCAGGGCGCCGCCCGCGATTGGCCGCGCGGTCGTGGGATCGATGACGTGGCTCAGGCGCTCGCCGTCTTTCTCGATGCTGCGCCCGAAGCGGCCCGAGACCGAGAGCGACTCGTCAGAGAGCGTGACGCGCGCGCGGCGCTCGGGCAGAGCGCCCGCGGCGGGCAGGGTTACGGCCACGTCGAAGCCTTCTCGGCCCGGCGGCTGGCCGATGCTCGTGACCGTGCTCGTGCCGCCGTGCAGGAGCGCCGCGTGCACCGCGCCGTTCGCCTGGCGCACCACGCTCGCGGCCAAGTCGAGGGCGTGCCCCTTGCCGATCGCGCCGAGGTCGAGCGCCATGCCCGGCCGGGCGAAGCGCACGCTGCGCTCTTCCTCGTCGAGCAGGAGACCGTCCGAGCCAATGAAGCAGGCGGCCGCGGGCGCGAGCGGGGCGGCCGCGTCGTGGAAGCCGAGCGCGCGCATGGCCGGCCCGACGGTCACGTCGAACGCGCCCTCCGAGGCCCGGTGCACCGCGAGGCAGGCCTGCAGCAGCTCGAACGTGTCCTCATCCAGGCGCACCGGGCGCGCGCCGGCCGTACGGTTCACGTGCGCGAGCAGGCTGTCCCGGCAGAAGACGCTGAGCTTCCGATCCCACTCCTCGATTTCCGCGAGCGCCGCCTCGGCCACGTCGCCGAGCGCGCGCTCCTCCTCGCCGGCGAGGGCGATCTCGAAGCGCGTGCCCATGGCGAAGGTTGCCCGGCGCACGATCATGCAAGGCCTTCCTGCCGCGTCACGCCTGGCGCGCGGTCATGGTCGCGGGATCGAAGGCGTAGGCGTGTCCCTCCCACATGGAGCGCGTGGCCAGGTCCACGGCGACCATCATCTTGCTGGCCAGGTCGATGCCGCTCACCGCCGGCTCGCGCAAGCGGATCGAGTCGAGCCAGTTGACGCGCAGCGCGTCCTGGTCGTCGCCGATGTCCGCGCAGGCGACGGTCTGCTCCTCGATGTCGTCGGCGTAGATGCGCTCGGGCCGCAGCACGCAGTCGCGGCCGTTCAGGTAGAGCGTGGCCTTGTGGCCGCGGATCATCGTCTCGATGCCGATTTCGTTGCACGTCGAGCCGGCGACGATCATGGTGTGGCCGCGCTCGAACTCGATGGTCATGTTGACCTGGTCGTGGTTCTCCATCTTCTGGTCGACGTAGTGCCCGCCGGAGGCGGTGACGCGCGTCGGCCAGCCCGCGTCGAGCGCCATCATCAGCGGCGTCATCTGATGGACCAGCAGGTCGCCGACGATGCCCGTCGAGAACTTGCGGTAGCGGCGCCACTGCGCCAGGACCGCGCCGTCCCAGGGCTGCGGACCGAGCGGGCCGCACCAGGCCTCCCAGTCGAGATTCTCGCCCGGCAGCACCTCGGGATCGATCACGTAGTAGAGCCACTCCCCGTCCTTGGAGTTGCGGCAGTAGCTCGTCTGGCTGAAGGTCGGCTTGCCGATGGCATTCTCGGCGATGAGATTCTTGGCCGCGGCCCACTTCGGCAGGATCATCTTCTGCGTGCCGACCTGGAAGATCATGTCCGGATTGGCCAGCACCACCTGCCTGAGGCGCAGCGCCTCGGGCAGGCGCAGCGTCATCGGCTTCTCGACGTACACGTCCTTGCCCGCGGCGAGCGCGTCGATGGCCATCTGCGCGTGCCAGTGCTCGGGCGCGGCGATGAGCACGCCGTGCAGGTCGGGGCGCGCCAGCAGTTCGTGGTAGTCGCGGTACGTGTCGACCTTGGCGCCCTGCTTCTCCTCGCAGCCCTGGTGCGTGCTGGCCAGGCGCTTCCTGTTGACGTCGCACAGGGCGGCGATGCGCACGTTCCCTCGGCCCTCCGCGTTCAGGTTCATGAACGAGACGCAGTGGGCGTCGCCCATGCCGCCCGTGCCGATCACGCCCATGAGGATGGTCTCGCCGGGCGCGAGCGGCGCACGCGGGCCGTGGCGCGGGATGGGGCCGGGCGCGGCGCCGATGACCGGGACCGAGCCGCACGAGGCGAGCGCGGTCGAGGCCGCGGCGAGGGCCGCGGCGTGGCCCAGGAACTCGCGGCGCGACGGCCGCGCGTCCGGCTGAGAGGAAGGGGTGGACGGCGGGACGGAGGATGCGTCACGGCTCACGGCGGTCTCCTTCGCGGATCCAGGGACGAAGCGGGCGGGGGCCGGAATCCGCCAAACTAGCAATTCGGGGCGGAAAGCGCGCCGGGATTCAGGTCGCGCCGGCCGGCGCGGGCGGTATCATGCCGCGTTCGGGCGCCGCCGATCGCGGCGGCGCGGGGAGGATCGTGAACCACGTATTTCGAGGATCTGGACGCGTATGGACTTTCTGAAAGAGCTGGGAATCGGCAAGACGAACTCGGGCGCCTACTGCGGCAAGTGGCTGAAGTGCTCCGGCGAGGTGCTCGAAAGCAGGAACCCCACGACCGGCAAGGTCATCGCCCGGGTGAAGCAGGCCGGCCCCGAGGACTACGACAAGTGCCTGGCCGCGGCGCACGAGGCCTTCCTCAGGTGGCGCGAGGTGCCGGCGCCCAAGCGCGGCGAGATCGTGCGCCGCGTGGGCAACGCCATCCGCGAGCGCAAGGAGGCCCTCGGCCGCCTGGTCACCCTGGAGAACGGCAAGATCCTGCAGGAGGGAATGGGCGAGGTGCAGGAGGCGATCGACATCGCCGACTTCGCGGTCGGGCAGTCGCGCATGCTCTACGGCCTGTCGCTGCACTCGGAGCGGCCGGGCCACGCCATGCGCGAGCAGTGGCATCCGCTCGGCGCGGTGGGCATCATCACCGCCTTCAACTTCCCCATGGCGGTCTGGGCCTGGAACTCGATGATCGCCTGGATCTGCGGCGATCCCTGCGTCTGGAAGCCCTCCAGCTCGACGCCGCTCTGCGGCATCGGCCTGGTCAACGCCTGCCGGCCCATCCTCGAGGAGGAGGGCTTCGGCGCGCTCGCCACGCTGTGCATCGGCTCGGGCCGGGACGTGGGCCAGAAGCTGCTCGAGGACGTGCGCGTGCCGCTCGTGTCCTTCACCGGCTCGACCGCGGTGGGGCGCAAGGTGGCCGCGACCGTGGCAGAGCGCTTTGGCCGCACCATTCTCGAGCTGGGCGGGAACAACGCCGTGGTCCTGATGGAGGACGCGGACCTGAAGCTGGCCATCCCGTCGATCCTGTTCGGCGCGGTCGGCACGGCCGGGCAGCGCTGCACCTCGACGCGGCGCGTGCTGGTGCACGAGAGCCTCATGCCGGAGGTCGAGCGCCGGCTGCTCGCGGCCTACGAGAGCATCCCCATCGGCGATCCCATGGACGGCAAGACGCTGTGCGGCCCGCTCATCAACGACGAGGCGGTGCAGGTCATGATGGAGGCCCTGGAGCGCGTGCAGGCCGAGGGCGGCGAGGTGCTGCACGGCGGCGAGCGGCTGAAGCTGCGCGGGCCGCTGGGTGGTGGAAACTTCGTGCGGCCGGCCATCGTGCGCGCGCGGAACGACTTCCGCATCGTCCAGGAGGAGACCTTCGCGCCGATCCTCTACCTCATCCCGGTGAACGACCTCGATGACGCCATCCAGCAGCACAACGCCGTGCCGCAGGGGCTGTCCTCGGCCATGTTCACCCTCAACGTGCGCCACGCCGAGCGCTTCCTTTCGGCCTCGGGCTCGGACTGCGGCATCGCCAACATCAACATCGGCACCTCCGGCGCCGAGATCGGCGGCGCGTTCGGCGGCGAGAAGGAGACGGGCGGCGGGCGCGAGTCCGGCTCGGACTCGTGGAAGGCGTACATGCGCCGCCAGACGAACACGGTGAACTGGTCGACGGCGCTGCCGCTCGCCCAGGGCATCAAGTTCGGCGACTGATCCGCGAGAGGCAGGGCGGCGGGGGGACGCGCGCCTCCCGCCGCCGCCCCGCTCACGGCTTGCCATGACCGATCGCCCGGCGCCACGGCTCGAGCGCTCCCTCACGCTCTTCGACGGCACGATGATCGTCATGGGCACGATCATCGGCATCGGCATCTTCTTCACGCCGAGCCGCGTGGCCGGGGCCACGGGATCGCACGGCCTCTCCCTGCTGGCCTGGGGCGTGGGCGCGCTCATCGCCCTCGCCGGCGGCTGCACCTACGCGGCGCTCGGCGCGGCGCTGCCCCAGACCGGCGGGCCGTACGTGTACCTGCGCGCGGGCTGCGGCCGGCTGGTCGCGTTCCTCTACGGCTGGATGCTGCTCACGGCCATCGTCTCGGGCGCGATCGCCGTGATCGGCCTGGTCTTCGCCGACCACCTGGCGCGCTTCTTCCCGCTGGAAGGCGCCGCGAAGAGCTGCGTCGCGGCCGCGACCATCGTCCTGCTCACCGTGGTCAACGTGCTGGGGGTGCGCTGGGGCAGCCGCGTGCAGAACCTGTTCACGCTGCTCAAGGTCGCCTCCCTGCTGCTCTTGGTCGGGGCCGGGCTGTGGCGGGGCCGCGAGCCGCTCACCCTCGGCGTGAGCGTCGCGCCGGAGGCGTCCTCGCTCGCTGCCGGCTTCGTCTCCGCCATGGTCGGCGTGCTCTTCTCCTTCGGCGGCTGGCAGAACCTGTGCAACGTGGGCGGCGAGCTGAAGCGGCCGGAGCGCGACCTGCCGCGCGCCATCCTCATCGGCGTGCTGGGCGTGGCCGCGGTCTACCTGTTGGCCAACTTCGCCTACCTGCGCCTGCTGCCCATCGAGGAGCTGCGCTCCTCGGCCGTGCCGGCCGCGGCCGCGCTCGAGCGCGCCATCGGCGCGCGCGCCGGCGATGTCACCGCGCTGCTCATCCTCTGCTCCGCCTTCGGCATCCTGAACGGCCTCCTGCTCTCGGCGCCGCGCGTCTACTACGCCATGGCCGAGGACCGACTCCTCTTCCGCCCGTTCGGCGCGGTGTCGAGCCGCTTCCGCACGCCCGCGTTCGCCATCCTCGTGCAGGGAGGCGCGGCCGCGCTCCTGGTCTTCTGGGGCAGCGTCTTCGACCTCCTCGACTACGTGGTCTTCGCCGACTGGCTGTTCTTCACGCTGAACGCCCTCGCCCTGTTCGTCATCGTGCGCAAGTTGAAGCCCGCGGTGCTGCGGGGCGGCGCCTTCGGCTATCCCTGGGCGCCCGCGCTCTTTGGCCTGCTCGGGGCGGCGATGACGGTGGGCACCCTGATCGCCCAGTGGCGGAACGCCGGGCGCGGCGTGGCGATCCTCGCCGTCGGCGTGCTCGTCTACGCCCTGTTCCTGCGCCGGGGCCGCGGTGGGCGCGCGCCCGCGCCGTAGAGCGCCCGGGCCCCGCGCGCCGAGAGTTCGGCGAACGGCACGACCTCCACGCGCGGCCCCAGTGTGTAGCGCCGTTCGCCGGGGTAGAGCACGGCGAGACGCGCCAAACCCAGGTCCTTGAGCGCGGAACGCATCGAGGGCGTGAGCCGCGGCGCGTCCTGGAACTTGACCTCCACACCAAGGCGGCGGCCGCGCACGAAGAGCAGCAGGTCCAGCTCCGCGCCGGTGTGCGTGGCACAAAAGTAGGCCGCCTCGGGCCGCGCCAGGCGCAGGATCTCCTCGATGACGAGACCCTCCCACGACGCGCCGATCTTAGGATGGGCGAGCATGTCCCGCTCGGAAGCATGGCCAAGCAGGGCGTGCAGCAGCCCGCTGTCACGCAGGTAGACCTTGGGCGCCTTGACCTGGCGCTTCTTCAGGTTCTCGTGCCACGGCTGGAGCTGGCGCACCATGAACAACCCGGTGAGAATGTCGAGGTAGCGGCGTGCCGTGGGCTCGCTCACCCCCAAGGAGCGGGCCGCTTCAGCCGCGTTCCAGATGCAGCCATGGTAGTGCGCCAGCATGGTCCAGAAGCGCTGCAGCGTGGTCGCCGGGATCGTGATGCCGAGTTCCGGCAGGTCGCGCTCGAGAATGGTCCTGATGAACTGCTGGCGCCAGACGAGGCTCGCTCGCTCCGAGCGTGCCAGATAGGAGGGAGGGAGGCCTCCGCGGCGCCAAAGCCGGCGCACGGCCGCGGCAGCCGTTCCCACTTCGTCCACGCCGAAGCCGGCCAGGGTGACGACCTCTATGCGGCCGGCGAGGGTCTCGGAAGACTGGCGCAGGAGGTCGGGGCTGGCGCTCCCGAGGATGAGAAAACGCGCCGGCAAGGGGCGCCGGTCGGCCAACACGCGCAGGACGGGGAACAGGTCGGGCCGGCGCTGGACCTCATCGATGACCACGATTCCGCGCAGGGACGCGAGCGCGGTCATGGGCTCGTCCAGCCGCGCCAGGTCGGTCGGGTTCTCGAGGTCGAAGTAGCCCGGCGCCTCCGCGCGGAGGATTTGGCGCGCGAGCGTGGTCTTGCCTGCCTGGCGCGGACCCACGAGGGCGGTGATCCGGCTGCGTGTCAAGGCGGAGCGAATCTCGGCGAGCCAGCTTGGACGGTTGATCATGGGCGAACCGTACCATGAAAATCGAAAGGTGATATTTCGATTTTCGTGGTCAGTGGTCAGAGCGCGGCGCCGGCGGGGAAGGGGATGCGCCGCGCCACGCGAAAGGGCGTGGCCGCGCCGCGGCTGATCAGGGCCACGTGATCGGCGCGGAAGGACAGGGGCGACCAGGAGCCATCGAGCTGCTCGATGAGGCGCCGCGCGTTTCCCGCGGAGGAGGCCTGGCCCACGGACAGGTGCGGCGTGAAGCCGCCCGCGAAGCGCGAGGTGTCCCGCAGCTCCGGGAAAGCGCGCTCGAGTTCCTGCTGCAGGCGGAGCAAGGGCTCGGCGGGCTCGGGCCTGAGCCACACGGTCGCGCCGCCCGATGGGTGCGCGAAGTGAGAGAAGGCGGCGAGCGTGACCAGGAACGGTCTGATCCCGCTGGCGGCCTCCGCCACGGCCGGCGCCTGCGCCTCGAACTCCCGTGCCGGCAGGAAGGGGTAGAGGAGGTTGACGTGCGGCATCCAGCGCTCGAACTGTCGATCGTGGATCTCGCGGATGGCCTGGATCGGCTCCCACACCTCCTCGGGCGGGATCAGGCAGAGCGCGCTCTTGTGCGTCTTCCGCTCCATGCGCCCCCGGCGGCAATCAAACCGAGCGCGCGCCGGTTGCGGCCGCATCCCCTGCCGCGGCGCCGTGCCGGTGCGGGCGGAGTCTCATGTTCAGGAGCTCGATCACGACCGAGAAGGCCATGGCGAAGTAGATGTAGCCCTTGGGGATGTGGAAGTCGAGGCCGTCCGAGACGAGCGCCACGCCGATCAACACGAGGAAGCTCAGGGCCAGGATCTTGAAGGTCGGATGCCCGTCCACGAAGCGGCCGATCGCTCCGGCGGCGGCGATCATCACCAGCACGGCGATGACGATGGCGAGCACCATCACCGGCACGTGGCTGGCCATGCCGATGGCGGTGATCACCGAGTCGAGGGAGAAGACCACGTCGAGCAGCGCGATCTGCACCAGGGTGCCGGCGTAGGCGCGCGCCCGCGCCGCGCGCGGGCCGCTGGCGTGGTCCTCGAGCGTGCCGTGGATCTCGAGCGTGCTCTTCGCCAAGAGGAACAGGCCGCCGGCGATGAGGATCAGGTCGCGAGCGGAGATCTCCCGCGAGAACACCGAGAAAAGCGGCGCCGTGAGCCCCAGCACCCAGGCGAGCGAGAGCAGCAGCAGGATGCGCGTGGCCATGGCCAGGACCAGGCCGATCAGGCGCGCGCTCGCGCGCTGCTCGGCCGGCAGGCGGCCGACCAGCACGGAGATGAAGACGATGTTGTCGATGCCGAGGACGATCTCGAGCAGCGTGAGCGTGCCCAGGGCGATCCAGCCCTGGGGATCGGTCATCCAGTCCAAGTCTGCTCCTTCGCGGCGCGCGCGGCCGTCAGTACGGCCACTTCCAGTCCCTGATCTCTGCCATGTCCTCGCCGTGCTTCCTGATGTACTGGCGGTGCTCGATCAGGCGGTGCTCCATGTACTGCTTGGCGTAGGCCGCGCTGCTGCCGAGGCGCTTCACGCGGTCGATCACGTCGCCGGCGAGATGGAAGCGGTCCAGGTCGTTCATGACCACCATGTCGAAGGGCGTGGTCGTGGTGCCCTCTTCCTTGTAGCCGCGCACGTGCAGGTTCTTGTGGTTGGTGCGGCGGTAGGTCAGGCGGTGGATGAGCCACGGGTAGCCGTGGTAGGCGAAGATGATCGGCCGGTCGCTGGTGAAGAGCGCGTCGAACGCCCGGTCGGACAGGCCGTTGGGATGCTCCTCCTTGGGCTGCAGCTTCATCAGGTCCACGACGTTGACCACGCGGATCTTGAGGTCGGGCAGGTGCTGGCGCAGCAGGTCGACGGCGGCCAGGGTCTCGAGCGTGGGGATGTCCCCGGCGCAGGCCATGACCGCGTCCGGCTCGCCGCCCTTGTCGTTGCTCGCCCACTCCCAGATGCCGATGCCGGCCGTGCAGTGCTTGATGGCCGCGTCCATGTCCAGGTACTGCAGCGCCGGCTGCTTGCCGGCGACGATGACGTTGACGTGGTCGCGCGAGCGCAGGCAGTGATCGGTCACGGAGAGCAGGGTGTTGGCGTCCGGCGGCAGGTAGACGCGGATGATGTCGGCCTTCTTGTTGATCACGTGGTCGATGAAGCCCGGGTCCTGGTGGCTGAAGCCGTTGTGGTCCTGGCGCCAGACGTGCGAGGTGAGCAGGTAGTTGAGCGAGGCGATGGAGCGCCGCCAGGGGATCTCGCGCGTGGTCACCTTGAGCCACTTGGCGTGCTGGTTGAACATCGAGTCGATCAGGTGGATGAACGCCTCGTAGCACGAGAAGAAGCCGTGGCGGCCGGTGAGCAGGTAGCCCTCGAGCCAGCCCTGCACCGTGTGCTCGGAGAGAATCTCCAGCACGCGGCCGTCCGGGGCGAGGAGGCCGTCCGCGTCCCCGGGCAAGACGTCGGCGACCCAGCCGCGCTTCGTGACCTCGAAGAGAGCGCCGA
>DYIW01000147.1 GCA_020723465.1 Phycisphaera mikurensis
CCACGACCCGGTGCGCCTCGCCGTCGGGCGGCGCGAGCAGCGCGGCCAGCCGGTCGGCCGAGGCGCGCACGCTCGCGAGCGCCAGCAGCAGGTCGCCCTGCGGGTCGGCCAGGCGCTGAGACAGCTCGTCCGCGCTGGCGGCGATGTTCCGCACGCGGGGGGCGGTCTCGCGCAGCACCCGCTCCAGCTCGGTGCGCACGCCCTCCATCCAGCTCGTCGGCCGCTGGAAGGCAAGGAAGGTGTCCTGGCCCGGCGGCTGCTCGCCGAGCGTGAGGGCCCGGCGTTCCGGGAACGGACCCATGGCGGAGACGCCCTCGGCGGCCTCGTGCGGGGCGAGCAGGATCAGCTTGGCCCCGGTCAGCCCTTCCAGCGCTCCCATGTCGACAGTGATGGAGAAGGCATCCGTGATGGCGCCGCCCCAGCGCCGGTCGATGCCGATGGTCGCCACGAACCAGTTGTCCGGATCGTCCTCGCTCCACATGGTCGGCGTCACGGACACCACCGACCCGACCCGGTACTTGCGAAAGAACACCGGGTTGCCTTTGGCCACATAGGCCTCGGGCAGCCGCACCTTCACCTCGTGGATGCGGCCGAAGAACTCCTGCAGGTCGGGAAGGGAGACGATCGAGAAGAGGGCGAGGACGAGGACCGCCAGCAGGAAGAGGCCGGTGAGCGAATGCATCAGCTTCCGGTTCATGCGGGCCGTCCCTCGACCGCCGCCGTTCCGTCGCGCCGCGGCGCCATGTGCCACTGGCCACCAGGATCTTCGCGAGCCGCGGAGATACCAAGCAGCCTCGGTGAGAGACGCGAGACCCGCACCAGGTGCCGCAAGCTCGGCAGCAGGCAATCCCGGACTCTGGGCTCTCCAGTACCGACTACCGACTTCGAACTTCCGACTCGCGGCGGCGCAAGCCTTGCCAAGACGATGCGACCCAAGGCTTCACATGGACTCATGCGACCCAATCTGGTTGCGGCGCCGCCGCGACGTGCACGATGTTGGCGGCTTTTGCCCGCAGGTGCAACTCCCGAAAGCACAGCAAGAGCAGAGAGGAGCTGGCGGCGGCGCGGATCGAGTCGAGGAGGCTCGACACCTGCTCCAGTGCCGGCGCCGGCAGCGGGAACGGCGCCTCGCCCACGACCAGCAGCTCGGGTTCGGTGAGGACGGCGCGTGCCACGCCGGCGAGGTAGCGGCGCGGCGCGTCGAGCTGGTGCGGCAGGGCCGCGGGGGGGATCTCCACGCCGAGCCGGCGCAGCAGTTGCTCGACGCGCTCCGCGGTTTCGCGCTCCCGGAGGGCTCGGCGGTCGCGCAGCGGAATGGCGACGTTCTCCCGCACCGCCACCGTGGCGAGAAACTGGGGCGTGCCCGGCGCCCAGGCCAGGCGCCGGCGCAGCTCGAGCAGCCGCTCCTCGCCGAGCCGAGCCGGGTCCTCGCCGAACAGGGCGATCCGGCCCGCGGGCGGAGGCCGGAGCCCGAGCAGGCAGCGGCCCGCATCGTCCACCTGCCCGGCGCCAGGCAGCAGCACCGCCAGCGTCTCGCCGCGCGCCAGGCAAAAGGGCGGCAGGTCCAGGTCGACCTCCTGGCCGCGCAGGGAGCAGCCGGCGCACACCAGGGGCGCGAGCTCGTCCGGCGCGCGGCTCACGGCAGCCCCAGGACCAGGGTCGTGGCGCCGGTGAGGAGCGCGCACAGGACGATGCTCTTCACCACCGCGCGGCTCGCGGCCTTCGGCACCTCCGTGTACTGCGGGATCAGGTCGAGGCCCTGGCGCATCGAGACCAGGGCGATCGCCAACCCGTAGGTGAGACCGAGCACCGCCACGCGCAGGCCGATGCGCGGAGCGATGGTCTGCAGATAGTCGGCTCCGCCGACCGAGGGGTGGTCCTTGACCACGATCATCATCGAGACGAGCGCGATGGCGGTCACCACGAAACAGAGGGAGACCGTGCCGATGACGATGCCGAGCAGGCGCGGCAGGGCCAGGTGGCGGTACGGGTCGATGCCGAAGCTCTCCAGCATGGCGATCTCGCCGGCCACGCGCATGTTGCCCAGCTCCACCGCGACGGCCGCGGCGGAGCGGGCCACGATCACGATCGCGGCGATGAGCGGCGCGAGGTGGTAGGCGATGAGCACCTCGATGAACTGGGGGATGAACGGGAACAGCCCGAAGTACTCGACGAACTGCCCGAGTCCGTAGCCGAGCAGGACCGCCAGCAGGCCGGCCACGGGGATGCCCTGCACGCCCGTGAAGTAGATCTGCTGGCTGGCCGTGCGCAAGGCCAGGCGCCGGGAGCCGCGCGACGCCCCGCGCAACGCGCGCAGCGTGCGCGCGAAGATCTCGCCGGCGCTGAGCGCGTCCCGCAGCGCAGCGAGAGCACCGCGCAGCGCCAGGTGTCCCAGAGCCGCGAGCGGGTTCGCCATCGGCGCAGAGGTTACCAAGGCGGCGCGGCGGCGCATCTGCATTCGGCCCGCCGCGCCAGCCCGCCCGGAGTGCCGCGGGCGCGATGGAGAGCTCTCCCCTTTTTTCTTTTGTGCGCGCCGCCTTTCCGCCATAATGAAACCGAGCTCCAGGGCGCCGAGACCTTGCGCCCCCGACCTTTCCTGGCATGGAACGGTCCGAGTGACTTTCCGGACAATCGACGGCTGTTGATCGGGTTTGCAGGGCCCCCAGCCGAGGGTACAGGCTCCGCCGGACTTGCGAGAGCGGCGAGAGCGCAGAGTCCGGCGTGATCCAGGATCTGGCAGCACGGAGCCCGGCAAACGGGCGTTCCTGCTGGGCGGAGTGCCCGGCGGGGTGAGCGTTCAATAGAGGTTTCTCCGGGATACTTATGTCCAGAGACACGAGAGGCCGCCGCCGGCGCGGCCGCGGCGGGTACGGCGGCAGGCGACACCAGGACGGCGGGCAGAGACCGAGGGACCCGGCGAGCGCCGAGAAGAAGTGCGGCGTGCTGGAGATCGCCAAGGAGGGGTACGGCTTCCTCAGGTCGTCCAAGTACGACTACGAGGAGTCCGCGGAGGACGCGTTCGTGCCGGCCAACCTGATCCGGCGCCACGGCCTGCGCGAGGGCTGTCTCGTCGAGGGCCTGGCCTATCCGGGCCGCGGGCGCGGCAACCACCTGGCCCTCGAGTCGGTCGAACTGGTGGACGGCTATTCCGCCGAGGAGGCGGCGCGCTTCCCGCAGTTCCGCACGCTGACGTCGATCGATCCGGACGAGCGCTACGTGCTCGAGGGCCCGGACGGCGATCCCGACCTGCGCATCATCGACCTGCTCACGCCTCTGGGCAAGGGGCAGCGGGCGCTGATCGTGGCGCCGCCGCGCACCGGCAAGACGGTCATCCTCGAGAAGATCGGCAACCGCATCGTCAGCGGCTACCCGGACGCGCACCTCATGGTGGCCCTCGTGGACGAGCGGCCGGAAGAGGCCACGCACTTCAAGCGCGCCGTGCCGGAGCGCGCGGAGGTGATCGCGTCCACCAACGACGAGCCCGGGCACCGGCACCTCCGCTGCGCCGAACTGGTCATCGAGCGCGCACGGCGCCTGGTCGAGGCCGGGCGCGAGGTCGTGGTGCTCATCGACTCGCTCACGCGCCTGGGCCGCGCCTACAACCTGGAGACCAAGAACTCCGGGCGCACGCTTTCCGGCGGGCTCGACGCCAAGGTCCTGGAGAAGCCCAAGGCGTTCTTCGGCGCCGCGCGCAACGTCGAGGGGGGCGGCTCCCTGACCATCGTGGCCACGGCGCTGATCGACACCGGCAGCCGCCTGGACCAGGTGATCTTCGAGGAGTTCAAGGGCACGGGCAACATGGAGCTCGTGCTCTCGCGCACCCTCGCCGACCGGCGCACCTACCCGGCCATCGACATCAACCTCTCGGGCACGCGCCGCGAGGAGCTCCTGGTCAGCGCCGACACGCTGCACAAGATGCACCTGCTGCGCCGCGTGCTGAACCGCATGCGCCCGATCGAGGCGATGGAGCTCTTGACCAAGAAGATCCGCGAGACGCGCACCAACGCCGAGTTCCTGGCGCGCTTCGACCAGATCGGCGCGGCCAGCATCAGCGACGACTGACGCGGGGCGGCATGGGCTGGGGGTACCGCCAGCGCTGCCTCGAGGCGCCGCGCGAGGTCCCGGAGGGCCTGGCGGTGCCGCGTTCGCCCCCCGAGGGGTCGCGCGCCGCCTGGCACGCTGCGGCGCTGGTGCTCCTCTACGCCGGCGCGGTGCTGATCCGCTGGCACGCGAACGCTGAGCGCCAGAGCGCCGGGCACGGCGACGTGGCCGCGTACTACCACGTGGCCCGCAACCTCCACCAGGGCCGCGGCTTCGTCCAGGACTTCGTCGCCGACTTCCTGCAAGACCCGGCGACCGTGCCCACTCCGTCGAACACGTGGTGGCTGCCGCTTCCTTCCGTCATCGCCTGGCTCGGCATGGAGGCGTGCGACAGCGGCGACTACGCCGCGGCCAAGGCGGCGATGATCCTCTGCTCGTCGCTCGTCGTGGTGCTCGCTTACGCGGCCGGCCTGCTGCTTCTCCGCACGCGTGCGGCCGCGCTGGCCTGCGGCCTGCTGGCGGCCGGCTTCCACCTCTTCCTGGACCAGCCGTGCCAGACGCTCTCGCACGGGCCGTACGCCGTGTGCGCGGGCGGGGCGCTCTTGGTGCTCCTGGCGCTGCCGCGCGCACCGCGGCTCCTGCCGCTTTTCGGGCTCCTTTTCGGCCTCGCCTACCTCTGCCGCGGCGACTCTCAGGTCCTGCTGGTGTCGTTGCCCTGCGCGCTGCTGCTGGCGCGCCGCGGTGGGCGCCTGCGTACCCTGCCGCTGCTCAAGGACCTCGCGCTGGCCGCGGCGCTCTTCCTGCTGGTCGTGGCGCCGTGGTGGGCGCGCAACGAGCGCGTGCTGGGCGAACCCATGCCGTCCGGCGTGAAGCGGGCGGTCTTCGCCCGGACGCACGAGGCGTGGTTCACCGCGCCGGAGCGGCTCACGCGCGAGCGTTACCTGGCCTGGGGATGGGAGAAGATCCTGGAGCAGAAGAAGGCAAGCGTGCTGGACGCGCTCGGGTTCACACCTCTCTGCCTCTACGCCGGGCTCGCGCGCGGCCAGGAGCTGGAGCCGCGGCACG
This sequence comes from Phycisphaera mikurensis, assembly GCA_020723465.1. Lineage (GTDB taxonomy): Bacteria > Planctomycetota > B15-G4 > B15-G4 > JADJEK01 > JACQZJ01. The sequence continues at coordinate 5,107 of DYIW01000147.1, forward strand.
CGCAGTACCGGCTGGCCCTGCTCGGCAAGTGGGTCATGACGCCGCTGCTCTGGTTGGGGTTTTTGTGGCTGCTGCTGCGGCGGCGCGCGCAGGCCATGCTCCTGCTCCTGCATATCCTGCTGCTGGTCGTGGTGTACGGCCTGCTCTTCACGGCCATCGGGCGCGAGTCGTACCGCAGCAGCCTGTTCGGGGTGCTGCCTTTCTTCGTGGTGGCGGTCGTGGCCGCGCTGGCGCTGCTCCTGCGACCGGTGGCCCTGCGCCGGCCGCGCTGCGCCGCCCTGGCCCTCCTCGTGCTGGCGGCGCTCCTCTCTGCCGGGAACGTCCTCGCCGCCATCCCGCGCCTCCAGGCCAAGGGACGCGAGACCGAGAACATGCTCGAGCCCTTCCGCGAGTGCGGCCGCTGGCTCGGGGAGCGCGGCCTGCGGGACGCCGTGTTCTTCTGCCGCAACCCGTGGGAGTTCTCCACCGAGACCGGGGCCCGAGCGGTCATGATTCCCTTCGCGGACGCGGCGTACCTGCTGGACACGGCGCGGCGCCTCGGCGTCGAGTACCTGGTCGACGAGGAGAGCCGCTCCGTGGCGCTGGAGCAGGCCCGGCCCGGCGTCTTCGAGCTGGTGCGGCGCGGCGACCTGCAGCGCGTCGAGGCGCCGGTGGCATTCGCGATCTATCGTTTCCGCCCGGGGCTCCTGGACCGGTGAGCACTACGGGCCCGGCTGGTAGCCGATGCGCTCGAGGAAGGCGGCGGTGGCGGGTTTGAGCTGCGCCGGCGCCGTCCTGTAGGGACAGCGGATCCCAGGGCGCCGTTCCTCGAGGAAGCGCTGCAGGTTCGCCGCCGCGTCGCGTCCCTTGGGCGTAACGCTCAGGTCGACCTTGCCCTCGGGATCGAGGAGCCAGTCGAAGAGGCGGCTGCGTCCCTCCTCCGGTCCCTCGATGAGCAGGTAGTTCGGCCCGAAGATGCCGAGCGCGGTCGCCGGACCGCTGGCGCCGGCTTCGAGCCAGTCGCACAGGGCTTTGCCCTCGAAGCAGTAGCCGTCGAAGAGCGGGGCGAAGACCTGGCCCGGCGGGCCCTCGACCAGGGAACGGCCCGGCGCGCGGAATGGCGCGTCGCGCCAGATGCGGAACAGGTCCAGGACCGTCGGAGCGATGTCGAGGACCGAGCACGGGCCGGTGCGGCGCTCGTCGTTCGCCTGCAGCAGCGGGACGCAGAAGATCAGCGGCACCCGGAAGTCCGCCGCACGGCCGCTGCTGCTGCCCGCGGCCACGATGAGGGTCGACTCGAAGCGGCGCTCCGCGCGCAGTGCGGCGACGATTCCGGCCACGAGGCGGTCGAACAGCAGGGCAGCGCGTTCGCTCGGCTCGCCGCCCGCCGCCGCGCGCGGATCGAAGTGCAGCCAGAGGAAGAAGCTCTCGCCGCGCAGGGTCGCGATCCAGCGGGCGGCGCTCGCGACCAGGACTTCGCTCCCGGCGCCGGGCTCCTCGAGGCTCAACTCGAAGCTCGCGCCGATTCCGGTATGCCAGAGCAAGGGGAGATTCGCGAAGGCGGCGGTGCGGTAGCCGGACTCGGCGAAGACCCGGCCGAGGTTGGGGAGGTTGCCGTGCACCTTGCGGTCGAAGGAGATGAGCCCGTGGGTCGAAGGCAGCGCGCCGGTGATGACCGAGACCGGCGCGGCGGGCGGCCCCGCGGCCGCGGCGAAGGCTTTGGCGACGGTGATGCCGCGGCTGGCGAGCTCGTCGAGGGCCGGCAGGACCTGCTGCTCCGGGTCGTAGAGGTGGAGCTGCGCCGCCGGCACGCCCTCCATCGTGAGGAGAACCACGTTCCCCTCGAGCTTGGTCGTCACGACCTCGGGGAAACGGTCCCCGCCGGGCCGCGCCACGCACTTCACGAGCATGAGCGCTGGCCCGACCAGGGCAGCGCAGGCGACGAGGCACCACAGCAGCCGCGCTTTCAGCATCTCACAGGTACCCGAGCTGCTCGAGCATCCGGCGCTCCTCCTCGTCGAGCGCCCGCACGTCCGTGCGCGGGCTCAAGGCCTCGATCCGGCGCAGGTGTTCGAGGTACGCCTGGCGCGTGGCCGCGGCCTGTTCCGGGCGCTGGTCGAGCAGGTCCGCGCCCTCCGGCGCGCCGTCAGAGCGTTCGAACAGCCGGCTCTGGTCGCCGGCGACCTCGACCAGCAGCCGCCAGGAAGGGAAGCGCAACGAGCGCCTGAGGCCGATCTCCTCCGGCGCGAAGACCCGTTCCGGGGCGCGCGGATCGGCATCGCGCCCGGCGCGCTCGGACGCGGCGAAGGCGTTGACCTCGCTGCCGCTCTCGAGGGCAGGCCTGAGCGAGCGCCCCTGCCAGCCGAACGGCGCGGGCAGTCCCAGGTAGTCGAGCAGGGTGGGAGCGACGTCGATGAGCTGCGCCAGCTCGCCGACCGCGCGGCCCGCGCATCTGCGGTCGGGGAAACGCAGGATCAGCGGCACGTGCGTCACGGCGTCGTAGAGGAACGGGTCGTGCGTGAACCACTCCTCCTCGAACTCGTCGAACGCCTCGCCGTGGTCGGAGGTCACGATCACCAGCGTGTCGCCGGAGAGACCGCGTTCGTCGAGGGCGTCGAGCAGGCGTCCCACTTCGCGGTCCAGGGCGAGCAGGCCGGAGTCGTAGCGGTCCCGGAGCACGCGCGCCTCGTCCGCGCCGATGCCGCGCGCGCGGCGCGCGGCGGGCGTGAGCCGGTAGTCGCGCTGGCTGTTGCCGAAGCGCTCGTCGCGGCGCGCGCAGAAGGCCCGTTCCGGGGCGAAGGCGGCGTAGGGGCGGTGCGCGTCGTAGAAGTGCACCCAGGCGAAGAACGGCTGCTCGCGCGGCTCGGCCAGCCAGCGGGCGAAGCGCTCGTTGACGGCGCTGGCGGGCGCGACGCGCACGTCGTTGTCGGGCTCGTCGTCGAGCGGCAGCGTCCAGTCGCCCTCGTCGCGCATCTCCACCACGCGCTCGAATCCCTGGTCCAGGCCGTTCTGCGAGCCGAGCGCCAGCGGGCTGAAGCTGGCCGTGCGGTAGCCCGCGTCCCGCAGCGCCTCGGCGACGGTGATGACCTCGGCCGGGAGGCGGTGGTGCCACCAGGCCACGCCGTGCGAGGCAACGTGGCGGGCGCTGAAGAGCGACGCGTGCGACGGCGGCGTGAACGAGGACTGGGCGTAGGCGGCGGCGAACCGGACGGACTCGGCCGCCAGGCGGTCGAGGCGCGGCGTCGTGTCGCGCTCGCAGCCGTAGCAGCCCAGGCGATCGGCCCGGACCGTGTCGAGCGTGACGAGGAGCACGTTGGGCCGGTCGTACGTGGCGGGCGGCGCCGGCTCGCCGCAGGCGGCGAGCGCGGCGCCCAGGGCCAGGCAGGCTGCGGCCTGACGGTGCGTGCTCATCGCCCCATCCGCGGTTCGAACAGCCTGCCGGTGCGATCGAGCCACGCCAGGCGCAGGGTGAAGCACAGGACCTTGAGCAGCTTGGCGGCGGTGAGGTTGGAGCCGCCCGCGCGCCGGTTGGCGAAGCGGATCGGGATCTCGGCGATGCGAAAGCCGCGGCGCGCGGCGCGCGTCAGGATCTCGCAGACGATCTCCGGTCCCACGGCGCGGAGCGAATCGAGGTCGATCGCTTCCAGGACGCGCCGCCGGTAGGCGCGGTAGCCCGAGGTGCAGTCCCGCACCGGCAGGCGCAGGAGCACGCGGCTCATGCCGGCGCTCAGGCGCGTGAGGCCGGCGCGCAGGGGCGAGCGGCCGTGCTCGCCGCCGCCCTTGACCAGCCGCGAACCCACGACCATGTCGGCCTCGGCGAGCGCGGCCAGCAGCTCCGGGATGTGCCCGGGCGCGTGCGAGTAGTCCGCGTCCATCTCGATCACGACGTCGGCGCCGCGCGCCAGCGCCGCGCGGAAGGCCTCGATCCCGGCGCGGCCGCGGCCGCGGTCGCTTCTCCGGTGCAGGAGGTGCACGCGGGCGCTCGCGGCGGCCAGCTTCTCCACGAGGCGCCAGGTGCCGTCCGGCGAGTCGTCGTCCGCCACCAGCACCTCGAGGCGCGGATCGACCTCGAGCAGCTCGCGCACCAGCCCCTCGATGTTCTCCGCCTCGTTGTACGTCGGCAGAGTGGCGATGATGCGCCGCGCGCTCAGCATGGCTCCGCCTGGCGCCCCGGCTGCGCGCCCAGGCCCACCTGTCGCATCACGGCGTCGTGGACCGCCTCGACCGGGATCGTGTTCATGCAGTTGGGCTCGCGGTCGCAGGCGGTGCGGTAGCAGACCAGGCAGTCCACGGCGGAGGAGGTGATCTTCTCGCCGCGGCCGAACAGGTCGATCTCGTGCGACGACGTCGGCCCGAAGAGCGCGACCACCCGCTTCTTCAGGGCGATGGCCATCTGCATGGCCAGAGTGTCGCCCGTGACCAGCACGTCGCACTGGTCCACCAGGGCGGCGAAGGCGCGCTGGTCGTGGTCCGTGCCGCAATCCATGACGCGCGCGCCGCAGGCCGCGGCGAGCGCGCGGTTGCGCTCGGCCTCGAGCGGACCACCGAGCAGGAGCAGGCGCCTGCCGGTGGCGTCGTGCACGCGTTCGATGAGTTGGCGGAAGCCCTCGGCCGTCCACTTCTTCAGCGGCCAGCGACCGCCGGCGCCGGTGTTGACGCCCACGACGGGCCGCTCCGGGGCGGCGCCGTCTCGCGCGACGAAGCGCCGGGCTGCCGTACGTTCCTCGGGCGTGAGTTCGAGGATGGGGCGGGCGCCAGCCGCCGGCACGCCCGCGATCGCGCAGATCAGCTCCTGGTAGGTGCGGCGGTTCCTGCGCTTGAGGTCATCGCGCAGGCCCATCTCGAACCACGTTTCCGCCTCCGGGTGCAGCGGAGCGGGCTTGAAGTCCGGACCCAGGGCGAAGCCGCGCCGCTCCCTGGCCCGCAGCGCCGTTGCCAGAGCGCACGAGGTCCACGCCGCGTCCAGGTTGAGCGCGAGGTCGAACTCCTCGGCGGCCAGGGGCAGCGGCACATGGTCGCCGGCGACCACGACCCGGTCCACGAGCGGGTTGCCGCCAAGCAGCGGGGCGGCGCCTGCGGCGGTGACCCAGGTGATGTGACAGGCGCCGAGCTGTGCGCGCAGTCCGCGCAGGATGCACGTGGTGCGCAGCACGTCGCCGGGGGCGGCGAGCTTGACGATGACCACGCGCCGCCCTTCCGGCTGGTAATGGCCGCAGGCGTCGCAGAGCACGCCGCTCTCCTTGTGCGGAGCGCACGGCTCGTCGCCGCGGAATCGCCTGCAGTCACGTCGCCACGCCATGTCTCGGAACGTCTGATCGGGCTAGAGGAACCAGGAACGCCGAGGGCGCCGTGCGCCGCCGGCGCGCGCCGCGCTGGGCTCGCGCGGTCCTCGGGTCGTTTCGTGGATGATACACGCGGGAGCACGGCGCATGAAGAAAGGGAAAAGAGACCTTGCAGGAATCCCGCGTGCGCCTTTCCCGGCGCGAATGTCCGCGCGCCGCGGCGGGCGGGGTGGGTAGAGTGAACGGACCTTCTCGTCTCGCCGGGGGTCGCGTGGTCCGCTTGCTCGTCATCGTCCTGCTCGCCGGTCAGCTCGCGCTCCTCCTGGACACGGCGCGCCAGTCCAGCGAGACCTACGACGAGCCCATGTACCTGCTCGCGGGCCTGTCCTACTGGAAGACGGGCGACTGGTCCTTCAACCGCGAGCATCCGCCGCTCCCCAAGCTCCTCATCGGCGCTCCGCTCGCCGCCGCCGGCCGCGAGCTACCTCCGCACTACCAGATGGCGCCCGCCTGCCAGGTCTCGTTCCTGCACGAGACCAACCCGGAGCCGCGGCGCACGATCCTCCTCGGCCGGCTGCCGATGATCGGGCTCGGCCTGCTGCTGGCGCTGCTGGTGTTCCGCACCGGCTGCCTGTACGGCGGGCAGTGGTGCGGTCTCCTGGCCCTCCTCGCCCACCTCTTCCAGCCCGTCCTCACCGGCAACACGCCGCTCGCGGCCGTCGACCTGGCGACCACGTTCTTCGCCCTGGCTGCGCTCTACGCCTTCGGCCGGCTGCGCCAGTCGCCGGGGCCGGGCCGGGTCCTTGGCGCCGGCGTGACGCTCGGGCTCGCCCTGCTGACCAAGCTCACCAATATCCTGCTGCTCCCGGTCCTGGGCGCGCTGGCCCTCGTCGACGCGGCGCGCCAGCGTTCGGTGCGCCCGCTGGGCAGGGTGGCCCTCGTGGGGTGCGTCGGCCTCTCGACGCTCTATCTCGGCTACGGCTGCGAGATGCGCACGCTCGCCTCGGTCGAGCAGCATCCGCGCTTTGTCGGGGGCGCGGGCCAGGGCCAGGAGGTCTTCACCTGGCCGCCCCTCGCGGCCGCGGCCGGGTGGTTCGGCGAACGCCCGATCCCGCTGCTGTCGTACCTGAAGGGGATGGACCACTTGCTGGCTGGCACGGGGAGGAAGTGCTTCCGGGGCTACTTCCGCGGCGAGGTGAGCCAGGGCTCGGGCTGGCGGTCGTACTACCTGGTCGCGTTTCTGGCCAAGACGCCGTGCGGCCTGCTCCTGGCCTTCGCTCTCGCTCTACTCCTCTTGCCGGCCCTGCCGCGCCGGCCGGGCCTGGACGGCGCCCTCTTCCTCTTCCCGCTTCTGATCTTCCTCTGGTTCTCCCTGGCGGAGCAGCAGAAGGGCTTCCGCTACGTGCTGCCGGCGCTCCCGGCCGTGGCCATCCTGATCAGCCGGCTGTGGAGCTTCGATGCGGCCGCGCACCGGCGCAAGCTCCTGTTCGCCGCGGTGGCCGCCCTGTTGCTGCTGCCGGTCTGGCTGCTGGTGGCCTTCCCCGAGCGCGGGGGCTTCACCGCCGGCGCCGCGTTCGCCTGCGCCGCTCCAGTGGGGGCGGGCGTCGTGCTCATCTGCGTGCTCTGCCGGCCCGCGCTCGCGGCGGCGCGGGTGCAGAGGACGTTCCGGGCGTTGCTCCTCGGGCTCGTGGCCTGGGGCGGTGCCGAAGCCATCGCCGCGCACCCGGCGCACCTGATGTTCTTCAACCAGTATGCCGGCGGCGCCGAGCGGGGCTGGCGCATCACCACGCTCGGGGACGACTGGGGCCAGGGCCTGCCGGCGCTGGCGCGCATGCAGCGCGAGCGCGGCTGGCCGAGGCTCTACTACGCCGCGTACGGCTTTCCCCGGCCGGAGGTGTACGGCCTGAACTACCGCTTCTGGAGCGGTTCGCCCGCCTCCGGCCTGGTCGCGGTGCACGCGGTGAACTACACGCGCCAGCCCGAGCAGTACGAGGTTCTCGAAGGCCTCGAGCCGATCGCGCAGGCCAATGGCATCCTGGTGTTCAAGATCCCGGGCAAGCGCGTCACGCAGGCGAGGTGAGCGCGCTGGCACGCGCAGGGGGCCGGGGCCGGGCGAGCGAGCGCGCGAGCGCCAGAAGGGTCGCGGCGAGGAAGGCCAGGAGCAGCAGCGCGCGCAGGCTGTTCGCCAGCCAGAAGCCGGCGAAGTCGCCGCTGGCGTAGGCGTGGCCGTGGAAGACCGGGAACTGCAGGTAGGTCGCCGCCTCGAGCGCGAGCAGCAAGGCGAGCAGCGTCTTGTAGTCCGGCGCCGCGAGCAGGGCGAGGGCCGTGATCCAGATCACCCACTGCGGCGAGAAGAACTCGGAGAAGGTCACGACGCAGAGCGTGGCCGCGAGGCAGGAGAGCAAGAGGCTTCGCGCCGTGCGGAGCGGCAGGAGCGCCATTAGAAAACCCGGCGCGAGCTGCAGGACCTTGAAGACCGTCTCGATCGTGTCGCGCGCCGCGGGCGCGAACCAGCCCCAGCGTTCGGGCGAGGTGAGGAGCACCAGCAGCGAGGACTTGTTGGGCTGGCGCGTCTCGGCGTGCCAGCGGAACACGAACGTCACGGCATCGGCCCCGCCGCCGTGCCAGAACCAGGTGATGGCCAGGACGCCGGCGATCACCAGGGAGAGGACGAGTCCGGGCAGCAGCAGGTGTCGCCAGAGGAGCGGAGCGAGACCACACGGTTGGCCGGCGACGCGCGCCTGTTCGCGCGCGCGGCGCAAACCGTGGGAGAAGAACAGCGGCGCCAGCACGATCGGATACCACTTGGTCATCACGGCCAGACCGAGCACCAGGGCGGCGAGGAGCGGTCGCTCGCGCAGGTGGCAGAGGAGCGCGAGCGCCACCAGGAACGTGACCACGGGATCGAAACGGCTGAAGGAGAAGTAGAGGCTGGCCGGCAGGAAGAGCAGCAGGGCGAAGCCGGGCGCGCGGCCGAGCGCACGCAGGTTGGCGACGGTCGCGCACAGCAGCGCGCAGAGGAACAACGCCATGAGGATCTGGTGGATGTCCTCGTACGGCCGGCGATTCTGCAGCAGCTCGTCCAGATTGACGCGGATCTCCTGCCAGGCGCGCGCCAGGGCTTCCTGGACCTCTACCTCCGCCAGGCCGGAGGCTGCCGCGAGCGCGCGCGCCTGGTCCGCGACGAACGAGTCTGCCTGCGGCGCGGCGGCGGCGGGCAAGGGCCGGCGATGGAACTCCTTGAACAGCCGCTCCGCCTCCTGTTCGGGCTGACCCGCGCGCCGCACGATGTCGCGCACGCGCCTCTTTTCGGTGAAGGGCTCCCCGGGCCGCACGCCGTGGTTGAAGAAGAGGTAGGGGAGGGCCATGAGCCAGGTCGCGAGCTGCGGGTACTCGGAGAACTCGTCCAGGTAGGGCGTTCCCCCCGAGACGAGCCAGCGGCCGCGCTGCAGATACGCGAACCGGTCGTTGCCGTCCTCCAGCAGGTTGGGCCAGGAGCAGGTGCCGTCCGGCCGCTTCCCCAGGCCGGCCGCGCGCGTGGCGAGCACCAGGGCCAAGGCGGCCGCGACAATGCAGGCCCCGATCAGCAGCGTGCTCCGGCCGCTCATGCGCAGCGGATCTCAGAGCCTGAGCAGGAATCCCCCGCCGCCGCAACCCGAAGGGCCGGGCCGAGTAGCTTCGCATGGCTGCGTTGCTCGTCGTCGGCGTGTCTCTCCGTTGACACGACTCCTCCTCGCGCCTTGCCCTGCTCGCTCCTCGACCCGGCGCGGCTACCGGTAGATACCTGCTCAGGCTCTTAGCGCGGGCTTCGCCCGCAACCCAAAAGTGGAGATGGCGTCGCTCCCCG
>DYIW01000148.1 GCA_020723465.1 Phycisphaera mikurensis
TCGAGCTCCTGAGCTGGGTGCTCGGCTTCGGCGACAAGGCCGAGGTGCTCGAGCCCGAGAGCCTGCGCGAGGAGATCGGCGCCGAGTTGGCCCGGGTGGCGGCTCGATATGTGAGGAAGTAACCGAGCGTTCTCGCGACCTGTCCCAGCGCCGCTTCCGATCCGCGTTTCTTCCGCAGAAGGGAGATCCGCGGTGCCGAGCGTCCTGCCCGCAAACCAGAAGCCCGCCTTGGAGCCCTCCAGCGCCACGAAGCCGCTGCCCCGCGAGGCTCGGCGGCAGGTGGTCGTGGACGTCTTGGCCATCGCCGTGGTCGACATCCTGCTCGAGGAGCGGTCCCGTGTTCGAGCTGCCCATGATGTCGCAACCTGTTAAATGGAAAGAGGTTCTTGCCTTGCCATCCCGGAGAGCCAACGCCCTCATGTCCCCTGGCGACGCCCTCTGTCGCGAAGGAGACGCCGGCATGGGCAAGAGAGAACAGATCAGGAAGGACCGGGCCGCGGCGGCCACGGTCGCCGAGCAGCTGGCCGCGCTCGATAGCCTGTCCGTGGGCGAGCTCGTGGAGAAGTATCGCGAGGTCTTCGGTGCGCCGACCCGCACCCGGAACAGGAGCTACCTGCGCAAGAAGGTCGGCTGGCGCATCCAGGAGCTGGCCGAGGGCGGCCTCTCGCCGCGGGCGCTGGCGAAGATCGAGGAGCTGGCGCCGCTGGCGCCGGTGCGGTGGCGCTCGACGCAGCCGAGCCCTGGGCCGGCGGTCGCCGTCGTGGCGTCGCCAAGGCCGGATGTAAGTCGTGATCCGCGCCTGCCGCCGCCAGGCGCGTTGCTGGTGCGCGTCCACAACGGCGTCGAGCACCGCGTGACTGTTCTCGCCGACGGCTTCGAGTACCAGGGCGAGCGATACCAGACGCTCTCCCACCTGGCGCGGGTGATCGCAGGCACCCCGTGGAACGGGTTTCTGTTCTTCGGTCTCAAGCGCCGCGCTCGGGCCGAGGCACAACCATGAAGGGCCTCGACGAGGTGAGGTATGCGATCTACGCGCGCACCGCCGCCGGCGGCCCCGAGCAGATCGAGGCCCAGGTGCGGGCCGCGCGGAAGGCCATCGCCCGCGACCGTCGAACAGGCGGCGCCGTCAGGGAGTACTCCGACGTGAACGTCGCCGGCGGTTTGGACGGGCAGGTCCCCGGCCTCGCCGCGCTTCTCCTCGACGCGGCCTCCGGCCTGCTCGACGTCGTGTTGGTCACCGACGTGGGCAGGCTGAGCAGGTCCGCGGCTCTGCTGCGCGAGATCCTGGCGGCCCTCGAGGTTGCTGGCGCCCGCGTCGTTTGCGCGGGAGACTCGAGATGAGCGGCCGGCGGAACGGAACCGGTTCGCGCCCAACCACGCCCGAGGTCAAGCGCTGCGCAATCTACACACGCAAGTCCACGTCCGCGGGCCTCGATCAGGAGTTCAACTCGCTCGACGCGCAGCGCGAGGCCTGCGAGCAGTACATCCGCAACCAGGGCTGCATCGGCTGGCAGCTCCTGCCCGAGCGCTACAACGACGGCGGCTTCACCGGCGCAAACCTCGAGCGGCCAGCCTTCGCGCACCTCATGCAGGATCTGGAGGCGGGGAAGATCGACGTGGTGGTGGTCTATAAGGTCGATCGCCTCTCACGTTCGCTCCTCGATTTCGCTAAGGTGATGGACCGCTTCAGCCGGTCCGGCGCGGCCTTCGTGAGCGTCACCCAAAACTTCTCGACGGCCGACGCCATGGGCCGGCTCACCTTGAACATGCTGATGAGCTTTGCGGAGTTCGAGCGCGAGATGATCGCCGAGCGGACGCGTGACAAGATCGCCGCCTCCCGCCGCAAGGGGAAGTGGACTGGCGGCTTGGCGCCGCTCGGCTATGACGTCGTCGACCGCAAGCTCGTCGTGAACGAGGCCGAGGCCGCCCTGGTCCGGCGGATCTACGAGCTCTACCTGGACAGGCGGTCTGCGGTGGCCGTGTCCAAGGCCCTGAACGCCGAGCACCGCACGACCAAGCACCACATCGCCAAGAACGGGAACAGCCATGGCGCGCGCGAGTGGGACAAGAACGCTACGCTGATCGTGCTGTCGAGCCCGATACCGGCGGGCCTGATGTCCGTGGGCCGCGAGGTCTTCGAGGGCGAGCACCAGGCCATCATTGAGCGTGGCGTCTACGAGCGCGTGCAGTTCCTGCTCGCCGAGAAGGGCGGGATGAGGGCGGTCCGCCACGGCCGCAACCCCGAGTACATCCTGACCGGCCTCCTGCGCTGCGCGCGGTGCGGTCGCGCCTTCACGCCGGCCTCGAACCGCCGGGGCCAGAAGGTCTATCGCTATTACCGCTGCTCGACCCGCGACAAGCGGGGCAAGGAGGCCTGCGCCTCGGCCCCGCTCCCGGCGGCCGCCATCGAGGGCTTCGTGGTCCAGCGGGTCCGCGAGGCGCTCGCCGACGGAAAGCTCGTCAACGCGGTGGCTGAGGCGGCCAAGGCCAGGCTCGAGAGCGAGCGCAAGCCCCTCGAAGAGGAGCGCGCGCAGCTGCCGCTGCAGATCGCGGCCGTGTCGACCGAGGGCAAGCGGCTGGTCGAGACCGCCAGCAAGCTCACTGGTCCCGGGCGCCGGCTCCTTGACGCCAAGCTGCAAGAGGTCGGCGATCAGCTTGGCCGCCTAGAGGCCCGGCTCGTCGAGGTCCAGCGCCGCCTTGCCCTGCTCGAGGACACCGAGCTCGAGACCAAGTGGGCGGAGCGGTGCCTCGCCGACTTCGATCAGGTCTGGGACAGACTCAGCCACGAGAACCGCGCCCGCATGGTCCGCGCGGTGGTCGCGCGGGTCGAGGTCGACGAGCCGAACGGTGACGTGCGCGCCTTCCTTACGGACATCGCGCCCACCGCCGAGGAGGTGGCGCGGGCCATCGAGGTGAGCCCATGAACAAGAACGACGCCAGCGGCGCGACTACGGGCGAAACCAGCGCCGAGCCGAACCATGGCTTCCGGATTTTCGCTGGCAAGCTCCACCGCGTCCAACGCCAGCACGGCAAGACCTTCGTCGAGGGCCCGCCATCCGCGCCGCCGGTGCCGGTCTGCCGCCCGGCGCGCGTGGCCGTGATGCTCGCGCTCGCTCACAAGATCCAGGACGCCATCGACCGCGGCGTCGTCCGCGACCGCGCCGATGCGGCGCGGCGCCTCGGGCTCACCCGGGCCAGGATGACGCAGCTTCTCAACCTGACGTTGCTCGCCCCGGACATCCAGGAGCAGATCCTCTTCGCGAAGGCCGTGGACGGGGTGGAGCCGATGAGCGAGAAGTCCATCCGTGGGGCGATGGCGACCATCTCTTGGGACGTCCAGCGCGAGATGGTGCGGGCACAGCGGGCGCACTAATCCGCACTACGCTGTACTTCTGTTGACATCGCCGGAGTCATCACAGTACTGTCACCATGTTCAGGAGGCGCCTGCATGGCTCGCATGACTACCGCCAAGAGGAAGCCAAGCAAGATCACCGTCCTGCTTGGCGCCGAGGAGTATCGACGCTTCGACGTATACTGCGAGGAGCAGGGCTTCAAGAAGAGCACTCTCATCGCCCGCCTGATTCGCGAACACCTCAACGCCGCCAAGTTCGAGGTGCAGCCAGTCCTCGCGCCGCGACGAAACGCCGCGCGCTGATGCGGGACGTGGTTCAGCATCATGCCACCCATGCCGATCTCCGGCGGGGATGGCGGAGGAGATAGTGATGGTTCGCTCCCCCTCTCCCAAGTTCGCCGATGAAACTTCGGCGCACGAGCGTCCATTGGGGGCGTTGTTCCACGAGCAGAGTGTCTCTGGTGTGCTGGTCTACCGGAGCGGACGCCGGCGGTCCAGTAACGGGAGCGGAGTTCGAAGCATCTCCGTCAACGCGCCGATCCTTCGCCTGAACACGGTTTGTCCCTACTACACGATGTTTCCCTTGGCTTTCCCCTTCGACATCCTGCGTGGGGCAGATCCCGATTCTCTGGTACTCGACCCTTTCTGCGGGCGTGGAACCACTACCTTTGCGGCGCGGCTGCGCGGCCTCCGCACAATCGGCGTGGATAGCAACCCCGTGGCTGCCGCCGTCGCTGCAGCAAAGCTCGTCTGTCCGTCGGTCGACAGTGTGGTGCATCTCTGTCGAGAAATCCTAGACGACGAGCGCGATCCGCTCCAAATCCCCCACGGGCGGTTCTGGCGGCTCTGCTACCACCCTCGGACACTCAAAGACGTCTGCAAGCTCCGGGAGCGGTTGTCTCTGCAGTGCTCCTCCGGCGCGGAGATCGCACTTCGCGCCATCGTGCTCGGGATTCTCCACGGGCCAAGATGTGTTGGCGCTCCTACCTACCTCTCAAACCAGATGCCCCGCACCTACGCAACGAAACCACAGTCGGCGATCCGTTTCTGGGAGAAGAACAACATGGCAAAGCCGCCCAATGTGGACGTGCTTGACGCGGTGTCGAGGCGCGCGCAGTTCGCGCTTTCCGAGACGCCTGCGTCAGTCGGTGGCGCCGTCTACTTGGGGGATGCTCGGCGACTCCAGGAGCTTCTCCGCGGACGAACGCGAGCAAACTGGATCGTCACATCACCGCCCTATTTGGGACTGCGGACATATCGTCCCGACCAGTGGCTTCGAAACTGGTTCGTCGGCGGCCGTGCCGATGTGGACTACATGCAGGATGGGCAACTGGACCATCATCAGCATGGGTTCGCTGAAGAATTGGGTCGGGTGTGGGCCAGCGTCGCCCGTGTCTCAGCACCCGGCGCACGGCTAATTGTCCGCTTCGGATCTCTTCCGAGCATCCCGGTCGATCTGAAGGAGACGATGAGGAATTCATTCGCCGCATCAAGGGTCAACTGGCGCATCGAGCGAATATCGGATGCGGGCAGCGCGGCCAACGGGAAACGACAATCCGGGCAATTTGGAGGGACCGCTGTTGCGGCTGCAAGAGAGATCGACGTGACCGCGGTGATGGAGGCGTAAGTGTTTGACCCAGAAGAAATCCCAGGGTTGAAGGACGCCATCCGACAGGCCACGCTCCGCGATCGCCATCTGCTGGATGTTCTTCGTGAGGAGATCCGCGTTCTGAAAGCCGATGTGAAGCGGATTCAGGTGCGCCATGCAACTTCGGTGTCGTTGGTCGCCAGCGACGGAGGCAACAACAAGCTGGTGTTCGATCCGTTCCACGTGCAGCTCGTGCGCGTAGTCGATTCTCAAGGGAAGAGGCTCTGCCTTGATGCTGTCACCCCGCACACCGATACCGCCGAACTGAGCGGCCGGCAGTTCGACGAGCATGGAGAACCGCAAACAGCTCTCGGAAGGCTGATGCGCGATCTCAAGGTCAAGATGCTGCACGATGTCAGCCCCATGATCCCCGATCCAGGTCAGGGCCAAGGCGATCCTTCCGCGATATCGTCGTCATGGGTGATGGTTTACCGTGACCTCTGCGAATGGGCCGCGCTCTACGAACTCATTGTCTACAAGGAATTCGCCAACGATACCCTAATCGTGCGGGACGGCCTCCTTCGCAGCAAGATCTTCTCGAAGAGCTACTTCATCGACATGCGGCGGCGGATCGAGGAAGCCATCGCGTTGATTCGCAAGCGCGATCGACGACGGGTATTCCTTGTGGGGCTGGCCAAGAAGAGCAAAGTGCTAGAGCGTTATCGCCTGGCAATGGCTCTGGAGGGCGTCATCCTGGCGGGGGAACCGCGTTACGTCCGCATTCCAAGGGACCTCGAGGCCAAGGCCTACGTGTGGGATGAGTACGCTCGTGGGGCTGAGGCGGAGACGGGCGGTGGGGAGCTTCCGAAGTTCGTTGCAGGCGACATGTACTTCGTCCGGTTCGGTGGCCGGACTGGAGACCCCATCTGGTGCGTGGACATCCTCTCCTCGCAGTCGACTGAGGCTCAGGAAGTCTTTGGGACGCTTCTTCAGGACTCGATCGACGGATTCCCAGTCCCACTGTACCCGCGCTGCCTTCAGCGTGCACATGAGCACGCCGAGGTCGTCGACTTTGATCTCGAAATCCTGCAGGACGAGGTGATGAAGGCCGTCCGAGAAGTGGTGGGCGACCAGCAGCATATTCTCGAAGGGATGCGGCTCCAAGGGGACCTTGCCGCTCGGAGGTACGAATGAAGCTCTTCACCCGGGAGAACACTGTTGGCATCTTTCGCGGGTTCAGCGAGGGCGGCCTCGAGTTCCACGCTGACTTGGTGCTGCCGTACAAGAACTACTTCCAGAGCACGCCGATGCACGGCCAGTTCTTGGTCGTGCAGCTCGAACACGAGGAAGAGGCGGTCCTTGGAAGAATCACATCGATATCCTCCCAGGGACGGTTGGCATCTGGGGCTGGTGAGGACTACGGAATCCGGGCTGTAGACGAGAACCGTCCGATCCCCGAGGACCTTCGCGAGCAATACCTCAAGTACCGGGTCGACATGCGCGTGCTCGGTGTCCTGCGGATCAACGGCGGCAATCTCGTCTTCGCCGCCTCCCACCGGCGCCTCCCCCACGTTGGAAGCAAGGTCGCCTTCCTCTGCGATGACATGCTGAAGGAGGTCACCGGGCACAACCAGGAGGGTGGAGCAGAGCTGGGGTACCTCGCTTTCGGGGAATTCGTTTTCGCTGGTGACGACAAGCGGCTCAAGCGGGAAACATGGATGCAGGTAAAGACCCCCGTAATCATCCCGCGGTTCCAAGTTTGCGATCTCGTCGCGCGTCGTTCGCTGGTGTTTGCGCGTGCAGGCTTCGGCAAGTCGAACTTGGTCAAGTGGTTGTTCGCTAACCTCTACCGTGAGACGCCCACAGTGGAGAAGCGCGGAGGCCAGCAGGTTCCGGTCGGGACCATCATTTTCGATCCCGATGGAGAGTACTTCTGGCCGGACGACAAGAACCGACCTGGCCTCTGCGACGTGCCACATCTCGAAGACAAGATCGTTGTGTTCACGCCGAAGGCCGGACCGAGCGCGTTCTACGACTCGTTCGTGGCTGGCAAGATTCGCCTCGATATCCGGCGCTTGCGTCCCTCCGACGTCCTGTCAATCGCGCTGCCACCAGAGCGACAGGACCAGCAGAACGTCCGAAAGCTCAAGGGGATGAACGACGGCGACTGGCGTGCCCTGGTCGACGAGATCTACAGAAACGGCAACGCTGCGGACGGCGCGCTGATCAAACAACTCCTGCGTCTGGAGGACAATCAGGAAGCTGAGATGGTAGCAGCGCGGGCCAACATGACTGGGATCGTTCGGATGCTACACGACCCGAGCAGCCAGCTCATGGACATGGTCATCACGGGCCTCGCCGAGGGTAAGATTTGCGTCGTCGATGTGTCGCAGATGCGTGGGACTGCAGCTCTCGTCTTGTCGGGGCTTATTCTCAAGCGCATCTTCGACCACAACCAGGAGGAGTTCACCAAGGCTCGTCCACAGACGATTCCTGTCATCGCGGTCATCGAGGAAGCGCAGACCGTGCTGGGAAGCGAGGGCAGCTCTGGTGAGGGACCGTACGTCTCGTGGGTGAAGGAGGGGCGCAAGTACGACCTCGGCGCGATGCTGATCACCCAGCAACCTGGTTCGATCCCCGGCGAGATCCTCAGCCAGGGGGACAACTGGTTCATCTTCCACCTACTGTCTGCGGGTGATCTCGCGGCAATCAAGAAGGCGAACGCCCACTTCAGCGATGATATCCTCAGCTCGCTCTTGAACGAGCCCATCGTTGGCCATGGTGTGTTCTGGAGCAGCGTCAGCGGAAAGAGCTACCCCATTCCGGTACGGGTCCTTTCCTTCGAGGGGCAATTCCAGGCGCGAGACCCCGAGTATAACCTTCCTGCCGTGCATACGGCTGCCGTAGTCCTACGAGAGAGATTCGAGCGGATTCTCGCCGACAACCGTTCTCCGTCGGCGCTTGCGACGCAGACGCCAAGTGAACCGCTTCAAGACGGCGAGACGGCCGACGCTGAGCCGAAAGAGGATGTTCTCGAAACCTATATCCAATCATCCATCCGACGGTTGGGTGCGGACACCAGTTTCACGCAATCCATCAACTCGAATGGCGTGCCCTGGATGGGCGTCATCCAGAAGCTGAAAGCCGCCCTTCCAGACGTGCTGCACAACAGAGAGCAAGTCGCTGCAGATACTGTCAAACGCGCTCTCGACCAGATCTTTGGGGTAGACAAGTGGATGACCGAGCTTCGGCCTTCCAAGAGCACCCCAGGCAAGAACACGAGGTGGGTGGTTAAGAAGAAGTGATGGCTGTTCAGTAGAGGTGTGCTGATGGACTCTGTCGATACTTACGAAGCATTGGAGGCTCTCGTAGAAGAACTGCTCTCACGCGGAGCCACAGACCTGGTTCAGGAAATTCGGCAGACGATCGCGCGCGGAACGACCAGGACGAGGCGAGAGGGCAAGAAGGGCCAGGAGGTGTTCCTCCAGGAACCGCTCTCGGACGAGGAAGCCTTCGTAGTTGCTGTCGAGTTGATCCTTGCGGCTCTCGAACCTCCGTTCATGCTCCTGGAGGCGTCCAAGCTCCTTGGGGTGCCAGGAGGTGAGGACCTGGTTTGGATGCGAGACCTACTTCAAGCTGGGGAACATCATGAGGAGATCTCGGGGCCCGATACGATCGACGAGGAACGAATCCAAGTCGTGCAGGACTCGGCCCCGATAGCCGCGGGCGTTCGGCAGGTTCGTGAGCTCCTCTGTGAGCTCCGACAACACGTGGGCGAGTAGAGAGAGGGGGTTCTTGGTGGCATCGTTCGGTCAATTGGTGAGCGCGGTGAATGCACTCCTCGGGCTTCCGAACGTCGGGGCCATCCTCCAGCTCAACAACGCGAGTCGGGAGCGGGCCTTCGAGGCCTACGTGTTCTCGCTCGTTCTCCGCGCGGTGCAGCAGGCAGGAGGAAACGTCGAGCTGAGGGGGGTCCTCTCCGGGGCGAACCCAACGACAGTTGTCTTCAGAGGGGCGCCCGGCCACATGGGGTCGAGGGCTCAGGACTTCGCCTTCGCCTACTGCCAGCTGAACGGCAAGGAGTTCGAGGTACATCTTGACGTTCAGTACCTCGGGACATCGGGGGCCATGCACGAGATCGACGTGTCGATCTACGAGCACGACAAGGCAGACCAGGTGCGCGCGAGGCCGGGAACCCTGCCAACTGCCCGTCCGCTTCTCGGAGCTCTGGAGTGCAAGTTCTACGACTCGAACCTCGGCACGGGTCTCGGCCGAGCGTTCGTCGGACTCGTCGACGACTGCGGCTCTCTGCAAGTGAAGTGCTTCGTGACCAACGGGACGCACCCTGGGCTGGCTAGCTACTTCAGCAAGGGCCAGCGACCGCAACCCTTCTTCAACCTATCGCCCCTAACGGCAGGACACGCGGACCGATTCGTACGCGACATCGAGCAGGCACTGAGGAAGTGGGCGAGGGTCGGGTAACGTGAGGTACGCCAAGCAAGGCCGAAAATGGACGACCACAGCAACACGAGCGTCGCACCCAACGCCACCAGTGTGGGCGCGAGTGTTCTGACGATCGGCCACAGCAATCACCCGATCGAGAAGCTCACAGAGCTTCTTCGCCGGCACGGCATCGAGGTGGTTGTGGACGTTCGGAGCCAGCCGTACAGCAAGTTCGCGCCGCAATTCTCGCGCGAGCCACTGCAATCCGCCGTGCGACAGGCCTCGATTCGCTATCTCTTCATGGGAGATGCTCTCGGTGGCCGGCCCGCGGCCAGTGAGTGCTACGACGCCGAGGGCAACGTCCTATACGACAGGATCGAGGAACAGGTTTTCTACAAAGAGGGAATCGAGCGGCTGCTTGAGGGTATCGCGCGTTTCCGGGTCTGCGTTCTCTGCAGCGAGGAGGACCCCCTTCGGTGCCATCGGCGGCTCCTCATCTCACGAACGCTCATGAGGCGCGGCGTGGAAGTCGGTCACATCCGCGGCGATGGGCACATCGAGCCGGAAGGTGAGGTGCAGCGGCGCTTCGAGCGCGAGCATCCGGAGAAGAAACAGCTCCGGCTCTTCTGAGGGACGGTCATGACGCTCTACACCATCGGCTTCACCAAGAAGAACGCCCGTCAGTTCTTCGAGGCGCTGAAACGCGCTGGCGTGAAGAAGCTCGTCGACATCCGGCTCAACAACACGTCGCAGCTCGCTGCGTTCACGAAGAAGGACGATCTGGAGTACCTCGCTCAAGCGATTTGTGGGATGTCGTACCACCACTTCCCAAGCCTCGCCCCGACGCAGGTCATCCTGGACGCGCTCAAGAAGCGGAAGGGGTCATGGTCCGACTACGAGCGGAGCTTCCAGGCCCTGATGCAGGAGCGGGGCTCGATCGAGAAGCTCGACCGCTCGTTTTTCGATGAGCCATGTTGCTTGCTGTGCAGCGAGGCTACGCCTGAGCACTGCCATCGCCGGCTTGTGGCAGAGGCGATCCGTCGCCGCTGGCCAGGGACTGAGGTTGTGCACCTGTAACCCCGGGGAGCGGGAGGGCTGAATGAGGGTCGTTGTCAACCACCTGACGCGGATGCAGCAAGGGTACTTCTGCGTCGCGGGAATCGACACCAAGACCGACGAGCATGTCCGTCCTGTCATTCCGGGACAACGACTTCAGACGGCGCTCCTGGCCAGGAACGGAGGTCCCTTCGACATTGGGGTCATCGTCGACCTGGGCCCCGCTACCGCGAGCGGACAACGACCCGAGGTGGAGGACTACACCTTCGACCCGGCGAAGGCCAGGGCAGTCGGAGTGGACACATCGGCGAGGTTCTGGCGCCGGTTGCAGCGCACCGCCAGGCGAAAGCTCGGCGGCATCTTCGGTGAGGACCTTGTTCAGCGGGGAGCGAGCTCTTGCGCTGTCGATGTTGGCAGGGGTGACGCATCGCTGGGGTGCGTCATCCCTGATGGGGCGCCTACGCTTCTCGTGCGCCAGCGTGCAGGAAGGGCGGACCAGATCCGGATGCGGATCAGCGACGGCGTCTTCGACCTCGACCTCGGTGTCACGGATATCCGACTCTACCGCGCTGACCATGTCACGCCCGACACCGGGGTCGTGCGCCGAGTTGCCAGGCGTCTGCAGGACGAGGCGGACGTCATCCTGAGCGTCGGGCTGACGAGAGCCTACGCAAGCTCCCCGGACTTCGACCCCGTTCATTGGTTGCAGGTGAACAACATCCACTTCGCCGACAACGTCCTCTGGCAGCTCGGATGAGCGGCTGGCATCCACCTCCGTCGTTCGCGCCGCCGACTCCCGGCCCCGACTACCGCCCTGGTTTTCGCAAGACCACGCGATTGATGAAGACCTTGATCTTCGCGCCAAGGTAGGCGTCAGGATCGATCGGGCTCCATTGGTCCGACTCCGCCATGAGGAATCCTTTGACCCTGTTGAATGCTATCGTGTCTTCGATCTGGCCGTCGACGACAATGTCGATCGCGAGATCATCGAGGCGAGGCATGACGCCGATCGACTCATGGCCGACGGACAAGGTGACGTTGTTGCCGTTCATTTGAAGGTGCGCGTCCACCCCCTGTCGCGCGAGGACGGTCTGCGCCTCGTCGAGACAACGGTGGAGCACCTCGACAGCGTCGAGGAGGCGCTCCCGAATTGCAGCGTTCTCCTTCTCGATCTCGCGCTTGGCCTCAAGCTCCACTTCCTCCCGTGTCTTGAGCGAATCTATGACCTCCTGGCGCCAGTCGTCCGCCGGGCCGGGATGCTGATCTCGCCGGACGGCGCGTTCGACGCGTCGCTCGAGCATGTCGTTCGGACGGGGGACGAGTGTCAGCAGCTCCTCGACCGATGCCGGTCGCGCCTCTCGCTCGTGCTGTGTCGCGGCGTCGACGAATGCCTTCCAGGGACCTCGGACTGGCAACGCCACGTTCTGCTCGGGGAACGTGCCCGTCACGGCCCACGCCACGACCCTGCCGAGGCTGTAGATGTTGGCACGGTGGTCGACCGCGTGCGCGTCGCGCCAGATCTCTGGCGCGGCAAAACCGATCGTTCCGAACTGGCTTCCCGCGCGGGTCTGGACCGCGGTCGTCTGACCAACACGTCGCACGAGACCCCAATCACCCAGGACCCACCGGGCATCGTTGGCCTCCCCGATGAAGAACAGGTTCCCCGGCGAGACGTCCCGATGGTACTGTTTGAGATTGTGCCCGGCGATCAGTGCCCGTGCGCACGCCAGCACGATCTCACGGAGGAGGTCAGGGTGAAGCGGCGGCGTCTCGTCGCGCAGAACCCTGCTCGCCGCCGGCATCGTGTACCAGTCAAAGGTTGCGGATCGATCAAGTACGGGCATGACGTGCCGGTGCTCGATGCTCGACTGGATCTCGATCTCGCGGCGCATCCGCGTCAGCGCGTCTTCATCTCGCGGGTTCTTGACACGCTTCAGCGCCACGACCTTGCCCGTGGTTCGGTGAGTGGCGCGGAACACCTGAGCTTGGCCACCCTCACCTGTGGGCTGCTCATCGAGCTTGTAGTCATCCTGCCACGACTTGGCGACCACTCGCGTCCTTCTTGTGAGGGCTGCTTCGACCGATGGTGCCGCCGGGGCCACCTCGCCAGCGCGAGCCGCCGGCGCTGGCGGGATGTCACCTGGCAGCCTGGCCGGGGCGGTTGGCCACGGTCGTCCACTCGTCCCCTGGCTCAGGTACCTCAGGTAGTCTGGTAGCGTGTGGCAGCCGACCAACGCCTCGATGTCACGGGGAGTGCCCCATTCCTGGCTGCCGCCCCCGTCCTGCCAGCCGGAAGCTCGAATGACGTTGGCGGCGAATGTCACGTCGGATTCATGCAGCTGGGCAGCCTGACGAAACTCATCCCAGGAGTACGTGGAGAAGTCAGGGTCCTTCTCGAGCAGCCGTCGGAAATGATGAAGGAGCGTCTCGATGAAGCTTGAGACCCGCGAGGTCTGGGATGACACGAGGAGGCCGGCCAGGGTGGCGCGGTAGATGTCGCCGTGGTCGCCGTCCGTCCTTTCGACATACCGTGGGGACAGGACAGCAAGTGCCCGGTCGGTGGCGCCACCGTGCTGCTTGAAGATGTGGCGCAGCTTCTTGCCGCTGATGTGATTCTTCTCGGCCAACGTCGCGGCCGCCACGTGGTCCAGGAGCGGCCCGTACTTCTCGCGCAGCGAGTCGGGCGGCGGATCAAGCCTCCGGCAGAGGACCTGCTCGAGCGAGGGCCGTTGGTTCTCCAGAAGAACGGCGAGACCATCTTCGTTCGCCCAGGCACGCGCGTTGAAGTCCCACACGGCGTTTTCTCGCTGGGGAGAACCTACTGGCCCGACCGACAGCCCCCACAGGCTGCCGTCATCCCAAAGGAAGATGGCACAGCGGGCGCTCGCAGAACCGTCGCCGCGCCAGATTTCATCACCGGGCCTCAGCCACACGCGAACCTCCACTGCAAAGGGCGACCGCGCGCGCGCCGCCTCCTCGCGCGACCAACAGCGCTCGAGAGGATATCGACCCGGCATATGGAGGGCAAGCCGTTGACGGCGCGTTGTCGTTGACGGCGCGTGCGTGGAGAAGCTCGCGCGAGGGCGGCCACGTGCGCGTTGGCGCCGATCCCAGGACCCGCGCTCGTTGCCCTCCACCTGTGAACCACGCTCCCCTCAGCCGGTCGCCCCGGGGTCGCGGCCGAGATGGTACGCGAGGTCAACAGCAAACCCGCCCCCGGCCGCTCTCCGGTGGGGCCGGCCGTTAACCTCGCTCTCTACCTGTTCACCGCTCTCTGGCGCTCTCTCCCCTGCGGCGCCCTCGAGAGAGCGCCCGCGGGCGAGACCGCGCCGCCGCCGGCGGCCGCCGTGATCTCTGGCGGCGATCGCAGAGAGCGGGCCCGGCGACGGCGCGCGCGCAAAGGTCCGCGAGGGCTGGCCAGAAATGACGAAGCCCCGAGGGAGGCCCTCGGGGCTTCAGTTAACCCGCCTCGCGCACCGATGTTGGTGGGCGGGGCGTCGTAGCTCCGTTCGGCTTACGGGCCTTCGACCCCGCTCTTCGCCCATGACAGCTTCAACCGCCGATGATCGCTCCTCGTCGAGAAACCGGCGCTGTGGCCCCAGGAGAGGTTGCGTGGTGCGGGTCCCGGCGAGGGCGAACGAGGTGCGTCCATTTCTGTATGGAAGTTCTGTGGTGCGGCCGGCGCGGCGCCCGTGCGCGCCCAGGGCGCCTGTGTGGCGGCGCGGTTGCCGG
>DYIW01000149.1:0-8984 GCA_020723465.1 Phycisphaera mikurensis
AACGACGGCTATGACGAGGCGCTGCTGCTGGACGTGGACGAGGCGGTGAAGTGGGAGCTGGCGGAGGTCGACGCGCTGCTGTTGCGGCGCGCGCTGTCTCTCGGCCACGGGTGCCGAGGGCGAGCACCCGAGCCTTGAGCGGTTCCTTGGCGCGGTTCAGAAGGCGCCCCGTCCCGTCGAGGTCGACGCGATCGAGCGGAGCTGGGGCGCCGCGACGGGGGAGTTCAGGGACTTCACGGTCGGCTGGGACCGGGATGAGGCGATCGTGGAGAAGCTCGAGACCGGCTTCCGCTTCATCAAGGAGATGGACGCGAACCTCGGGCAGAAGATGGACGGGGTCGGGGCCAAGGTGGACGGTCTTGGGGTCAGCCTCGGCGCCAAGATCGACGCCGTCGGCGCGAAGGTCGAGGCCGTGGGAACGAAGGTCGACGAACTCGGCGCGAAGGTCGAGTCGGTCGGCGCGAAGGTGGACGGCGTCGGGACGGTTCACGCCGCGCGCGGCATGCTCGCCGCCACCGGGCGGCGGCGCGGGCGCCAGAGGGACGCGATTCCGACCCAGGTGTAGCCGGCGGTGAAGAGCAGCAGGAAGAACGACGTCACCAGCAGGCCGTGCGCCAGCGCGATCGAGGTGGTGACCGCGAAGTAGAGGCCCAGGGCGATCTCGAAGAAGGAGAGGCGCTGCCGGGCGCCGAGGTAGCGGAACATCCCGCCGAGAGGGCGGCGCTCGCCGACGTTGTACTTGGGCGTGCGCACGAACGGCGTCTCGTGACGGAACAGGGCCTCGATCACCGCCTTGGTGTTGTTCAAGGAGATGCCGATGCCCAGGGCGATGAGCAGGGGGAAGTACTTGATGGTGCTCTTCCAGTCGGGATACGCCTCGCGCTGCGAGGCGGTGTAGAAGGCCAGCATGCTGGTCGTGGCCGCCATGAAGAGCGAGAGGTCGAAGAGAATGCCACGGGCGGCGCTCTGGTCGGCGATGCGCGCCAGCAGGGCCGGCAGCATGAGCAGCGCCATCACGATCATGAGCACGTAGGCGAAGTTGGCGGTGAGGTGGAAGGTCGCCTCGACCTTGGCCTTGAGGGGCGCGGTGCTGCGCCAGATGGTCGGCAGCAGCTTGCGGCACACCTGGATGGAGCCCTTGGCCCAGCGGTGCTGCTGCGTCTTGAAGGAGCTCATCTCCACCGGCAGCTCGCCGGGCGACACCACGTCCGGCAGGAAGACGAACCGCCAG
The DNA here is from genome assembly GCA_020723465.1 of Phycisphaera mikurensis. GTDB lineage: Bacteria > Planctomycetota > B15-G4 > B15-G4 > JADJEK01 > JACQZJ01. The sequence continues at coordinate 1,232 of DYIW01000149.1, forward strand.
CCCTTGAGCTGCGCCCGATAGGAGAGGTCGAGGTCCTCGGTCAGCGTGTCGTGCTCCCAGCCGCCCGCCTCGGCGATGCAGGCGCGACGCCAGACACCGGCCGTGCCGTTGAAGTTGAAGAAGCGCCCGGAGCGGTTGCGCGCCGCGTGCTCGATCACGAAATGGCCGTCCAGGAGGATGGACTGCAGCAGCGTCAGCAAGGAGAAGCGCCGGTTGATGTGCCCCCAGCGCGTCTGCACCATGCCGACGCGCGGATCGGTGAAGTAGTCGACGGTGCGGCGCAGGATGTCCGGCTCGGGCACGAAGTCGGCGTCGAAGATGGCCACCAGCTCGGAGCTGCTCTGCCCGAGGCCGGAGGCGAGCGCGCCCGCCTTGAACCCGGAGCGGTCGGCGCGCTGGAGGTGGCGGATGCGGTGCCCGCGATCCGCCATCTGCCCGACCTTCTCGCGGGCGAGCTCCACGGTCTCGTCCGTGGAGTCGTCGAGCACCTGGATCTCCAGGCGGTCGCGCGGGTAGTCGATGGCGCACACGGCCTCAACGAGCCGCTCGACCACCGTCGCCTCGTTGAAGATCGGGAGCTGCACCGTGACGCTCGGCAGGTCGGTGAAGCGGCGCTGAGGCTTCTGTCCGCGGTCCCGGTAGCGGTAGTACAGGTAGACCAGGACATAGCGGTGCATGCCGTAGATCGAGAGGATCACCAGCAGCGAGTAGTAGGCGATGAGAACGACCTTTTCCCACGCGGCCATGTGAACGATCGCTGTCCGTGCGCCTCGATTGTTGGCAGGATTGGAAGAATCTGGGTTTGTACGCTTCTTGGGCGCGCAAGTCAATTCCCCGAAACCTGGTCCGAGTCCCGCGGAGGCGGTGGTTTGGCCGGCAGGAACGAGCGGACGGCCTACTCCTTCGAGCTTCCTCGGGACCTGATCGCCCAGCGGCCCGTACCGCGCCGCGATGAGTCCCGGCTCCTGGTGCTGGCACGCGCCGGGGAGGGTCTCGAACACCGGTCTTTTCGCGACTTGCCGCGGCTCCTCGGGCCGAACGACCTGCTCGTGCTGAACGACACGCGCGTCTTCCCGGCGCGCGTGGAGGTGCGCCGCAGGAGCGGGGGGGTGGTCCGCGGACTGCTGCTCGAGGTGCCCGACAGGCCCACGTTCCGCATGATGCTGGAAGGGGGCGGGCGTCTGGCCGCCGGCGAGCGCCTGCTCGCCGGCGCGGCCGGGGAGCTGGTCTTGACGCGGCCCCTGGGCGGCGGGATCTGGCAGGTGGACGCACCCGAAGAAGAGGTGCGCGCGGAGCTCCAGCGGTGCGGGCGCGCGCCCCTGCCGCCCTACATCCGGCGTGCCCGCGGGAGCGATCCCCGGGACAGCGAGGACCGTGAGCGCTACCAGACGGTCTACGCCCGGCGCGTCGGGGCGGTGGCCGCGCCCACGGCCGGACTGCATTTCTCGCAGGAAGTCCTCGACGAGCTCCGGGCGCGCGGCGTGCAGGTCGCCACCGTGACGCTCCACGTCGGGCCCGGCACCTTCCTGCCGGTGCGCGTCCTCGACCTGGCCGAGCACCGCATGCTGGCGGAGCGCTACGAGGTGCCGCCCGCGACGGCCGAGGCGGCGGCGGCCGCGCGCGCGCGCGGCGGGCGCGTGGTGGCGGTCGGCACCACCGTGGTGCGCGCTCTCGAGGCGGCCTCGTGCGAGGGGACGCTCCGCGCCGGAGCCGGCGAGACCGACCTCTTCATCCGGCCGCCCTTCACGTTCCGCGCGGTCGGCGCCCTGCTCACCAACTTCCACTTGCCGGAGAGCACGCTGCTCATGCTGGTCGCGGCCTTCGCCACCCGCGAGCGCGTGCTCGCCGCCTACGCCGAGGCCGTGCGCCGCCGCTACCGCTTCTTCTCCTACGGCGACGCCATGTTCATCTCCTGATGCTCTGCTCCAGGTTGAAGAACGGGTAGAACGGTGTCATGGAACGTGATCTGGCCCGGCGCGTGGAGAAGCTGCGCGAGGAGATCCGGCAGCACAACCATCACTACTACGTCCTGGCGCGGCCGGCCATCTCGGACGCGGAGTACGACCGGCTGCTCCGGGAACTGCAGCGCCTCGAGGCCGAACACCCGGACCTGGTGACGCCCGACTCGCCGACGCAGCGCGTGGGGGCGCCAGTCTCCGCTCTCGCCAAGGTCGAGCACGCCGAGCCCATGCTCTCGCTCGAGAACGCCTTCAACGAGACGGAAGTGCGCGAGTGGGAGGAGTCGCTCCGGAACTACCTGAAGGTCGAGTCCCTGGACACGGACTTCGCCGGCGAGCCCAAGCTGGACGGCGTGTCGGTGGAGGTCGTCTACGAGAACGGCGTGCTGGCGCGCGCCTCGACGCGCGGCGACGGCTGGGTGGGAGAGGACATCACGCACAACGTGCGTGCCATCCAGAGCGTGCCGCTGCGCCTCGCCGGCGGCCGCGTCCCGGCGCTGCTCGAGGTGCGCGGCGAGGCGATCATGCGGAAGGACGCCTTCCAGCGCCTCAACCGCGACCTGCTGGAGCAGGGTGAGGAGCCCTTCGCCAATCCGCGCAACCTCGCCGCTGGCACGCTCAAGCAGCTCGATCCAGCCGTGGCCAAGGAGCGTCCTCTCGACATCTACTTCTACGGCACGGGGCGCAGCGCCGGGATCGAGGCCCGCACGCAGCGCGAACTCCTCGCCTGGCTCGGCGAGCTGGGCCTCCGCACCAACGTCGAGATGACGGCCTTCGGCGGCCTGGACGCCATGCTCGCCGCCTACGCCGGCCTGGAGCAGCGGCGCAACGACCTGCCGGTGGAGATCGACGGCATGGTCATCAAGGTGGACAACCTGGCGCTGCGCGAGCGCCTGGGCACGCGCGCGCGCAGTCCGCGGTGGGCCGTGGCGGTCAAGTTCCCGGCGCAGCAGGCCACGACGCGCGTCCAGGACATCGTGGTGCAGGTCGGGCGGCTGGGCACGCTGACTCCCGTGGCGCTGCTCGAACCGGTGGAGGTCGGCGGCGTGACGGTGCAGCGCGCGACGCTGCACAACGCCGAGCAGATCCGCAAGCTGGACGTGCGCGTCGGCGACCGCGTGTTCATCGAGCGCGCCGGCGACGTGATTCCCAAGGTCGTGGCAGTGGTCAAGGAGAGCCGGCGGGGCGGCGAGCGGCCCTTCACGCCGCCAGAGCGCTGCCCGGCCTGCGACACGCGCGTGGAGCAGGACGAGGACGCGGTGGCGCTGCGCTGCCCCAATCCACGCTGTCCGGCGCGCGTGGTCGCGCAGGTCGAGCACTTCGTGTCGCGGGGCGGCCTCGACGTCGAGGGCATCGGGCCCAAGCTGATCGAGCAGCTCGTGGCGCGCGGCCTGGTGGAAGGCGTGGCCGACCTCTTCTGCCTGGACGCGGCGTCGCTCATCGCCCTGGAGCGCATGGGCGAGAAGTCGGCCGCGAACCTGCTCGCCGCGCTCGAGCGCGCGCGCCAGCCCGCGCTCGACCGCCTGCTCTTCGCCCTCGGCATCGCCGGCGTGGGGCAGACCGTGGCCGAGGTGCTGGCGGCACACTTCTCCACGCTCGAGCGACTCGGCGCCGCCAGCGCCGAGGAGCTGGAGGCGGTCAAGGGCATCGGCCCGGAGGCGGCCTCCCAGGTGCGCGCCTGGTTCGCGCAGGAGGAAAACCAGGCGCTCCTGCGGGACCTGGCCGCGCTCGGGCTGCGGCCGCGCACCGCGCCCGCGTCTGCCGGGGCAAAGGGTGGGGAGTTCGCCGGCCGCACCGTCCTCTTCACCGGCACGCTCGCCGGCCTGACGCGCGCCGAGGCCGAAGCCAGGGTCAAGGAGCAGGGCGGCCGCATCCTCAAGGCGGTGTCGCGGAACCTCGACCTCCTGGTGGTGGGTGAGGATCCCGGCTCGAAGCTGAAGAAGGCCCGCGAGCTGGGTGTGCGGATCATGACCGAGGCCGAGTTCCTGGAACGAATCGGCGATTGAGCGGTCCTGCAGGCGAGATCGCGCGGCGCAGGTCCTATCATGACGGGCAGCGCGTTTTGGCCCAGGGAGGCGTGAATCCATGAACGTCCGGGTGTTCATCGTCCTCGTGTGCGTCGTGGCCGCGGTCGTTGGTCTGGCCCTGTTCAGCCTGCGGGACGGCGGCTCGGGGTCGGTCGACCAGATCGGGACCGAGGCCCCCGCGGGCGCCGGAGAGGGCGCGGGCCAGGCATCCGGCACGCCCGACCCCGACGTGCCCGTCCCGGTCGAGGAGCAGCCCGGCGACGGGCGTCCCGAGCGCGAGGCCGCGCCGGGGACGCCGGAGTTCGCTCCCGCCGGTGCCCTCGAGGTCACGGGCAAGGTGGTGGACGCGGCCTCGCGCGAGCCGATCAAGGACGCGGAGGTCGAGATCTTCTACGCCGATGGCGAGGACAGCTTCGGCAGCGCGACCACGGCCGAGGACGGCTCCTACCGCCTGATCATCGAGGACGGGATCCCGGCGGTGGTCGACCTGCGGGCGTACGCCAGCAGCTACTCGGCGCAGGCGCAGCGCGGCCTGCGCGTCGATGCGGCCGGGCGCGCGTTTGCCGTCGACTTCGAGCTGCGGCGCGCCTTCCGCGTGGAGGGCTACGTGCGCCAGGCCGCGGACGGCTCACCGGTGGCGAACGCGGACCTCGAGATCCGCTCGCGCCTGCCGCTCTTCTCCGACGAGTGGGACGACGCCGAGACCGACGCCACCGGCCACTACGAGTTCACCGACATCGAGGACATCCCGCCGCACGGATTCGACGTCTGGGTCGATTCGGTCGACCACGTGCCGATGGTCCAGTACGACTTGGCCGTGCCCGAAGGCTCCGACGTGCTGCAGGTCGACTTCATCCTCTGGTCGCAGTTGGTCATCCGTGGGACCGTGGTCTCCTCGGTCAGCGGCGGACCCATCGAGGATGCAATGATCTCGGCGTGCTCCCCGGACCCGGAGTTCGTCGACGACGGCGAGGACGAGCTGACCGGCGAGGACGGCGCCTTCGCCCTGGAGCTGGATTGCATCCCCTACCATGACCTGTTCGTGCTGGTGTCGGCGGAGGACCATTCGCCGGTGCGGGTAAACCCGGTGCCGCTGCCGGACCAGCACGGCGTCATCGAGCTCGGCAAGGTCACGCTCGGGCCGCTGGTGCGCGTGAGCGGCGTGGTGGTGAACAAGGCGAGCGGCCTGCCGGTCGGGGGAGGGGACATCACGGTCTTCGACGCGGCGGCGCCGGACACGGACGAGGGGGAGTTCTGCGACGCCGAGCTCATCGACGAGGCGGGGCGTTTCGAGGTGGAGCTGGAGATGTCGCCTCCCGGCAACGCGGCGGTGCTCATCGAGGCGACCGGTTACTTCCCGCTCCGCCAGCCGCTGCAGGTGCCCCTCAACGCCCGGCAGCACGAGGTGCGCTTCGAGGTCGAGCCGGTGATCGTGCTGCGCGGCACCGTGCGCCGCAACGCGGACAACTCGCCCGTGGCGGGCGCGCGCATCCGACTCCTCGGCGGCGCGGCGGGCGACGGTGAGGAGTCGCTCGTCTGCCGCACGCGCGCCGATGGCACCTTCATGATGGAGCTGCCGGCGAGCGCGCCTGAGGACCTCGGGGTGGTGATCGAGTACAGCGAGTACCGCTTCTCGATGGGGCGGCTGCCGAAGCCGGACCCAGGCAGCTCGACCATCGTCAAGGACTACGGCGTGGACGTGGCGCCGTTCCGGCGCCGCGAGTGAGCGGCGTTCCCGTCCGGCCGGGTCAGCGCGGCGGCGCCTGCGGCTCGGCGATGCGGCCGCCGTAGTCGCGGTCGGTGAGGAACTCGAGCAGGACGAGGCGGTACGCCGGCTCGTAGGTCAGCGCGTACCTCTCGGAGTGCACTCCCGCCGGATAGCCCTTCTTCTTCATCTCCTGGATGTACGCGTTCAGCTCCTTGGCCGTGAAGGACACCACGAGCCGCGGAACGAGCTCGACCGCCGCCTGGAGCGAGGCGTGGAACGTCGCCTCGTCGCCGCGGAAGACGTGCGTGGTGCGTGCCACCGCCCGCGCCAGGTCCTCCACCCTGCCGCCGGAGAGAAGATAAGGCCGCAAGTTGACCCGCGCGAGCCGCGTCTGCGGGTCGAGGATCTCGACGACTTCCACGCCTTCGGGCGGCGCGTCCTTGAGCTGCGCGATCTCCTCTTCCAGGCCGATGTCCAGATCGCTGTCGTCACCCATGAACACGTGGCTGGGCCCGAGCGTGGCCTGCCGGATGAGCTTGTACAGGTCCCGCTCCGTCATGAGCGGGTAGAGCTCGGTCTGCTCGCGCAGGAGTGCTTCCAGGTGCGTGGGCGGCGGCACGCGCGGGATCTCGCGCGGCGGCGCACCGCAGCCGGCGGCCAGGCCGAGCAGGAGGAGGAGCGACGGGACGGAAGGGTTCTGCCGCATGAACGCAGGGTACAGGAGGCTCACGGCCGGGGGAATGGAGCGAGCTCCTGCGGCGCGGTGGTCGCGCGCGCCGCCGTGGCGGCCGGGCGCGCAGCGCGGTAGAGTGCTCTTCCCCCGCGCTCTGCGAGTCTGCTCCGGCCGCGGGCCGGAAGTCCTCGAACATGCACAAGAACGCTGATCCGGAGCGGCTCCGCAAGGACCTGCGGGCGATCCTCGGCGACGGCCTCGGCTTCAGCCTCATGGTCGGCCTGGGCGAGACCTACGTCCCGGCCTTCGTGCTGGCTCTGGGCATGGGGGAGATCGCGGCGGGCTGGATCGTGTCGGCGCCGCTCCTCCTGGGAGCCGTGCTGCAGCTCGCCTCGCCAGCGGCCGTGCGCTGGCTCGGATCGCATCGCCGCTGGGTCGTGCTGAACGCCGCCTCGCAGGCGGTCTGCTGCGCGGCCTACGCGGTGCTGGCCCTGGCCGAGGGCCTGCCGCACTGGCTGGTCTTCGTCGTGGCCGCGCTCTACTGGGGCACGGGCCTGGCCGGCGGCCCGGCGTGGAACACGTGGGTGGGGACGCTCATCCCGCGCGCCATCCGCGCCGGCTACCTGGCGCGCCGCGGCCGCTGGTGCCAGTGCGCGGTGCTCCTTGGCCTGGTCGCGGGCGGCCTGGCGCTGCAGCACCTGCCGCGGGCGGGCGGCCTGCTGGCGGTGTTCGCCGCCATGTTCCTGCTCTCGGCCGTGTTCCGGGCTGCGTCCACGTTCTGCCTCGCGACGCAGAGCGAGCCGCAGCCCCTGCCGGCGAACCAGCGGGCCGTGTCCGCCGGCGAGCTGCTCCTACGCCTCCGGCGCGGCGGGGACATGCAGCTCCTGGCGTTCATGGTGGCCGTGCAGGCCGCGGTGCAGATCGCCGCTCCCTTCTTCACGCCGTACATGCTCGGGCAGCTCGCCCTGCCCTACGCCACCTACCTGCTCATCATCGCCGCCGCCTACGTAGCGAAGATGCTCGCCTTTCCATTCCTCGGCATCCTGGCCAAGCGGCTCGGCAGCCACCGCCTGCTCTACTCCTGCGCGATCGGCATCGTGCCGCTCTCGGCGCTCTGGGTCCTCTCGGCCAACGTCGCCTACCTGCTCGTGCTGCAGGTGGTCGCCGGCGTGATCTGGGCGGGCTATGAGCTGGCGACGCTCCTCCTGCTGTTCGAGCGCATCGACGAGGCGGAGCGCACCAGCGTGCTTACCCTCTTCAACGTGGCCAACGCCCTGGCCATGGTGGCCGGCGTGCTCACGGGAGGGCTCTTGCTCGATCTCCTGGGCACGGACCGCGCCGCCTACCACGTGGTGTTCGCTGCTTCCGGCTGCGCGCGCCTCCTGGC
>DYIW01000149.1:8994-14067 GCA_020723465.1 Phycisphaera mikurensis
TCGTCCTGGTGGCTCGGCTCAAGCGCGTGACCTATACGCCGCGGTCCATCGCCACCGGGGTCGACGGCGTGCGGCCGAACACCGGCTCCATCGGCGCGCCCCTGGTCACGAGCCTGGAGGACGAGGCGGAGAAGGCGCGCTGAGCGCAGCGGGGCGGTTACTTGCAGTGGATGAAGACGTCGGAGAAGGAGTCCTTGTCCTTGCCCAGGTTGGTGGCATCCGAGGAAAACACCCCGTACTTGCCGTTCCCCGACAGGCCCGCGTATCCGCACGAGTCGTTCGCCTCTTTGCCCTTGCTGTTGCAGGAGAATACGCGGACCTTGCCCGTGTCGCGGTCGACGTGGAGCACGCAGACGAATAACGTGCCAGGGTCGGTCGAACGGATCAGCAGGTAGCGGCCATTGCTGGAGATGCCCTCCGCCCCTCCGGTCTGCGTCCCGCCCTTGCACTCGACCACGTGCTGTTTCATCTTGTCCTGCTTGCGGTCGAGGACGAAGACGTCCTGCGTGGTCGGCCCGTGGTCCGTCGCGGTCAGGTTGCTCGCAACCGAGGCGAACGCGACGTAGCGGCCGTTCTCCGAGATGTGGGGCGAGAAGCTGGTGCCGTCCGGCGTCTGCCCGTTGTGCCCGCGCGAGACGAGCGTGGTCGTACCGCTCAGCCGGTCGCGGACGTAGACCTGCGGCGCGGCAGGACATCCCAGATTCGTCGCGAGCGACTCGAACGCCACGAGCCGGCCGTCGCCGTTGATCGAAGGAAACTCGGAGTCGCTGTTCCCCAGGTCCCCTCCTGGCCCGAGTGAAAGACACTGGATGTTCCCCGCCTCCATGTCGCAGACGAAGACCTGACGGCAGCCGTTTCCGGGAAAGAGGGTGAGGTTGGTCGCGTTGGAATGGTAGGCGACGTAACGGCCGTCCGCCGACGCGCAGGGGCAAGTGCAGTCGGAATTCGGCTCCATGCCGTTGACGGTGAGGGAAACTCGTAGTGTCTCGCCGGTCTTGCGGTCGTGGCGGAACACGTCCCAAAGCCCGGCGTTGTCGCCCGCGCACAGGTTGGAGGCGAGGCTACTGAAGACCACGTAGCGGCCGTTCGCCGAGATCGCAGGTTCCTCGCAGTGGTTGTCGGCCAGATCGCCGTAGCTGCTCCTCGAGGCGATCTGGTAGCTGCCCTTCTTTCGGTCGAGGAGGATGATCTGCCACTTACCGTTCCCCTCTGGCGGATCCGTGAGATTCGTGCGGTCCGAGTTGAACGCGACCCAGCGGCCGTCGCGGCCGATTGACGGGGCTGAGCTCTCACCGTCGGGTGTGACGCCCTGCTTGTAGCTCAGGGCCTTGGTGTCGCCCGAGTGGAGTTCCTCCGCCCGGGCCGGGAGCACGAAGATGGCGGGGAGCGCGGCGACGAGAGCCAGAGCACGCATGAGATCCTCCTGGCCCGCGAACACGTGAACGCCGAATCCAGAGCACCAGAGTACCGTTTCCCGCCGCCGCGGCCGCCGCCAGCGCTCGGAGGGGCTCGGCCGGCGCTCGTTCCGGCAGCCATGCGTCCCTGGACAAATCCTTCCTATGAGGTACTATCCGATGCCGTATAGGAGGAATTTCTGTTGCCCGCCATTCGCTTCGTGGGACGCGCGCCCGAGCTCGAGGCCCTGGAGGGCCTGCTGTCCAGGGCAGGGCCTGCGATCGGCGTCATCCACGGGCGCCGGCGCATCGGCAAGAGCCTGCTGATCCAGAAGGCTCTCGAGGGCCGGCGTGCGCTGACGTTCGAGGGGATCGAGAATCGCCCGAAGAAGGACCAGATCGAGACGTTCCGGTTCCAGCTCGCTCGCCAGGCCGGGGAGCGGGCCGCCGGCGCGCCGACGCTGAGCTGGGGCGACGCCCTCTGCCGCCTGTCTCCCCTGCTCGAACGCCGGCCCGCGTGCGTCGTCCTGGACGAGTTCCAGTGGCTGGCGAACTACCGGCGCGAGATCGTCTCCGACCTGAAGATGGTCTGGGACCAGTACCTGGCGAAGATCGCGGGCGTCAAGCTGATCCTCTGCGGGTCGATCGCCTCGTTCATGACCACGAAGGTCGTCCGCTCCAGCGCGCTCTACGGCCGCACGGACCTCGAGCTGCACTTGAAGGGTTTCGACCTGGGCGAGGCCTGCGAGTTGCTGCGCGACCAGGGCCTGGACGAGGTCATCGAGGCCTGCCTGTACTTCGGCGACGTTCCGAAGTACCTGGAGCTGGTGCGCGACTACCCGTCCGTGCGCGCGGCCGTGTCCGAGCTGGCGTTCCGGGAGAACGGCTACTTCTTGGGGGAGTACGACCGGATCTTCACCGGTCACTTCGGGCGGAATCCGGACTTCCAGAAGATCGTCCAGGCGCTGGCGGAATCTCCCGAGGGTCTGTTTCGCTTGCAGGTCGCGCAGCGGGCCGGCGTCGACGCGGGCGGGGGACTTTCCGGGAAGCTCGCGGACCTGGAGGCGGCGGGCTTCGTCTCGTCCGTGGTCCCGGTCGACAAGGACGAGGGGTCGCGCCTCATCAAGTACCAGCTCGACGACGCCTACCTGCGTTTCTACTTTGCCTTCATCCGGCCGAACCTGAAGAGGATCCGCTCCGGAGCGCAGCCCGAGCTGTTCGCGCGGCTCTCCCAGGCCGGACGGTTCCACGCCTGGCGCGGCAAGGCGTTCGAACGTCTGTGCCTCCGGCACGCGGGGCGCATCGCCGAGATTCTCGGCTTCTCCGGCATCGACTTCTCCTTCGGCCCGTACTTCCGCGCGCCGTCCCGGGACCGGGAGGGGCTGCAGATCGACCTCCTCTTCCAGCGCGCCGACGACGTGCTGACGCTCTGCGAGATGAAGTGCTCGGTGGCTCCGGTCGGGATGAAGGTGGTCCAGGAGGTCGAGAGGAAGGCCGAGCTGCTGCAGCGGGCGTTTCCCTCGAAGACGGTGCAGCGCGTGCTGGTCCTGCACGGGGAACCGTCGCGGGACCTGGCGCGGTCCGGGGCCTTCTACCGGATCATCCGGGCGGCGGAACTTGCAAGGGCCGCGTCGCGTTAGGAGTCCGTTGAAGAAGTGCTCCGTCGCCGAGGCGCCGCCGCAGGCTGGCGGCACGCCGGAAGCCGCGCGGCCCCGCCACGGTTCCCCTCCTGAAACGCCGCGGTCCCTCGAGCGGCGTCTGGACGCGCGAGGGACCGCGAACTCATGGATGGCGAGGGTGACGGGACTTGAACCCGCGGCCTCCAGCGTGACAGGCTGGCGCTCTAAACCGGTCTGAGCTACACCCCCGCGCGTTGTCTTGTCCGGGAAAGGGCAGAGAGCATACCTCGGCCGGGTGTAGCAAGGGAAGGGCCCTCCCGCGGATTTAGCGGGCCGAGCGCGCGTGGGCCGGTCACTCCTCCACCGCGCAAGCGTCGCGCCGGGGAGCGGTCGGCATGGTGAAGATCACGCGCCGCGAGCCCTTGCCGTCGCGGTGGACCTCGAACGTCGCCTCGTGCGCCTTGAGGATGGGCGCCAGCTCCTGGACGAGCCGCTCCTTGTGCCGCAGATCCAGGGCCGACGCATCTCCTTGCAGCTCCGAAGCGTCGAGCACGATGCGCACGCGGCAGCCGACCTCGGCCGCCCGGAGCGTGATGGGGCCGCCCTGCGTTCCGCCGGCGAGGAGTTCGATGCCGCTCAGGACCACCTGGGCGATGGCCACTTCGTCGGCGCGGACCATGCGGTTCCCGCGCTCCAGGCGGATGTCGGCGGCGAGCGAGCAGGCGTGGCCGCGGCTGAGGAAGCGGCGCACGCGCCGCAGGAGCCGGGCCGCCAGTCCGCGCGGCTCGAGCCAGGCGCGCCGCTCCGGAATCCGTCCCGGCTGCGGCGCTTCCGCGGGGCGCGCGGCGCGCCGCCAGAGCAGCGCGTTCGTGGCGCGCCGCACCGCGTCGTTCTGGCGATCGAGCGCGGCGAGCAGGCGCTCGCCCGCGGGCAGGGAAGCGCCCGCGGGCGGTTCGACCAGCAGCACCTCCAGGACCTCACCCGGCAGGATCTCGAGCGCGCCCCGCACCGCTTCGAGCGTCCGCTGCGGCGTGCGCGCCACGACCAGCAGGTAGACGGCTCGCCCGCTCGTCGCGTCCTGCTGGATCAGGGTGAGCACGGCCTCCTCCGCCTCCTCCGGCGTGAGCCGCAGGAGCGCGCGCGCCGGGCCATTTGCCAGCGCGAGCCGCCCTCCGGGCGAGCGCACCAGCAACGGCAGCGGGATCGCCTCCAGGAGGCGGCTCGCTTCTGCGGAACCAGCGGGCTCCCTCGGGGAGGAACCCGCGGCGCGTCCGCGCGCCCGCGGCGGCGCGGCGTCGGTGTCTCGATTCAAGGGAACAGGCCTCCAGGCGTCCTCCTCCGGAGAGCCTATTTCGACCCATGCCGGCCGTTTCTTGAGGGACCGCGCGGGGCGCCGTGACCCACCTGCCGCGAGGCGCCTCGCAGAGGGGCAAAGGCGACGTGCAGCATCGATGAACAAGGCGGTCTTCGTGCGCCGCAGCAAGGAACAAGGCAGGAGCCGCCGGAAGGCCCCTTCGAACCACCGACTACAGACTCCCGACTCTCTTACCACTTCCAATCGGCCAGGAAGATGTTCGTCTCGCCCTTGACCGAGCCGCCGCGGTTGGAGGCGAAGACCAGCTTCGACCCGTCCGGAGAGAACATGGGGAAGCCGTCGAACTGGGGCGAGAAGGTCACCCGTTCCAGGCCAGTGCCGTCGCAGCCGATGAGGTACAGCTCGAACTCGCGCGAGCCCGGCCGCTCCAGGTTGGAAGAGAAGATCAGGTGCTCGCCGTCCGGCGTGAAAAAGGGACAGAAGTTGGCGGCGCCGTTCCGAGTGATCTGCCGCTTCCGGCCGCCGTCGGCGTCCATGATCCAGAGCTCCAGCACGCTCGGGCGGATGAGGCCCTGCTTGAGCAGCACCTCGTACTGTGCGACCTCCTGCGGCGTGCGCGGATGATGGGCGCGGTAGCAGATCCTGCGCGAGTCAGGCGAGAAGAACGCCCCGCCGTCGTAGCCCTGTTCGTGCGTGAGCCGGCGCACGTCGCGCCCCTCCAGGTCCATGGTGTAGATCTCGATGT
>DYIW01000150.1 GCA_020723465.1 Phycisphaera mikurensis
GTGCGGGGCGCCAGGCGCCCGCACGCGTTGCGCGCCGTCACCGGCGCCTCGGGGTCTCGGCCCCGGGGCGCCGGATTCGCTTCCTGGCTTCTCGTGCATGTTGTGGGAGGCAGGGCGGGCCGCTAGTGTCTGCGCTCCCGGCCGCGGCCGCGCGGCGGCGCGGGCCGGCGAAGAAGACGTGGAACCGAGATGCACCTGCTGTTCGACGCCCGGCTGCTGCACCGCCCGCTCTCCGGGTTGGAGCGCATCCAGCGCAACTTGCTGCGCGAGCTGGCGTTGCGTCCAGAGATCACCAGGCTGCGCGCCCTGATCCAGAAGGGGGGCCGCATCGCCGAGAACCTGCCCGCGCGCGTCGAATTGGTGGAGGTGGCGGATTCCGAGGACATCCTCGCCCTCCTCCTCGATGAGCGGCCCGAGCGCCGGCCGGACGTCTTCCACATGACCTGGTTCCCGGATCGTAGTCCGCGCGACCTGTTCCTGCCCGAGGCCGCGCGCGCGACCGTGCTCACGTTCGCGGACGCAATCCTGCATCGCCACCCGGAGTACCACGAGAGCCCTGAGGCGGCCGCCTGGTACAGCAGCTTCGCTCGCGCGCTCGCCCAGGGCTGCGACCGGCTCGTGGCGATCAGCGAGTCCGCGGCGCAGGAGGCGATCCACGACCTGGGAGCGGACGCGGAGCGCGTGGACGTGGCGTATCTCGCGGTCGATCCGGACCTGGCCCGGCCCCTCGACCCGCGCGACCTGCGCGCGCGCCTCGCGCGCCTCCAGGTCTCGGGCGACTACTTCGTGGCCGTGGGCAAGGACTACCCGCACAAGGACCACCGCACGCTTTTTCAGGCCCTGGCGCGGCTGCCGGGGAAGGCCTCGGTCGTCTGCGCCGGCTCGCACGTCTGGGACCGGCCGCTCGCCTCCGGCCGCTCTCTCGACCAGGTGATCGCGGACCTGGACCTCGGGGCGCGCGTACGCTGGGTCGAGGGCCTGGCCGACGACGACGTCAAGGCGCTGCTGCAGGGCTCGCGCGGCCTGATCTACCCCTCGCACGAGGAGGGCTTCGGCCTGCCGCCGCTCGAGGCCATGAGCCTGGGCGTGCCCGTGGCCGCGGCCGCCGCCATGTCACTGCCCGAGGTGTGCGGCGACGGCGCCTTCCTGTTCCCGCCGGGGGACGCGGCGCGTCTGGTCGAGATCATGGCCACGCTGCTCGCGGGCGGCGCCGAGGTGGACGCGGTCAAGGCCCGGGGACGCGCCCGCGCTCGGGAGTTCACCTGGGGCCGCTGCGCCGGCGCCACGATCGAGAGCTACGGCAAGGCCCTCGCTGGCGCGCGCGCGGAGGAGCGCGGCGCCGCGCCGCGCCTCGAGCGCATCCTGCAGGTCGTGGCACGCTGTCCGTTCCGCGATTCGAGCGAGCTGCTCGCCTGGCAGGAGCGCTGCCACAACGCCGAGCAGCACGCCTGGAACGTGGAGGACAACCGCGACGGAGTGCTGCGCCAGCTCGATGAGGCGCGACGCCGGCTGGCGGATGCGGAGCGCCGCCTGCTCGACGCGGCGGCCGGCAGGCGGAGCGTCGCGCCGGAGCCGGCCGGAGCGCCTGCGCTGTCCGACGAGGTGGCGGCGGCGCTGGCGCGTGGTCGCGAGATCGAGCAGCATTGCGATGAGCTGCTGCGCGAGATCTTGGAGCTGCGGCAGCTCGTGCCGCGCTGGTCGCTGAAGCGGCGCATCGGCAAGATCAGGCGGGCCTTCTCCCGCCGCTTCGGCGGCTGAAACCCGCGCCTTTTTGCCCCGGGCCGCTCCCTTCCGTAAGCTGTGGCGCAGCACGAGGAGAGTGATGGCGACTCCCGCAGCAGCAGACGCCGGGAACGGCCGAGAAGACGGCGCGGCCGCCGATCGCGAGCAGGAGCTCCGCGACCTGACGCGCCAGTCCCTCGACCTGCTGGAACAGCTCGCCGAGGCGCGCGGCCGGGTGGCGGCGCTCGTGGACGAGCGCCGGGACGCGGAGGAGCGCTGCGCCCGGCTGACCGAGATGCTGGCCGACGCCAGGCGCCGGGTGCGCGCCACGCGCGGCCTGCGCTCCCTGGGCGGCGCTCCCCCCGCAGGCGTGGCGCTGCACGTGGTCCTCTGGTCGAAAGATCCCGGTGCGGACGAGGAGTGGCTCCGGGAGGGCCTCCGCGCCGCAGGCGACTATCCGCTGCTGGTGCTCGCCGGCCGGGAGGCGCGCGTCGAGCCCGGAGAGGGTGCCGGCGCGACCCTGGTGCTCGAACCCGGCGGCCGCAGCCCGGCCGAACTCTGGAACCTGGGGCTGGCCGCGACCGACGCGCCGCTGGTGCTTTTTGTCGGACCGTCCGCCCGTGTCATGAGTCAGGCCGCGGACTT
The DNA here is from genome assembly GCA_020723465.1 of Phycisphaera mikurensis. Lineage (GTDB taxonomy): Bacteria > Planctomycetota > B15-G4 > B15-G4 > JADJEK01 > JACQZJ01. The sequence continues at coordinate 2,368 of DYIW01000150.1, forward strand.
CTCGCTGTTCGGGCGGCTCGAGGACGAGGCCGTGGCGCTTGGGCAGCCCCTCATCGAGGACCCGAGTGGCGGGGACTCGCTCGGCCTCGTCGATGCGGGCGACCTGGTGCTGGAACGAGCGCCGCCTCCGGCTGAAGATGCGCCCGCGCTCGAGTTCGTCGCGCCCGAGGCCTTCGTCGTGCGGCGCGAGGCGTACCTGCGCATCGGTCCGTTCGACGAGGCGATCCGCGGCGAGATGGCGCTCGCCGAGTTCTGCTTGCGCGCGCGCAGCCTCGATTTCCAGCTTCATGGCGTTCCGGGCGTGCGCGTGGCGCTCGTCCCGGCGCGCGCCGTTCCTGAAGACGAGGACTTGCTCGCGCGCGACCGCCTGATCGCCCTGGCCAGCCATCGCCCGGGCGCGGCGCTGGCCGCTCTGACGTCCTGCGGCCTGCTCGAGCGGCTCTCTCCCGAGGAAGCGGCGGACCTGACACGTTCGATCCTCGGGCGGCTTCCCGGCGCCGGAGCGTGGCGCCAGGGCATCGACGTGCTGGCGGCCGAGGCCACGGCCCTGGCGGGGAGGGCCTTGCCCGAGCGTTTCATCGAGGAGGAGCTGCAGAAGGTCGAGCAGCGCTGCCGGGAGATGCGCGAGGTGCGCTGCGACGGGCGCTCCGCGGAGCTGGCCGCGCTCGCGGCGCGCCTGGAGGAGCTGGCCGAGGAGGGGCGGCGCGCGGCGAGCGCGCCCGCGCGCGAGGATTTGCGCCCGCGCCTCAGGCGCATCGCCGACGAACTGGCCCTGGAGCGGGAGGTCAAGGCCCATCTCGACAACCTGGTCGAGCGCGTGCGGCTCGAGACCCGTGCCGCGCTCGAACCCGAGATCGCGGCGGCGCGCCAGCACGCTCTCTCTCTCGAGGAACACGTCCGGGCGGTCGAGGCGGCGGCGGAGGGACGCGCGCGTGCGGCCGGCGAGCGGGAGCAGGCTGCCGAGGAGCAGGCGCGGGCCGCCGAAGAACGCGCGCGGGCGGCCGAGGAGCGGGCGCGCGGCCTCAGCGCCGCCCTGGAGGCGGTGCGCGAGCGGGCCTACGCCCTGCACGAGAAGATCGCGGACGCCCGCTCCCGCCTGCAGGCCGCGGCCGAGGCCGTGGACCAGGTGGGGAAGCAAAAGGACCGCGACCTGGAGGCGCAGCGCCAAAGCTACGAGGCGGCGCTCGCCGAGATTCGCGGCGGGCTCGGTCTTCCGCCGGGCGCCGGGCCGGCGGATATGAGAACGAGGATCGGCGAGCTCAAGGTTGCGCTGGCCGAGCGCGGCCGCTGGATCGCGTCCCTGCTGGCGGAGCTGGCGGAGCGGCGCCTGAAGCTCGGCCGGCGGGGGCTCCTGCCGCACGAACAAGCCTTCCTGGAGGAGCACGGCCGGGCGAGGAGCCCATGAACCTGCTCTACGTGCTGCACCAGTTCCTGCCGCGGCACGTGACCGGCACCGAGCAGTACGTGCGCTCGCTCGCGCTCGGCTTGAGGGAGCGCGGCCACGACGTGCGCGTCTTCGCGGTGGAGCCTCAGGTCCACCTTCTCGGGCCGGGACGCACCTGGATCGAGTCCGACGAGCAGGTGGACGGCATCCCGGTGCGCAGGGTGGGAGTGCACGAGGAAGTGCTCCGCAACCGCGAGCTGACCGACTACCGGAACCCGCTGGCGACCACGTTCCTGCGCCGCTTCCTCGAGGAGTGGCCTGCCGACCTGGCGCACGTCTTTCACCTGCGCAACCTCGGCGCGGGCGTCATCGACGAGGTGAAGCGTCACGGGCGCGGGGTCGTGGTGAACCTCATGGACTTCTGGTTCCTCTGCCCGCGCTTCACGCTCCTGCGGCACGACGGCGCGCTCTGCGACGGGCCGCCCGAGGGCGGGCTCGGCTGCGTGGACTGCGCGGATCCGGGTCTCGGCCAGCCCGTGATCCAGTGCGGTGTGGGCCAGCCGCTGCGCGCGCTCGTCGCGGCCGGGCGCGCGCCGCTCGACTTCTCCGGTGCGCCGCTCCGCCGCGCGGCCGCGCAGATCGGGCGCAAGGAGCGCCTGCTCGAGGCGCTCTGCCGGGCCGATCGCGTGCTCTCGCCCTCGCGCTTCCTGCGCGCGCGCTTCGAGGAGCACGGCTTCCCCGCGGGCGTGATCCGCCTCTGCCCCTACGGCGTGGACCCGCAGCGGCTCGGCGGCCGTACGCGGCGGCCGCTGCCCGGCCCGGGCGAGCCGCTCGTCCTCGGCTTCGTGGGCTCGCTCACGCCGCACAAGGGCCTGCACGTGCTGATCGAGGCGGCGCGGCGCATCGCGGGCGGAAGCTGGCGGCTCCACGTCCACGGCAGCCTGGAGGTACATCCCGAGTACGCGCAGAGCCTGCTGCAGCGAGCCGGCGGGGACGAGCGCATCGCTTTTCGCGGCGAGTTCCGGCCGACCGAACTGGGCTCGGTCCTGGCGGGCATCGACCTGCTCGTGGTGCCGTCGCTGTGGTACGAGAACACGCCCTTCACCGTGCTCGAGGCGCGCATGATGGGCCTGCCGCTGCTCGCCTCCGACCTGGGTGGCATCACGGAGGTGGTCGAGGAGGGCCGGAACGGCTTCCTCTTCCAGGCCGGGGACGCCGCCGCGCTCGAGGCGAGGCTGCGCGCGATCCTCGCCGATCCGGGGTGCCTGGCGGGCCTCGAGGGCGGCGCGGCCGTGCGCACGCTCGCGCAGAATCTGGACGATTTCGAGGCGCTTTACGCCGAGGTCCGCTCTCTGGGCTCCTAGTCACGCGAATCGTCGCCGCATGAGCTGAGCGCTGAACGCCGACTGCTCACCGCTTCGCGGCGGAGCCACCGCCGCATGAGCATCAGGATGTCACTCTCTCCAAGAGGGTGGCGACCGGCGATTGGTTGCGGCTCCGCCGCGGTGCGGTAAGATGGCCCTCCCCGCGGCCCTGCCGCACGTGCGGTCGGGCCGTATCGGGCATACGCCAATCCTGACTTCGCAGGGAAGGAGACCAGCGGGTGCGGGAGGGACCCGCTCGCGTCCGGCGGTGCGCCGAACGAGTTCTGTCCGCCGGACCGCACGGCAGGAGGTTCGAGTCAACCCGGCCCGGCCCGCTTGACGACGATCGTCCACGGGGCAGGCGCCGCGCCAGGCGGCTCTGCCGCGAGTGCTGGCGAGAGCTTCGATCGCATGGTGTTCTCCTCGATCCCCTTCCTCTTCGTCTTCCTGCCGGTGGTGCTGCTTGCCTACTACGGCGGGCCGCGTCGCCTCAGGAACCTGGTGCTGGCGCTCGCCTCGCTCGTCTTCTACGTCTGGGGCAGCGGCGCCCTCGTTTCCCTCCTGCTCATCTCCGCTCTCGCCAACTACTTCGCCGGCGGTCTGGTGGCGCGGGCGCGGAAAGACGGCCGCGTCGGCCTGATGAAGCTCGGCGTCGGCGTGTCCGTGGCCGCGAACGTCGCGCTGCTCGGCTTCTTCAAGTACGCGAACTTCGTCGTGGCGCAACTGAACGCCCTGGGGGAGCACCTCGGCCTGGGACAGATCGCCTGGGAGTCGGTGACCCTGCCGATCGGCATCTCCTTCTACACCTTCCAGGCCATGAGCTACGCGGTGGACGTGTACCGCGGCCGCGTCGAGCACCTGAAGAACCCGGTCAACTTCATCCTCTTCGTCGCGCTCTTCCCGCAGCTCATCGTCGGCCCGATCGTGCGCTTCCACGAGATCTCCGACCAGATCCTGGAGCGCGAGACCGGCTTCGACCGGTTCTGCTCGGGCGTCATGCGCTTCTGCCACGGCCTGGTGAAGAAGGTGGTGATCGCCGACACCGTGGCGGTGCTGGCCAACTCCGCTTTCGCGCTGCCCGCGGATCGCCTGAACGGCCTGGCCGCGTGGCTGGGCATCGTCGCCTTCACGGTGCAGCTCTACTTCGACTTCTCGGCCTACTCCGACATGGCGGTCGGGCTGGGCCGGATGTTCGGTTTCACCTTCCCCGAGAACTTCAACCGGCCGTACTCCGCCATCTCGGTCACGGACTTCTGGCGGCGTTGGCACATGACGCTGGGCGCCTGGTTCAAGGACTACCTGTTCATTCCCATGGGCGGCTCGCAGGGCGGGCCGGCGCGCACCTACTTCAACCTCTGGACCGTGTTCTTCGTCTGTGGGCTGTGGCACGGCGCGGAGTGGCGCTTCCTGGTGTTCGGCTGCTACTTCGGCGTGGTGCTCGTGCTCGAGCGGGCGCTGGGCCAGCGGCCGCTCAAGGCTGCCGAGGCGCGCTTCCTGCCGCTCCGGCGCCTCGTGACCATCCTCCTGGTCATGAACAGCTTCGTGCTCTTCCGCGCCGACTCACTCACCCACGCCTGGTACTTCTTCCAGTCGATGTACTCGTTCCCCGCGGTGCCCTATCCCGTGCTCCTGGCGGAGCTGGGGTCGAAGCACGCTTTCTGCATGTTCCTCCTCTCCTGCGCGGTCTTCTTCCTGCCGCAGACTTGGGTCGGCGGCCTCAGCATCGACCGCGGGAAAGGCCTCGGCCCCGCCCTCCTGCGCGTCGCGGTGGTGCTCCTCGGGACCTTCTACGCCACGGTGCTGGTCATCGGCGGCTCCTTTGCCCCGTTCCTCTACTTCCAGTTCTGACATGCGCTGCGAGCAGAGACACTTCTACGGCATCTACTTCCTGCTGTTGATCGGCACGCCGGCCCTGGGCTTCCTGCTCGGCTGGGGCGGCGACCAGATCGAGAACCGGCGGCTGGTCGAGTTCCCCGTCTTCTCGTGGCGCGGCCTGCTGAACAGCGACTACCTGCAGGCGCTGAACCGCTACCTGACCGACCACGTACCCTTCCGCGCCGAGGCGGTGGCGCTGGACGCACGCTGCGATCTGCTCCTGTTCAAGGACAGCCCCAACCCGAAGGTCGAGATCGGCCGGGACGGCTGGCTGTTCCTCTCCGAGACCGTGTTCACGCCTCCCTGGACGCGCGACGTGCGCCTCGAGGCGGCGCGCCGGGTTCTCAAGATCCAGCGCATCGTCGAGCAGGCGGGCAGGACCTTCGTGTTCCTGCCGGCGCCGAACAAGGAAGCGCTCTACCCCGAGAAGCTCCTGCGCCTCGGCCGCAGGGAGGAGTTCGGCGAGCCGCTGCGCCGGGAGATCCGCGACCTGCTCTTCGGCACGCCGGATCGGGCACGCATCGACATGTGGACGATCCTGGAGGAGGCGAAGAAGGCGTCCGCTCACTACTTGTACCGGCCGATGGACCAGCACTGGACCGACGGCGTCTCGCTGCTCGCGGCGCGCGAGATCATCGAGACCCTCAGGCCGGGCCTGTGGGAGGAGGACGCCGCGAAGTCGGCGGGCACGGTGCGGCGGGAGGGCGCGCTCTCGCGCATGATCGGCCTGCCAGCGAACGACGTCCAGGAGGAGTTCAGCGTGCGCCGCCCAGGGGTCCAGGTCGCGGTCGTGGCCGACAAGGTGCCGCACGGGCCGACCGTGTGCGAGGCGCTAGGCGAGCGCCCGGTCATCGAGGAGGAGGCGCTCGTCTTCCACGACTCCTTCCTGGCGCAGGCCAAGCTGAAGCTCGCACCCTACTTCCGCCGCAGCACCTTCATCCACTGGCGCGGCTTCGAGACCCTTCCCCAGGGAGGCAGCGAGTACCTGCGCCGCTACCTGGCGCTCTTCCACGTCATTGTGCTGCAGACCTTCGAGGCGCACATGTTCCACTGGCTCGTGGAGAACACTCCAGGCATGGTGGAGGACTTCGTGACCGCGCTGCTTGACGACTTGGGCGCGCGCGAGGTCGAGTTCGCGCTGGTGGGCAGTTGGAGTGGCAATGACGGAGCGCGCGCGCCGGACAGCCGGGGCCCGTTGTGCCGGATTCCTCCGCTCGCGTGCCTCGAGGCAGCGGCCGACCGCTACCTCGTCGTGGACCTGCGCGCCGCGTCCCGGGACGACGTGGAGCTCATTCCGGTGGCGGCACCCGCACCGGAGCGACACCACCGGCCCGTGCAGACGGGTGAAAGCCGGGTGGTGTTCGACCTGGAGGGCGTGGACGTGCGCGGCGTGCTGGCGCTGCTTCCCGGCAGCGCGGAGGTCCTGCGCATCCGCTTGGTCGAGCTGCCGCACGGGCAGCCGAGAAAGTAGCCCGCATGAAGCTCGCGCTCGTGGCGCCGCTGCCGCCCCTGGCCACGGCCGAGGCGCCTTTCCTGGCCGAGCTGGCGCGCCGCCTGGCCGAGCGCGTCGAGCTGTCATTGCTGGTGCGCGATCCCGCGCACGTGGCCGCGGAGCTGTGCGCCTCCTTCACGGTGCACGCGTGCGCGGATCTCCCGCACCTCGCGCAAAGCGGGGCGATCGACCTACCGGTGTACGCGGTGGCGAACAGCGAGCACTACGCGCACCAGTTGCGCTTCGTGCGCGAGGTCCCGGGCCTGCTCTTGCTGCAGGACGGCGACCTCGCCCGCCTGCACGCCGACCTCGTGCTGGAGCCGGCCGCCGAGCCGGTTGGCCGCCGCCTGGCGCGCATGAGCCGCGGCGTGCTGGCGACCGCGGAGGCGGCTTCCGTGCTCGGCGAGTGGCGCGAGAAGCCGGCGGTCGGGCTCCTGCCGGAGCAAGAGCCCGCGCTCTGGGCCGAGGCGATCGTCGGCGCGGCCGCGGCCCTCGGTCCGGGAGGCCGCGCGCCGGCCGCGCCGGCCGCCTCCAGCCAGCCAAGCGTCGAGGTCGTGATCGTCAGCTACAACTGCCGCCAGATCCTCGAACCCTGCCTGCGCTCGGTGCGCGAGCAGGACTACCCGAACGTGCGCTGCACCGTGGTGGACAATGCCTCGCGGGACGGCACGGCCGAGTACGTGCGCGCCGAGTTCCCCGAGGTCAACCTCATCGCCTCCGCCGAGAACCTCGGCTTCGCCGGCGGCAACAACCTCGCGTTCCACAGGAGCACGGCCGACTACGTGGCCCTGCTCAATCAGGACGCGGTGGCGCGGCGCGACTGGCTGACCGAGCTGGTGCGCGTAGCGGAGCGCGATCCGTCGATCGCCATGGTGGGCTCGAAGATGATGATGCTGCGCTGTCCCACCATCTTCAACTCCACCGGCATCAGCATGAACCGCATCGGTTTCCCGGTGGACCGCCAGATCGGCGATAAGGACGAGGATCCCTCGCCCCTGCCCGAGGAGATCTTCGGCGCCTGCGGCGGCGCCCTGCTGGTGCGCGGCCCGGTGCTGCGCGAGCTGGGCGGCTTCGACGACGCATTCTTCATGTACTTCGAGGACATGGACCTGAGCTGGCGCATCTGGCTCTCGGGCAGGAAGATCGTCTACGCGCCGCTGGCCGTGGTGCATCATGACTGGCACGGCGACCTGGGCGGCGGCGGCGAGCGCCGGAGCGAGGCGGAGTTCAACGCCAAGACCGCGCGCCGCCGGGTGCACTGCGAGCGCAACCGGCTGCAGACCATGCTCAAGAACTACTCGCTGCGCTCGCTCTGCGCCGTCCTGCCGGACGCCTGGCGTTACGACCGGGTGCGACTGGCCTCGATCCGCGCGGCGCTCCAGCGCGGCGCCGCGCCGGAGTACTTCCGCATGGTGGAGCAGGCGATCCGCGGCGCCTGGAGATGGAACCTGCTGCACCTGCCGTCCATCTGGCGGCGGCGGCGCGCGGCGCAGCGCTGGCGCCGGGTCGGCGACGCGGAGCTCGCGCGGCTCATCTCGCGCTGGGAGGGCGAGCCTTCCTTCATCGGCGACCTCGAGGCGATCAACGACCGGCATTCGGCGCGGGCGCGAGGCAGGGTGGTGATGGGGGAGAGCGACGACCGCTGCCTCGGGCCCGGCTGGCATGGCGTGGAGCCGCGTCCCGAGCTGGGGTGCTCGGTGCGCTGGACCAAGGCGCGCTCCTGGGTCTACCTGAAGGCGGAGCAGCCGGCGGCGGCCCTGCGCCTGCGCGTCGCGGCTGGACCGCGACCGGTCGATCTGTCGGTTTCGCAGGAGACTGGCATGGTAGGCAGCGCGCACCTCGAAGCCGGCGGCATGAGCGACATCGTGCTGCCGCTGCCGCGCCCGCTGCCAGCCGGGAGCGCAGAGGAGGTGCGCCTCGACTGCTCCACCTTCCGCCCCTGCGACCTCGGCCTGGGGCCGGACAGCCGGGAGCTGGGCGTGCTCGTCGCCGAGGTCGCGGTCGTCTGAGGAGCGCGGCGCGCGTGACGCCGGCGCGGCGGCGCGGTAGCATGAGGGATGGGCCGCGCGGCCAGGCGAGGCGCGGCGCTGAGGCGATTCACGAACATGAACCAGCGTGCCCCGATTCGAGCCGGGTGCTTCCTGTGGGCTGTGTGCCTGGCCCTGCTCTCGGGCTGCTCGCGTGACCGCCCTCTGCCTCCCTCGTTGATCCTGATCTCGCTCGACACCACCCGGGCGGACCACCTCGGCAGCTACGGCCACGAACGCGACACCACGCCCAACCTGGATGAGCTGGCGCGGCGCGGGATCCTTTTCGAACAGGTCGTCTCGGTCTGCGAGAACACGCTTCTGGCGCACGCGTCGCTCTTCACCGGGCTCTTTCCGGCAGCACACGGCACCATGTACGAGAAGGACGGCGTCGAGCCGGTCGCGCTGCACGAGAGGTATCGCACGCTGGCCGAGGACTTCCGGGCCGCGAGCTACCAGACCGCGGGCTTCACCACGCATCGCGCCTGGCTGTCGAAGGACTTCGGCATGGCTCAGGGCTTCGAGCATTTCGACAGCAGCTACGACGACGCCGATGTGGTCCTGCCGCGCGTCAGCCAGTGGCTGAACGGCCGCGACCGGTCGCGGCCCTTCTTCCTGTTCCTCCACCTGTTCGACGTGCACACCAAGCCCAGAGGCCGGCCTTACCAGGCCAAGCCGCCCTTCCTGGGTCGTTTCACCGCCGGCTACAACGGTTCTCTCGGCGGGTGGGGAAGCGAGCCGGTGGAGCCCTTCATGCACGCCATCCCCGAGGGCAAGATCCAGCTCGGCGCCGAGGACATTCGCCATCTCGCCGATCAGTACGACGAAGGCCTGGCCTTTACCGACGATCGGCTGGGCGCCTTCCTGGCGGCTCTCGCGCCCGAGGACGCGGCCGCGGCCTGGATCTCGATCACGGCCGATCACGGCGAGGAGTTCATGGAGCACGGCGGCATCATGCACAGCTCGCTCTACGAGGAGGTGACGCGCATTCCGTGGATCCTGGTGCCGCCGGCCGATGGACAGGCGCACCTGGGGGCGCCGCGGCGCGTGCGCGAGCAGGTGCGTCTCGTCGACATCCGGCCCACGCTGCTGGGGTTGGCGGGCGTGCAGCCGCGCGGGCGCTGCCAGGGGAAGAACCTCGTGCCCTGGCTCGCGGGTCTGGCCCAAGCTTGTCCCGCGGGCCCAGCGCCGCTCTATGATCAGGCGCTGCGCTGGAACGGCCTGAAGCTCCTGCGCCGGTCCGGACGCGTCCTCCTGTTCGACCTGGACGCGGATCCGGGCGAGCAGGTGGACGTCGCCGGCGAGCCGGGCCGCGCGGAAGACGTCCGCAGGCTGCAGCAGATCCTCAGCGACCTGGCCGGCGCGAGCCGGGCCTTGCGCGAGGCCGTCATGCAGGGCGGTCAGGACGAGAACCCGGAGCTGGACGACGAGGAGCTCAAGCGCCTCGAGGAGCTGGGCTACGTGGAAGGCCGCGCGCGGCGGCAGCGCGGCGAGCAGGAAACCGGTGCCGGCGACGCGGCCGGCAAGAGGCAAGGGCGGTAGCCGATGGGCAGGAAAGTCGCGCTGATCACGGGCATCACCGGGCAGGATGGCTCCTATCTCGCGGAGCTGCTCCTGGAGAAGGACTACGACGTGCACGGCGTGGCGCGGCGCACGTCGCTCTTCAACCGCACGCGCATCGAGGACGCGCGCACCGCCGCGCTGGCGCGCGGCCAGGTCTACGAGCTGCAGTACGGCGACCTCGGCGACAGCAGCAGCCTGAACCGCATCCTGGCCGAGACGCGGCCGGACGAGGTCTACAACCTCGCGGCCCAGTCGCACGTGGCCGTCTCCTTCCAGCAGCCGGAGTACACCTGCGACGTGGACGCCACCGGCGTCCTGCGCCTGCTCGAGGGCATCCGCTCCAACAAGCTCGCGGCGCGCTTCTACCAGGCGTCCACCTCCGAGCTGTACGGCAAGGTGGAAGAGGTGCCGCAAACCGAGCGGACGCCCTTCCACCCGCGCTCGCCCTACGCGGTCGCCAAGCTCTACGGCTACTGGATCGTGCGCAACTACCGCGAGGCGTACGGCATGCACGCCAGCAACGGCATCCTCTTCAACCACGAGTCGCCGCGCCGCGGCGAGAACTTCGTCACGCGCAAGATCACCATCGGTCTGGCGCGGGTGAAGGCGGGGCTGCAGTCGGTGCTCTCGCTCGGCAGCCTGGACGCGAAGCGCGACTGGGGGCACGCGCGCGACTACGTCGAGGCCATGTGGCTGATGATGCAGCAGGACGAGCCGGACGACTACGTGATCGCGACGGGCGAGAGCCGCAGCGTGCGCGAGTTCGTGGAGCGCGCCGCGCCCGTGGCCGGCTTCTCCATCGAGTGGCAGGGCGCGGGCCTGCAGGAAGTCGGCCGCGACCGCAAGACGGGGAAGGTGATCATCGACGTCAACCCGCGCTACTACCGCCCGGCCGAGGTGGACTTCCTGCTGGGCGATCCGACCAAGGCGCGCCAGCAGCTCGGCTGGCGGCCGCGCGTGAGCTTCGACCAGCTCGTCGAGACGATGATGCGGGCCGACCTCGAGGCCGTGGGCGTGAGGTGACGGGCCGCGCCCGCGGAGATGAGAAGTGGGGCGATGATCGCACCGCGTGACGAGGGAGGGACGGCGCGGTGCTTTCGTCTCGCGGCGGCCCAGGTTCTGTACCAGTCGCCGCCAGCATCGTCGCCAGGCGGGAAGATCCGATCGCGAGCTGACGAGCTACCGGTCTCTGTACACCACGGCAACGAGCAAGGCCATATTGGGCCGAAGGGCCCTACTGACCACCGACTACGAACTTCCGACTCGCTGCGGCGTGAGCTATGCCAACGCAGGGGGCGGGCCGCATCCTTCACGCAGGCGCAGGCCCACGAGTCCACCCGGAGCGCCGCCGCGGAATGATGTTCATCCCGGACTGGCTCAGGGAGAACGCGGCGCTCTGGTGGTGGCTCGGAGCGGTGTCGCTCGCCATGTTCGTCGCGGGCGTGCTGCTCGTTCCGCTGGTGGTGGTGCGTTTGCCCGAGGACTACTTCCTGCGGGACGGCCCGCCGCCGGCGAGCTGGCGCGGCCGCCATCCCTTCCTGCACCTGGCGGCGCGCGCCGGCCAGAACCTGCTCGGCGCGTTGCTCGTCGTCGCCGGCCTGGTGATGCTGGCCCTGCCCGGCCAGGGCGTGCTGACCATCCTCCTCGGCGTGTCGCTCCTCGAGTTCCCGGGCAAGCGCCGCCTCGAGCTCCGCCTCGTCTCCCGGCCGGCGGTGCTCGGGGCGATCAACTGGATGCGTGCCAGGATGGGCAGGAGGCCGCTGCGCCTGCCACCGGAGTGAGGCGCGCGCCGCTGCAAAGGAAAGGAGGCGCCCTGGCGGGCGCCTCCCGACATTCCTGGGTCCGTGCGGACCGAGCCGTTCTCAGAGCCTGAGCAGGAATCCCCCGCGGCCGCGTTGCGAGCGCCGGGGGGG
>DYIW01000151.1:0-2752 GCA_020723465.1 Phycisphaera mikurensis
CGCCGCGCGAGATCGAGCAAGGCCCGCAGCGGTCGGCGGCCGAGCACGAGCACGACCACCGTCGCGTAGGGGAGGAGCGCGAGCGAGACGCCGGGGTGCGCGAGGCAGAGGTGGAAGGGCAGGAGGTGATCGGCGCAGTGGCAGTGCCAGCCGGGCCCGGCGCCCCCCGAGGGCCAGACCGCCCCGAGCGCCACCGCCAGTCCGACGAGCGGCGGCGCGAGCAAGAGCACGAGGTTGAAGCGGCCGCCGCTCGCGCTCCCCGCCGCGACTCGCCTCCAGCGCGTGGCGCCGAGCACCGGCCACGCGCTCAGCCAGGTCGCGGCGAGGAAGACGCCGAGCAGGACGATGGAGAGCGAGAGCAGGCTCAGCACCGCTTCCGCTCCTTCCGGCGCGAACGAATCAGGGCCTCGAGCTTGTCGAGCGCGTCGTCGTCGAGCTGCTCGGCGCGGTCGAGGAACGCCTCGAGCAGCGGGCTCGCGTCGTGCAGGTCGCGCGGGACCAGGCGAACGATCTTGTCGGCCAGCGCCTGCTCCTTGCTCTGGCGCGGCCGGTACCGCCAGGCGAGCCCGTCCTTGCGGCGGAGGACCGCCTCCTTCGCGTGCAGGCGATCGAGCACGGTCATCACGGTGGTGTAGGCGAGGTCGTCGCCGAGTAGACCCCGCACCTCGCGCACGGAGAGCTCGCCGCGCGCCCACAGCAGGTCGAGGATCCTCCGCTCGAGCTCGCCCGGTCGTGCCATCGGCGCCTCCGACGAGAAAGTCTACGACAGCCCGTAGTAGCGCGCAACGAGGAGGTGGAGCGGGTTGACCGGGGCGAGGCGCGGGGCGAGTCTTCACGGAGCCCGGAGGCGCCGATGCAGATCGTCGACCTGGACGAGGATCGGAAGGGGCCTCTCGGTGATGCTCTGGAAACCCTTCCGCGAGGAGGCACGACCGCCGCGCTGGTTCCCGTCCGTCGCGAAGCAGCCCGAGCGCGCCCCCGGGAAGGTGATCGTCACGGCCTTCAGGTGCCCCCTTGACAGGCGAGCTCGCCGTGCTCATATTTGCATCATGACGCAAACGAGCAAGCGACCTCCCCGCCAGCGCTGCTGCGAGCCGCTCGGGAGCGTGCTCTCGCCGAGGCTGTTCAAGGCGCTCTGCGACCCGAACCGGGTCGCCATCCTCGCGCGGCTCGCCGAGTCGTGCGGTCCGAGCACCGTCAGCCAGGTCGCCGAGTGCTGCCCGGTGAACCTCTCGGTCGTCTCGAGGCACCTGGCGCAGCTCCGGGACGCCGGGATCCTGCACGCCGAGAAGCGCGGCAAGGAGGTCCACTACTCGATCCGCGCCGAGGAGCTGGTCTCAACCCTCCGCGCCATCGCCGACGCGATCGAGCGTTGCTGCGCTGGCGCGGATCAGGCTGCCAAGAAGAGAGGAGCACCATGATCACTGACAAGAAGAAGATCCGGGAGAGCGTGGCCGAGGACTATGCGCGCGCCGTCACCGCCACGCCCGCGAAGAGCTGTTGCGGCACGCCGATCCAGAAGGGAGTGGCGGCCAAGCTCGCCGGCTACAGCGACGACGAGCTCGCGGCGCTGCCGCCGGAGGCGGTCGTGAACTCCTTCGGCTGCGGAAACCCGCTCGCCTACTCCGAGGTGAGGCCCGGCCAGGTCGTCCTCGACCTCGGGTCGGGCGCGGGGATCGACCTCCTGCTCGCGGCGCGCAAGGTCGGGCCCACCGGCAAGGCGATCGGCGTCGACATGACCGACGAGATGATCGCCAAGGCGCGAGAGAACATCGCCGCCGCCAAGCTCGAGAACGTCGAGGTCCGCAAGGGCATCATCGAGGACCTGCCGGTGGAGACCGGGAGCGTGGACTGGGTCATCTCGAACTGCGTGATCAACCTCTCCCCGGAGAAGGAGCGCGTCTTCGCCGAGATCGCGCGCGTGCTCAAGCCCGGGGGCGCGATGCTGGTCTCGGACATCGTGGCGCGCGACCTCCCCCGGGAGCTGCTCGAGAACCGCCAGCTCTACTCCTCGTGCCTCGCGGGCGCGATCAGCGAGGAGGCCTACCTCGAGGGGCTGCGCAAGGCCGGGCTCACCGCCGTCGAGGTCAGGGAGCGGCTGGTCTACGACCAGACCCAGATCCGGGCGTTCGTCGGCTCGGAGCTGAAGGAGAGCGCCGCGTGCTGCTGCGGCGGTTCGGCGCGGAACGAGCTCGCCGAGCGATGGAGCACCGAGCTGGCAGGGAAGGTCTGGAGCGCGAAGGTCTTCGCCCGCAAGCCGGCCTGACCAGGGTCGCGCGCGGTCCGCTACAGGTAGCGCCTCACCCGGCGGCAGTACGCGACGTAGGCCTCGCCGAAGCTCGCCTGCAGGTGCTGCTCCTCGGCGAGGACGATGCGGTGGTGGACGGCGATGATGAGCGCCGCGACGACCAGGACGAGCGGGTTCAGCGTGTAGAGCGCCGAGGCCGCCAGCGTCATGAAGACGCCGAGGTACATCGAGTTGCGGCTGAGACGAAAGAGCCCGCCGGTCTGCATCTCGGTGCGCTCGCGCGGTCGCCCGATGCGGAAGGAGCCGCCGAGCTCGAGGCGCCCGCCGAGCAGGAGCGCGAAGCCCGCGACCCAGAGCGCGAGGGCCAGCCAGCGCGCGGGACGGGGCACCGGCACGAGCGAGAGGCCGAGCACCCAGCCGTGCAGGATCGTCGCCGTCCAGACCGCGAGGATGGCGTACTTGCTCCCCGAGAACGCGGCCGCGGCGACGAGCGGCTCGCCTCCC
>DYIW01000151.1:2787-8395 GCA_020723465.1 Phycisphaera mikurensis
GTCGGCGGAAACGCACGTCGCCGCCGAAGAGGATGGTCAGGAAGACGAGGGGCCAGAGCGTTACCAAGATCGGCTCGAGCATCGGTTCTCTCCTTGCGATCGGCGCTAGCGCGCGATGAGCGGGATCAGTCTCCCGACCTGCCGCTGATAGGCGACGTACTGATCGCCGTAGGCTCGCTTCAGCACCGCCTCCTCGGCCGGGATCAGGAGCCCGATCAGCACGAGGTAGATGACGAACACGGCGAGGCAGGCGAGCGACTGCGTGAGGCCGGCGAGCCCGAGCGCGATGCAGAGGGCCGCGCTGTACATGGGATGCCGGACGAGGCGATAGGGGCCCGCGACGACCATCCGGTCGGTCGCGCGCGGCGTGTTCCCACCCGGCTGGTAGTTGCCGCGGAGCCGGAGCAGGGCCCAGGCCATCAGCAGATAGCCGGCGACGGTCAGCAGCAGCCCGGCCAGCTGGCCGAGCGCGAGCCAGGGGGGCTCGAGCGCGAGGCGAGTGGGATCGAGCTCCAGCTTGCGAGAGACGAGCAGGATGCCCGCGAGCGGGTTCACGACCAGGAGGAAGGAGAGGTTGAAGACGTGCGTGAGCCACAGGCGAAGCCCGCCTCCGGGCCGATCCCTGAGCACGGAGCCCGTGGCCACGCGTTTGACGATCACCAAGAGACCGAGCAACGAGAGGACGATGATCCCGATGGTGCGTTGATCAAGAGTCGACATTGGACGCTCCTTTCCCGCGATCGCCGGCGGCGACCTCGTTGACCTTCGGTTCGTGTTCGTCGGGTGCTAGCGGCAGCCGCAGCCGCAGTCGTCGTCGGGCGTGGGGGCTGGCGCCGAGCTGCTCAGGGCCGCGGCGAGGCGGTCGAGCTTCGCCGCCGCGCCCTTGCGGACCATCCGGCCGAGCTCGATCGCGCCCGCGATCTCCTCCGGATCGATGCCGTGCTCCCGCGCCCTCTCCACGTTGATCTCCAGACAGGGCAGGCAGTTCGCGGAAGCCCCAACCGCGATCAGCATCGCCGTGCGCTCATCGAGTTTCATCCGGCACCTCGGTCTCTCTGATCTCTGAGACGGTGGCGCGAGCGAAAAGGATACACCCCTACTTCGGCTCGCCGATCTTCGTCGCGGGTTTTCGCGCGCAGGGCGCGTCGCCCTCGCGCCAGGAGAGGTCGCAGCCGCCCGCGAGCTCCCGCTTCAGGCGCTCGCGAGCGCGGTGCAGCCGGATCTTGGCGGCCTCCCGCGACACGCCGAGGACCTCCGCGAGCTCGCGATCCGGGAGCCCCTCGAGATCGGCGAGCACGAGCACCGTCCGGTAGCTCTCGGGGAGGCCGAGGATGAACTCGCGGATGCACTCGTTCATCGCCTGGAACGCGACCTGGGACTCGGGCGACCGCGGGCTCTCGCCGGTCCAGGGGCTCACCGCCTCCGCGTCCTCCTCGAGCGTGTCCTCGAGCGGAGCGTCACGACGCGCGCTGCTGCCGCGCAGCCGGTCGAGCGCCGCGTTGGTGGCGATGCGATAGAGCCAGGTGGCGATCTTGGCGTCGCCGCGGAAGCCGGCGAGCGCCTGGTGCACCTTCGCGAAGACCTCCTGGGTGAGGTCCTCGGCCTCGCTCTCGCCGACGAGTCGTCCGAGGTAGCGCTGGATCCGCGGCCGGAACGCCGTGTGGATCTCCTGGAACTCGGCCTCGAGATCGTCCATCGTCTCGTCCTCTCTGTCCGGCGATGATCGATCAGCTCGTCGGGATCGGCAACGAGCACGTGGCTCGGCCTATCTATTCTGCTCTGCACGGGGTAGAGTCAGTCACCATGAAACTGACCGCCTGCAAGAACTTCAACCATGGCCGCGTCAACGCGCCCGTGCGCTGCTGTCCCAATTGCGGCGGCGTGGTGAACGTCGAGATCGCGATCAGACGTTGCAGCGAGATGGGGCACGCGCAGAAGCGACAGAACCGGGACAGGTTCTGTGTCGACTGCGGAGAACAGCTGACGAAGTAGGGGTGCGCCTACCAGCGGGTGGCGGGGTCGTGGTAATCCCTGGCCCTCGCCCTGCGCAACGCGTTCTCGCCGTCCCGGGTCAGCGCCTCCATGTCCTGGAGCCGCTCGGGGAAGTGCTGGAGCCACTGCAGCATCTGATGGACCCGGTCTCGCTGCAGCTCCTCGCTGACGTGACCGTCGGTCAGCAAGCCGTCCACCGTCTCGAAGAGCTGCCAGCCGAGCTTCCGGTTGACGAGGTGGACCACGTCATCTTGCCTGGTCATGGGTTCGGCTCCGCACGGCGAGGCAGCTTCGTCCAGCAGTGGCCGCAGACCGTCGCCTCGAGCATCCCGAGCGCCCCGCAGCTCGGGCACTCCCGGTACTCAGGCTCGGGGCCGAGCGCGAGGAGCACCACGAGCTCGCGCCACGCGACCGCGAGGCTGCCTGGCGGAGGTTGATCGGTCGAGGTTGGCTGCGGCATGGCGCGGTCGACGGCGACGACCGCAGCACGCAGCGCCGAGCGAGCGGGATCGGGGGTTCGGTGTGAGCTCATCGGATGCTCCTTTGGGTCACAGGCTGCGCTTGCGGCCCCGGAGGCCGCGGCGACTGCCCTTGTTCTTGAATGGCTTCCTGCCGTCGAAGGGCGGGCGTGGTGCCCCTGCGCCCGGCCGGCCAGCCGCTGGACGGTCCTCCGCCGCGTTGACCCGCAGCTGGCGGCCGTTGAGCTCCTGACCATCGAGCTTCGCGATCGCTGCCGCTGCCTCCTCGCTCGTCGAGAACTCGACGAAGGCGAAGCCGCGCGGCAGGCCGGTCGTGCGGTCCGACGGGATCTGGACGTCCACGACCTGCCCGGCGCCGGAGAGGAGCTGGAGCAGCTCGTCCTTGGTGGCCTGAAAGCTCAGGTTGCCTACGAAGATTCGGTTCGAAATGGGACACCTCTCTGCACGACACACGTGCGTGCGGTTGCCAGGGCGCTCACGTCCGAGCAGCTACCCCTTGCATGATGCAGGGGGCGCGCGCGGCAGGCTGAAGCTGAAGGTGCACCCGAGCCCTGGCTCGCTCAGCACCTGGATCTGCCCTCCGAGCGCCTCGACCGCGCGCTTGGTGATGTAGAGGCAGAGGCCGAGGCCGCCCGCCGGCGGTCGGCGGAGCTTGGCGAGCGCGCCCGGCAGGTGCTCCGCGGCGATGCCCGCGCCGCGATCGTTCACCGAGGCGAGGATCTCTCCGGCTGCGACGCGGATCGTCACGAGCACCTTCTCCCCGACGGGCGAGTGGCGGATCGCTGTCGTCACCAGGTTCCTGATCACGCGTTCGAGGAGGACCGGATCCGCCCACGCGAGCGGCAAGCCCCTCTCCACCGCGAGCTCGAGCTGGCGACCCTCCAGCGGGATGGCCAGCCGGGTGAGGAGCTCGGGCAGGAACTCCTCGAGCGAGATCGGGCGGGCGGCGACGGGGAAGCTCCCGTCCTCGATCCGCGAGATGTCGAGAAGATCCTCGACCATCGAGGTCAAGCGCGTGGTCGCTTCGAGGATCGTGGCGAGGCACTGCCGCACCACGAGGGCGTGCGGACCGAGGACGCCGATCTTCGCGATCAGCTCTGCCCCCGCCCGGATCGCGGCGAGCGGCGTCAGCAGGTCGTCCGAGACGAGCGCGATGAAGGTCTCCTTCAGCTGCTCGGCGCTCGGCGGTCCGTTCGGGTGTTGGTCGTTGTCGATCACGCGGGTCGCCCTCGAGCAAGCCTCGTGCCGCGTCGAAAGACCTTCGCGCGCCACCGCCAGCGCCGAGCGCCGGCGTGACGAATGGGGACCACGCCCAACGAGGTGGGTGGAATTGCACCCGATCGAGCCGCTAAATCCGCTGGCCACCCAAGAAACCCCCGTGCCACACTCCGCAGCGATGGTCGCCACCATCCTGGTCGTCGATGACGACCACAACCTCCGCAGCGCGCTCGCCGCCGCCCTCGAGCTGGCCGGGCATCGGGTCCTGCACGCAGCAGAGAGCGAGGCGGCGCTCGAGCACTGCCTCGAGGGGGTGGACCTGGTCCTCATGGACCAGCTCCCCGGCGCCGACGGTCCGCTGCTGCTCCGGAAGATCAAGGCTGTCGATCCGGACATCGTGGTGATCGTGATGACCTCCTACTCGTCGGTCGACCGGGCCGTCCAGGCGATGAAGGAGGGGGCCTTCCACTACGCCCGCAAGCCCTTCGTCCTCGACGAGATGCTGGTCCTCTGCGAGAAGGGGCTGGAGACGACCCGGCTCAAGCGGGAGATGAAGGCGCTGCGGGCGAGCCTGAGCGCCGCCTACTCGTTCGCGCAGCTCGTCGGTCAGTCTGCGGCGATGCGGGAGGCCAAGGACCTGATGGCGAAGGTGGCGGCGAGCCCCGCCTCCACGGTCCTGCTCCACGGCGAGAGCGGCACCGGCAAGGACGTGGCCGCGAAGATCATTCACTTCGCCAGCCCGCGGTCGCAGCGTCTGTTCCTGAACATCACCTGTTCGGCGATGCCGGAGGCGCTCCTCGAGAGCGAGCTCTTCGGTCACGAGCGAGGCGCGTTCACCGACGCCAAGCAGCAGAAGCGGGGGCTGCTCGAGCTCGCCGACGGGGGGACGGTGTTTCTCGACGAGTTCTCGGAGATGCCGCCGGGCCTTCAGGTGAAGCTGCTCCGCTTTCTCGAGGAGAAGACCTTCAGGCGGGTGGGCGGCACGACGGAGATCCAGGTCGATGTGCGGATCATCGCCGCCACCAATCGAAACCTCGAGGAGGCGGTCCAGGCAGGCCTGCTGCGCAAGGACCTCTACTACCGACTCCAGGTCGTGCAGATCACGCTGCCGCCGCTGCGCGAGCGCGCCGGCGACATCCCCCTGCTCGCCGACTACTTCATCGACCGCTTCAATCGGGAGTTCAACAAGAAGGTCACCTCGATCTCCCCCGACGCGGTCAGCTTGCTCCTCGCGCATGCCTGGGAGGGCAACGTGCGCGAGTTCCGCAACGCCATCGAGCGGGCCATGCTCTTCCAGACCGGGGACGTGCTGGTCGCCGCCGACTTTCCGCTGCTCCTGCACCACGGCGCGTCCGCGGTGCAGGGCCTCACCTTCCCGCCTGCCGGTCTCCGCCTCGATGAGGTCGTGGCCGAGCTCGTGGTCAAGGCCTGGCAGCTCTCGGGCGGCAACCAGACCCGCGCCGCGGCGCTCCTCGGCATCACGCGCGATCGGATGCGCTACCAGGTCGAGAAGCTCGGCCTCAAGTAGGCCCGCGCCGGAGCGGGAGGTCAGCGAGCGGCGAGCGGCTTGCCGCGCAGCTCCCCGGTCAACGTCCGCAGGAAGGCGACGATCGGCCCGATCTCCGGCTTGGCGAGCGGCTCCTCGAGCTGGTAGCGCCCCATCGCCTCCACCGCCTCCTCGAGCGTCTTGCGGGAGGCGTCGTGGAAGTAGGGGAAGGTCAGCGCGACGTTGCGCAGGGTGGGCACCTTGAAGCGGTGCCGGTCGCGCTCCTTCTTGGTGACGTTGAAGCGTCCTCGGTCCACCTCGCCGACGTTGCCGCGCTCCGCGAAGTAGTCGCGCTGCTCCCCCATCAGCTCGAACGAGGCGCCGCCGAGCAGCTTGCCGACGTGGCACACGGAGCAGCCGCGGTCGACGAACA
>DYIW01000151.1:8405-11476 GCA_020723465.1 Phycisphaera mikurensis
GTGGCCGCTCTTCTCCTCGGCGCTGAGCGCAGCCTGCTCCCCGCGCAGGTAGCGATCGAACTTCGAGCCCGGGGTGATGAGCCCGCGCTCGAACTCGGCGATGGCGTGGGTGACGCTCGCCTTGCTCACGCCGCCGGGGTAGGCCGCGCTGATCGCGGCGCTGAGCTCCGGGTCGGCGCGCAGCTTCGCCACGACGTCGTCCCACTTCGCCCCCATCTCGAGCGGGTTCTCGACGGGGCCCGCGGCCTGCTCCTGCAGGTCGGCGGCGCGGCCGTCCCAGAACTGACGGATCTGGAACCCGGCGTTGAAGACCGTCGGCGAGTTGATGGGTCCCTTCTGGCCCCGGATCCCGATCGAGACCGGGACCTGATCGGTGCCGCCCTTGGCGAGGTCGTGGCATGACGCGCAGGAGAGCGTGTTGTCGCCCGAGAGCCGCTTGTCGTGATAGAGCCTCTCGCCGAGGCGCGCCTTCGCCTCGTCCACGGCGACCCGCAGCGGCAGCGGCTGCAGCACGCCGTCCCTGATCGCCTCGGGCGCGTCCTGGGTGGCGTAGCGCGTGCGTCGCGTTGCCCGGGTCCAGCCGAGGATGCGGGCTCTCTCGGCGGCGCGGAGGCCGCTGTCCCAGTGGAGCGCGCGATAACGGAAGGGGGGCATCTCACCGCGCTCGGTGGTCCGCTCCAGCTTGGCGAGGACCGTCTCCAGCACCGCCGCCTGGCCGAGCTCCTCGACGAGGTCGAGGAAGCGGGTGCCGCGACGGATGTCCTTCTCGATGATCCCCCGCGCGACCGGGAGCTTGCCGTAGAAGGGGACGCGCCCCTCCGCGCTGTGGCAGTTGGTGCACTTCTTCTCGAGCGCGGGCACGATCTTCGCGAGCTCCGCGTCGACGCCCGCGCGGGCCAGCTTGACCTGCGGGGCACCGGCGATCAGGTTCGACACCGGAAAGGCCAGAGCCACCGCCAGGAGCAGCAGCGCCACGACGAGGATGCGCCTTCTCATGATCCACTCCATGTGATGGCCGCAGCCGGGCCCGGTCGGCTCGTCCGCGCGAGCCTACGAGCTCGGCTGCAGCGTCCGTTCGAGCCGGTCGACCTCGTACCCCTGCGCGCGGAGCCGCGAGAGGATCCCGTCGTAGATCGCCGCGGCCAGCGTCGGCCTCCGGCTCAGGATCCAGAGGTAGTCGCGGCTCGGGTGGCCGACGACGGCGTACTCGTAGTCGCGGCCGAGATCGATGATCCAGTAGGCGCCCCAGAACGGACGGAAGAAGCTGACCTCGAGCTTCGCGTTCGTCGCGCGGTCCACCACCCGCGCCCGGCCGCTGGCCGAGGTCTCCTTGCCATCGAGCGAACCGCGGCGGCAGCGGTTCAGGACGTCGATCTGCCCGTCGGGGCGTTTGCTGTAGGTCGCGGTCGTGGCCGTGCAGCCGCGCTGGAACCGCTGCGGGAAGCTCGCGATGTCGTACCAGGTGCCGAGGTACCGGTCGAGCTCGACGCGCGGCACCGTCGCGAGCGGCGGCAGGCGCAGCCGCTCCGTCGTGGTCGCGGCACACCCGGCGAGCGCGATCGCTGCCAGCAGCGGGAGGCTGCGCGGCATGGAGGCGCTAGCTGACGATCGTGAGCTCGAGCACGATCTCGAGCTTCAGCACCTTCGAGATCGGGCAACCCACCTTGGCGGCGGCCGCGGCCTCCTCGACCTTCGCCTTGTCCGCCCCGCGCGCCTTGACGGTGGTCTTGAGCACGCTCTTCTGCAGCGTCAGGTTCTCGAAGGTGATCGTGCTCGTCGTCTCGATCGCCTCCGGGGTGATCCCCCGCTCGCCGAGCTGGGCGCTGAGCGCCATGCTGAAGCAGCCCGCGTGCGCGGCCGCGATCAGCTCCTCGGGGTTCGTGCCCGGGGCGTCCTCGAACCGCGTGCGGAAGCCGAAGCCGAGCTCCTTGATCGCGCCGCTCTGGACGCCGAAGGTGCCCGTGCCGTCCTTCAGGCCGCCTCTCCAGGTGGCGTTTGCGCTCCGTCTCATCGCGCTCTCCTTTCGTGAGCTGTGGCCCCCGTCGTGGCGCGAATACTGGCATCCTCCGCCATGCGGGTCAAACGCGGGCACGCACGCTACCGCAGCCAGTGGCGGAGCTCGCGGAGCGCCTCGGGGAAGTCGGCCCTGCCGAGCCCGATGCGCACGTGCCGGTCGCCGTAGTCGAAGAGCGTCGAGGGGACGAGCATCAGCCCTGCGTCGCGGACCAGGCGCTCGCAGAAGACCGAGGCCGGCTCGCGGCGGTCGAGGCGGGCCAGCCCCACCGAGCCCGCCGCCGGTCGCCGCCAGCTGAAGAGCCCCGGGACCTCGGCGAGGAACGCGTCGAAGGCCTGGAGGTTGACGTCGATGATCGCGCGGCTCCGCGCGACGATCCGCTCGCGGGCGCGCAGCCCGATCAGCCCTAGGACCTCGCTCGGGCCGCTTCCGCAGATCGTCGTGTAGTCCTTCAGCTCGGCGACGCGCGTGAGCAGGGCCCGGTCGCGGCACGCGAGCCAGCCGATCCTCAGCCCGGGCAGGCCGAACGCCTTGGAGAGCCCGCCGAGCACGATCGAGCGCTCGTACGCGGACGCGTGGCAGGTCGAGTCGGCGCCGAGGAACCGATACATCTCGTCGGAGAAGAGGTAGGCACCGGCCGCGCGGACGAGCTCGATGACCTGCTGCCACTCCTCTCCCGCGAGGGTCGCGCCGGTCGGGTTGTGCGGGAAGTTCACGACCACCAGCCGTGCGCCCTCGGCGAGCAGGGCCCCGAGCGCCGCCGGGTCGAAGCGCCAGCCCTGCGTCTCCTCGGGCGTCCAGCACGAGAGCTGGCAGCCGATCGCGCGCGCGACCTCGTGGAGGCTCTGATAGGCAGGCGCCGTCGCGATGACCCGATCGCCGGGCTCGAGCAGCGCGTTCATCGCCAGGAAGATGCCCTCCTCGGGGACGGCCGCGATCACCTCCTCTGCCGAGAGCGTCGGATAGAGCGCCGCGATCTCCTCGCGCAGGATGGGATGGCCGCGCGACTCGGTGTAGCCGAGGCGCAGCTCGCGCCAGAGGCGACGCGTCTCCTCGT
>DYIW01000151.1:11486-13985 GCA_020723465.1 Phycisphaera mikurensis
GGCGAGGGCGAGGAGCTCCTCCACCGAGAGGGTCTCGCAGTCGGAGCTGGAGAGCAGCCGGCGCGCCTGGAACTCGTGGATCGCGAAGTAACGCTCGAGCGCGAAGGGGGCGGGGCGCATCCGTCCAGCCTGCCTGAAGCCCGCGTTCTCTGCCAGGCCCGTGGCGGCCGCCGCGATCGGGCCGTGGCCCCACCGCCCTGTCACCCTGTCGCCCTGTCACCCTGTCGCCCTGTCACCCTGTCGCCCTGTCGCCCTCGTCGGCGCCCTCGCGCCGCGGTATCGTGAGGGGATGGATCGAGCTCGCCTGCTGCTGCTCGCCTCCGTCGCGATCGCGAGCTGCGACGCCCCGCGGTCACGCTCCCGGCGGGGCCCCGGATCGCCGAGCTGCGCCGCTGCGGGATGAGCGAGGCGACGCTCGTCGAGCTGCACCGGCTGCAGCAGCTCGAGTCGTGGCCCGACCTGCGCCGCATGCGCTGCGCCCACCTCTCCGAGGAGGCGATCCTCGAGCTCGGCCGTCTGCGCGCGGCCGGGCTCCCCGTGCTCTCGGGCCGCTCCCTGGTCCGGCTGAGGGTCGCCGGCCTGCGCGACGAGGTGCTGGTCGACCTGGTCCGACGCGGCGTCGCCGAGACCGACGTGGACGCGCTGGTGGCGCTGCGGCGCGAGGGCGCGAGCGAGACCGCGATCCTGCGGCGGTACCCGCTCCTCGGCTGAGCTCGCCGCCGCGCGGACGCCCCGGCTCTTCCTGCGACCAGGTCATTGCCCAGATCGCGGACGCCCTCGTCTTCCTGCGACCATGTCATTGACCAGATCAATGACCTTGGCTACAATCGAGGGCATGACGAGCTCGCGGACCAGCGCCTTCGAGGAGACCCATCACCGGGGTGACGAGCCGCACCTGCTTCGAGAGGTGCTCCGCACCTACCAGGTGCTGATGGCCGGGTTCTCCCGCCAGACCGGGATGCCGGCGTCGCGTTTCATGCTGATGAGGCTCGTGGCGCTCGCCGAGGGCGACGTCGGCGTCATGGATCTGGCCCGGAAGCTCGGCGTCAACGCGTCAGCGGTCACGCGCCAGGTGCAGGAGCTGGAGCAGGACCAGCTCCTGCGCCGGAGCGCCGACGCCCGGGACGGCCGGCGTCGCTACGTGCGGCTCTCGCCGAAGGGGCGAAAGGTGTTCGAGGCGATCCACGAGCGAACCCACGAGCTCGAGCGCTCGCTCGCCTCGGTGATCGGAGCCGAGGAGCTGCGGGGGGCGGCGATCGTGCTCGCGAAGCTGCGCGCGTTCGTCGAAGGACTGCGCTGAGCGAGCAGAAGGACGCGGAGAGGAGCGCCATGGAACGACGGGGATGGAACCTCCTCCTGGACTGGACGCTCCTGGTCGGCGCGCTCGCGACGTTCACGACCGGGCTCGTGCTCCTCGTCGGTCTTCACATGGGTCGCGGGGCGTTCGCCGCGTCAGCGCTGGGAGTGGGCAAGCTCGTCTGGCTGAACATCCATCGACTCTCGGCGGTCCTGGTCGTCGCCGGCGTGGGGACGCACGCGGCGCTCCACTGGCGTGCGTTCCGCGGCGTCCTCGTCGGAAGGACGACACGGATCATCAGCTCGGAGCGGATCCTGTACGCCGCCTTCCTCGTCGCGGCGGTGAGCGGGCTCATCGCGTGGCTCGTGCTGGAGGGCTCGTCCCCGCTCCTCGGGCCGGCGCTCACGGGGCGCGCGAGCGGCGCGAGGCATCACTGGATCGACACCCATCACATCGCCTCGCTCGTGTCGCTCGGGTTCGTCGTCCACCACGTCGGACACCGCGGCCGGTTCCTGGTGCGCGGGATCGGCCGGCTGCTCAGTCCTGGATCTCCGGCTCGACGAGCTTCTGCAGCAGAGCGAGCGACTCCTGCCAGCCGAGGTAGCACGCCTCGAGGGGGATGACCGCGGGCACCCCCTCCTGGACGATCGAGAGCTCGGTGCCGCAGGAGACCTCGCGCAGGCTGATCGTGGTCTGCATCTCGCCGGGCAGGTTCGGATCCTCGAACCGGTCCGTGTAGCGGAGGCGCTGGTTGGGGCTCAGCTCCAGATAGGTCCCGCCGAAGCTGTGCGACTTGCCCGTCGAGAAGTTGGTGAAGGACATCCTGTAGCTGCCCCCGACCCTGGCGTCCTGCTGGTGCACCTTCGCGGTGAAGCCGTTCGGCGGCAGCCACTTCACGAGCGCGTCGGGGGTTACGAAGGCGCGGTAGAGCTTCTCCGGGGTGGTGCGAAGGACACGGTGCAAACGAATGGTGTTCTCTGTCATGGGACTCACCTCCTCACGATCCAGATAGGGTGGATCGGCCGGAGGTGCGGGCAAGGCGGACCGACGCTCGCACGGCCGCGACGAGGCCGCGGCGCACGGGCTTCGCGAGCGTGACACCGCGCCGACGGCGGACCGGTCGGAGCGCGATCTTGGGGGTCACCGGCGGTGGGTGGTGGCCAAGATCGCGTTGCCGCGCCGACGGCGGACCGGTCGGAGCG
>DYIW01000152.1 GCA_020723465.1 Phycisphaera mikurensis
GTAGTAGTACTCCTCGGTCCCGGGGATGAGCTGCTCGAGGACCGCCGCCCGGTCCTGGGACAGGGCGAACTCCTCCTCGAAGCCGATCGGGACGCCCTGGGCAGGGGCCGCGGCAGGCCAGGCGAGGAGGGCGACGAAAGCGATCCAACGCACGTTGCGACGAGATGAGGCGCGCATGCCGATGTCCTTGCCGTCTGTGGGAATGGCCCGCCGCCGCCTCCCTCCCGGGGAAGCGGCGCGCGGCCCGTGCAGCACCGGATCATAAGGACCGGAGCGGCTGCTGTTGGTTCCGCGGGAATCCTGTCTGCCGACCATCCACCAAGTTGACCGGTTCTCCCTGGCCCGCGCCCCTCGGTCTCGGATCCGAAGCTATTCATCAGGACAGGCGCGCCCGGGCTCGCGTCTCACGGATGGACCCATGAACCGGTCGAGATCACACGCGCTTGCTCTCACCTTCGCGATGGGATCCCTGGCGCTGGCCCTGCCGCCCCGCTGCTGGCCGCAGGAGAACGCGCCGCGGACGGCGCGCCAGCAGGAGATCGAGGAGCTGATGGGGAAGAACAGCCCGCTCGACGACGACTGGGAGACCGAGATCCTGTACAAGCACGCCGATCACGAGCTGAAGGAGCTGGCCGGGATCCTGGCGCAGCGCGGAGACGGGAGCGCGCTGTCGGACGTGTCCCGCTTCTTCGCGGACTCCTCTGCGCTCGCGCCGCTCCGGCCGGAAGGGGGAGAGGTGCGGACCGTCGGGAAGTTCTCGATCCGCAGGTGCGGCGCGGCGGAAGCCCCGGAGGAGGCCACCGCAACGGATCCGGCGGCGGTCTTCGCGCGGCTCCTCGCGCCGTTCGAAGGCGCCGCGCAGGTCTCCGTCGCGTTCAAGCTGTACCGGGTCGAGCGGCACGCCCCGGGCCGCTTCAACACCACCGTCCTGTATCAGGCGTTCGGCGCCGCGAGCGAACGCCGGGTCCAGCAGACCGCGCGCTGGCGAATCGAGTGGAAGGAGACGGATGACCCCGACCGGCCGCTCATCGCCGGGATCGACCTCGTGCACTTCGACGAGATCGAGTCGCGCGGGCCGCAGTTCACGGAGTGCACCGGCGCCGTGTTCGCGGACGACGCCCTGTTCGCGGACCTGATGCTGCGCGGCGGGGACTACTGGTTCGGCCGCAGCGACGCCCTGGGCGAGTGGAATTACCTCGGCCACAACGGCCTGGCCGTCGGCGACGTCAACGGCGACGGCCTGGACGACCTGTACGTGGCCACGGGCACGGGCATCCCCAACCGCCTCTACGTGCAGAACCCCGACGGCACGACGACTGAGCGCGCCCTCGAGGCGGGAGTGGCGTGGCTGGACGACACCAAGGGCGTCCTGCTGCTCGACCACGACAATGACGGCGACCAGGATCTGGTCTGCGCCATGGGGTCATTGATCGTGATCTCCGCCAACGACGGCACCGGGACCTTCGCGCCCGCGCACATGCTCCGCGCCGCCACCCCGCCGAACTTCTACTCGCTCGCCGCCGCCGACTACGACCTGGACGGCGACCTCGACATCTACGCCTGCCGCTACGTGAAGACGCGCTACGGCGAGAGCCTGCCCGACCCGTTCCACGACGCCCGGAACGGGCCGCCGAACCACCTGCTGCGAAACGACCTTCCCGCGGGCTTCATGGACGTGACCGCCGAAGTCGGCCTTGACGCCAACAACGATCGCTTCAGCCTGGCAGCGTCCTGGGCGGACTATGACGCGGACGGAGATCCGGACCTGTACGTGGCCAACGACTTCGGCCGGAACAACCTCTACCGGAACGACGGTGGGAAGTTCGTGGACGTGGCCGCCGCCGCCCAGGCCGAGGACCAGGCCGCGGGCATGGGGGTGAGCTGGGAAGACTTCGACCTGGACGGCGACTTCGACCTTCTCGTGTCCAACATGTTCTCGGGCGCGGGCCAGAGGATCGCGTACCAGCCGCGCTTCAAGGCGGGAGCGGAGGCGGAGCGCCAGGAGATCCAGCGGCATTCGCTCGGCAACACGCTGCTGCGGAACAACGGCGACGGCACCTTCGCGGACGTGAGCGATGACGCCGGCATCCGCATGGGGCGCTGGGCCTTTGGCGCGGTCTTCGCGGACTTCGGCAATGACGGCTGGCCGGACATGGTGGTGCCGAACGGCTTCCTCACCAACGAGCTGAAGGACGACCTCTGAAGCTTCTTCTGGCGGCGCGTTGCGTCGCTCTCACCTGAAGACGAAGTCGAGCGCCGCGGCTACGAGAACGGCTGGGCGGCGCTCACGCGCCTCATGGACGGCGGCAACTCCTGGAGCGGCCGCGAGCGGAACTGCGCCTACCTGAACCTCGGGGACGGCCGCTTCGCCGACGTGTCCGCGATTTCCGGCCTGGACTACCTCGACGACGGCCGCGCGGCGGCGCTCACCGACTGGGACGGCGACGGCGACCTGGACCTCTTCCTGAGGAACCGCACGGGACCCGTGCTGCGCTTCCTCAGGAACGACGAGGAGCGCGGCCGGAGCTTCCTCTCCCTGCGGCTCGAAGGCACGCAGTGCAACCGCGACGCGATCGGGGCCGTGGTCGACGTGTTCGCGGGAGGGAAGCGCTTCGTGCGCCAGCTCGCGGCAGGAGACGGCTATCTCGCCCAATCCAGCAAGACTTTGCACTTCGGCCTCGGCACGGTCGAGAAGGTCGACCGAGTCCTGGTGCGCTGGCCGGGAGGGGACGCCCAGGAGTTCTCGGGCCTCGAGCCGAACCAGCGCTACGCACTGATGCAGGGCGCTCCCGCGGCGCGGCTCCTGCCGGCGCGAAGTGTCGAGCTTCCGGCCGCGCCGGTCGCCGCGCGCCCATCCTCCGGCAGCGCACGGGTCGTCCTCAGAACGCCGCTGCCGCTGCCTCCGGCAGCCGCCGGTTCGACCGGACCGAAGCTCATCAACCTCTGGTCTCGCACCTGCGCGCCGTGCCTGGAAGAGCTTCGCGGCCTGGCCGCTCGCGACCAGGACCTGCGCGTTGCGGGGCTGGCCTGCCTGCCCCTGTGCCTGGACAGCACCGCCGAGTGGCCGGAATCCGAGGCGCTCTTCGCCAGCCGGGTCGCCGCGGGACGAAGCGATCTCTCCTTCGCGCCGCGGCTTCCCTGCGAGGGCGAGGTCGAGTTCCTGCGCACTGTCCTCGAGCACGTGCTGGCGCGGCCCACGGACGGGTTGCCGGTGAGCTTCCTCGTCGATCGCGACGGGCGGCTGCAGATCGTCTACCTTGGGCCCATCGCGCCGGACCAGCTCCTCGCGGACGCGAAGCGCTACGGCGAGAAGCCGCCGCTCGGCTCGGAGCGGGGAGCGTTTCCCGGCCGCTGGTTCTCCGGCATGCCGCGCGACCTGCGCGGCCTGGCGGCCTCCTGCCGGGCACGCAACCTGGAAGAGCAGGCCCGCTTCTACGAGGCCCTCGCCCAGGAGGGCCAGGTCCCGCCGCCGCAGCGGGAGTGACGCGTCCGCCGCGACGTATTCGCGAGTTTCTGCTGCTCCGGACTCGACGACCGCGACGCCCGTGCTATTCGCGCGGTTGATCCTGCGACGATCCCGGCCCACGGCGGCGGCCTGGACTGAGCAAGAACCCGAGACCGATACGCCGCTCCTCGAGCCTCGAGGTCGACCATGGCGCGAATCCCCGTCCTCCTACCCGTTCTCTTCGGCCTGCTCTCGGCCGGTGCCTCGGCCACGGACCTGAACCTCAGAGTCGAGAGCGGCGGGCAGAACTCCGTGGTGGTCGGGCCAGGCGAGCCCGTCGCGTACCAGGTGGTGGGCGAACTCAGCGACTCCCTGAGCGACGGCCTGGCCCTGTTCGTCTTCGACCTCGCCTTCGACGGCGGGAGCCTGGCGCCGGCGAGCGCACCGGTGCTGCCGCCCATGACGAACTTCGCCCGTCCCGCGGGCGTCAGCAACCCGGCGGGCTTCGGCGGCACGCCGGTCCTCGGCGTGCTCGAACAGGTGGGCGGCGCGCAGAACACCATCCAGAACTCCTTCGCGCCCTTCCCGACCGGCAGCGTGATCACCCAGGTGGCGCAGAACGGCCTGCCGGCCGTGCTCGTGACCGGCACGCTCACCGCGCCCCAGAGCGCCGGCACCTACACCCTCTCGGTCGTGAACCCCTTCGCCAACGTCATTCGCCAGGGCCAGACCGGGATTCCCTTCTGGGCCGTGGACCCGGCAGATCCGGGCAGCGTCACCCAGCTCGAGGTCGAGGTCCGGACCCTGTCCCAGGACACGGACAGCGTGTCCGTCGCCACGGGCGGCACCTTGACGCTCTCGCTGAACGCCGGGCCGACGCAGGCCGGCAGGCCCTACTGGCTGCTCGGGTCCCTCAGCGGCACGAGCCCCGGGCTGCCCATCGGCGGCGGACTCGTCCTGCCCCTCAACTTCGACGCCTGGCTGCTCTACACCATCCAGATACCGAACAACGCCACGCCCTACGCCCAGAACCGCTCGACGCTCGACGGCCTGGGACGCGCGACCGCCTTCCTCACCGTGCCCTCCGGCCTCGGATCAGCCCTCGTCGGGCTGACCGTATCGCATGCCTACGTGCTGGAGGCGCCAATCAACTACACCAGCAATGGGGTCACCATGACCCTGACGCCTTAGGACGCAGAAGAAGGGAAAGAACGCCTCCATGACTCGGAACACGAGACCCACCACCGCTCCCCGAGCCGCGGGCGCCTCGAGAATCGGGCGATTCTCGGCGCTCGCGCTCACTCTGGCCGCCCTGCAGGGCGCGGCCCTCGCTCAGTACAACAACCAATGGGTCGAGTTCGTCAAGGACAACAGCCACCTGGGACCCGCGCCCACGGCCATCTCCAACATGACCACGTCCCTCGCCGGCGACACGCCCGGGAGCGACCTGTTCGGCATCGAGACGGACTTCGCCGTGGGCGATCTCGACCAGGACGGCTGGGACGACCTCGTGGTCGTGCGCAAGCAGCCCTTCACCAGCACCGGCCGGCGCACCAACCTGCTCCTCATGAACGAGCAGGGCGTGCTGATGGACCGCACCGCCCAGTACGCGTCCTCCTCGGACGTCCCCGGCGATCAGGGCTTCCTCACGCCCACGAACGACCGCGACGTGGTCATCGCCGACGTCGACCAGAACGGTTGGCTGGACGTGGTCACGGCCACCACCCTCAGCGACGGGCTCACGAAGGCCATCGGCCATCCCCGCGTGTACGTGAACCGCGGCAACGACGCGGGCGGCAACTGGCTCGGCCTCTATCACCAGGACGCCCGCATCCCGCAGCTCTATCAGTTCGTCACCGGCAACCCGGAGAACCCGCGTTTCTGCGCGGTCTCGGCCGGCGACGTGACCGGCGACGGCTATCCGGACCTCTACTTCGGCGACTACGACAGCGGCGGGGTCGGCGGGCCGGCCGAGCCTACTGACAAGGACCTCAACGACCGCCTGCTCGTCAACCGGGGCGCGGTCCAGCCGGGCTACTTCGTGGACGAGAGCCAGTTGCGCATGACGCCAACCATGCTCGTCTCTGCCTTCAGCATGGCGACCGAGATCGTCGACCTGAATCTCGACGGCACTCTCGACATCGTCAAGGACACGGCCCTGCAGTCGCCCCAGTACGTGGCCGTGGCCTACAACAACCCAGCCAATGAGGGCTTCTTCAACATCTTCGACGACACGGACAACGGCAGCAGCTCGCCCTATCACATCGCGGTGGGCGACCTGAACCAGGACGGCCGCCCGGACATCATCACCAGCGACGACGGCCTGGACCGCTACCGCTTCAACCTCTCCACCGATCCCCTCGGCCGCGTGCAGTTCAGCGGCGGCAGCGGCGGCCACACCTACGAGTTCCTCACCGGCGGCGACGACGGCTTCGCCAGCAATAACTACATCGCCGACCTGGACGGCGACGGCTGGAACGACACCCTCCACTGCGACGTGGACGTGGACATCCCCGGCTACAGCCGCCGGCTGCACATCTATCACAACCTGGGCGGCGCGCCGGGCAGCCAGATCACGCTGCGCCACGAGCGCCAGTCCTCGAGCGGCGGCTGGGTCGGGGCCAAGGGCCTCCTCGAAAGCGACCTCACGGGCACGCACGACGTCGGGATCATCGACCTGAACAACGACAACGACCTGGATCTGGTCATCAGCCGCGGCGCCGGCACGAACGTCTGGATCAACCAGACCGACCCGGCGGAGTGCGCGCTGAACCTGGGCTACCAGGGACCGGGCAGCGCGACGCTCAGCGTCTGCGGCCAGCCGCTCTGGACCGGCAACAGCGCCACCTTCCTGCTCGCGAGCGCCAAGCCGAGCGCGCCGGCCTGGATCTTCGTGTCGCTCTTCGCCAACCCCACGCCGTTCGTGGGCGGCATGCTCGTGCCGCTGCCGCTGGTGATCCCGCCCGTGGTCCTGCTCACCGATCCCGCCGGGCAGCTCGTCTTCCCGGTGGCCGGCGGCTCCGGCCCCATCGACGTGATCATCCAGATCGCCGTCGTCGACGCCAGCCAGCCCCAGGGCGCCGCCCTCTCCAATGCGGTGAAGATCTCGTTCCATCCTTGAGGAAGCGCCGGACGCGGCCGCCAGACAGGAGCGATGCGATGGCAATGCTGCGCGTGACGAATCGACGCCTGGGGCGCGCGGGCGCTCTCGCGCTGGCGCTCGCGCTCGGCGACGCGGCCTGGGCCCAGATCCCGATCCAGCCGCGCATGGGAGAGCCGCTCCCGGGTCTGACTCCGGCGGAGCTGCTGCGCTTCCAGGCCGGAAAGGCGGTGTTCAACACGCCGCTGGCCGCGGCGGACGGCCTCGGTCCGATCTTCAACGACAAGAGCTGTGCGGGCTGCCACGGTTCCCCCACCGTTGGCGGCTCCAGCACCCGCACCGTGACCATGTTCGCGAAGACCGCGCCGGCCTTCGACGACCTCCTCTACCTCGGCGGGCCCTTGCTGCAGTCCCAGTCGCTCAGCGAGGTCTGCAAGGAGGTCGTGCCGGTTGAGGCCGACCTGGTGTTCCTGCGGGCCACGCCCATCTGCTTCGGCGCCGGCCTGGTCGAGGCGATCGACGAGCAGGACCTCTTCTACCTGGAGCAGTTCCCCCCGCCCGGCGTGAGCGGCGTCGCGCGTATGGTGCAGGCGGTCGAGAATCCCCTCGGCCCGCCGCTGGTCGGCAAGTACGGCTGGAAGGCGGACCAGCCCACGGTGATGAGCTGGTCCGCGGGCCCGTCGCGCAACGAGCTGGGACTCACCAACCGCTTCCTCAGCACCGAGAACGCGCCGAACGGCAACGTCTCCCTGCTGGCGCTGTGCGATACGGTCGCGGACCCCGAGGACGGGCCCGACGCCTTCGGCTTCGACCGCATCGACCGCTTCGCCGACTTCATGCGCTTCCTGGCGCCGCCGCCGCAGACGCCGAAGTCAGGCATGACCGGCGAGGCGATCTTCAACTCCGTGGGCTGCGCCTCGTGCCACGTTTC
Organism: Phycisphaera mikurensis; assembly: GCA_020723465.1. Taxonomy (GTDB): domain Bacteria; phylum Planctomycetota; class B15-G4; order B15-G4; family JADJEK01; genus JACQZJ01. The sequence continues at coordinate 7,477 of DYIW01000152.1, forward strand.
CTCCTTCACCACGGGCGCGGCGGCTTCCCCGGCCCTGTCCGGCCAGGCAATCAAGCCCTACGGCGACTACCTGCTGCACGACATGGGCTCGCTCGGCGACAACTTCGGCGGCGCCGCCCTGGCGCACGAGATGATGACCCGGGCGCTCTGGGGCATGTCGCAGCGGGAGGCATTCCTCCACGACGGCCGCGCCACGGGCGGGACCTTCGCCCAGGACGTGCACACGGCGATCCAGCAGCACGACGGCGAAGCAGTCGGCGCGCGCGTGAGCTACAATGCCCTCACGCCGGCGGACAAGAGCCTCCTGGTCGCGTTCCTGGCGTCGCTCGGCCGCGCCGAGTTCGACTATGAGAACGACAACGACGTGGACGAGTTCGACTGGTTCTTCCTGCAGTACACCGGCTGGTTCGGTGGGCCGGCCGGCGCGCCGGGGGCGCCGGCCCTGACGCCCGACCAGGACGGCGCGGTCGCGGACATCGACCAGGACGGCGACTTCGACCTGCGCGACTGGGGCCACCTCCAGCGCGCCTTCACCGGGCAGTAGGCGGCGCGCGCGGACCCGGGGCGCCGTGCGAGCGCCTCCCTTCCTCCCTGCCGCCCGCAGCCGCCACGCGGGCGGCGACCACGGCCTTGACCCGCGCGTAGGAATCCGCATCCGCGCAGTGCAGGCGGAACACGGTGCGCCAGGAGTTCCGGAGCGAGATGACGCGCGCTCCGTCGTAGGCGCGGATACGCCGGATCTCCTTCCAGAAGAGCGCGTGCTCCTGCCCCGCGGCGGCCAGCAAGCCGGCGCCGGCCGCGGCCGGCGAACGCGTCAGCACGCCGAGCGCCACGGCCGCCTGGCCGGCCGCGGAGCCGAGGCTCTTGCTGTCGTGCGCCAGCGCGCAGGAGACGCCGGCCTGGTCCAGCCGGTAGCGCACGAAGTAACGGTTCCTGAAGACGATGAGCGCGATGAGGAAGCACGCGCACAGGACCCCGGCCAGGATGATCCACACGTGCGCGAGCAGGAACGGCAGGGTCTTGGCGCGGCCGATCGAAACGAAGACGACGCCGAGGAGCGCGGTGACCGCCACGCCGGTCAGGAACGCCCAGCGCAGCATGTCCCAGAAGAAGAACCGGTCTCCCACGAGCCGCACGCGCATGGTCCAGTCGAGCACCTCGCCAGGGGTCTTGTCCGCGGGGTCCGGCATGGGACGTACCTCCATTCTCGTCAGCGTCTCGACCTTTCGTCCGGACGGCTAGCCGCCCTGGAGCGCGCGCAGCAGCACCGCCAGATCGTCCCTTGCCCTCTGGATGCGCGCGGCCGCGTCCGTGGTGTACAGGTTCGTGCCTTCGGGGTATTGCACGCGCAGGGCCTCGGTCACCCCGACGCTCAAATAGACGGTCGCGTCGCCAATGCGGAGCAGGCGCCGCGCTCCCAGCTCGCCGCCGCCGTCCGGCCTGGGATCGTTGACGTACTGGTCCTCGGCGGGCGCATAGCGCAGCCCGGCGTAGTCGCTCACGCCCGGAGCGAACTCCAGCGGGTCCTTGCCCCAGCGCTTCCAGGAATCGGGGTCGAGCTGGCAGAGGATCACCATCGCCTGGCAGCCGTGCGGCAGGACCGCGGGAACGCGCTTCGCCGCGGCCGGGTCGCCGGCCGTGCCGAAGGGATTGCTGCTGCCGAGGTGGAAGACCCCGGCGACGTCCACCTCCCGCTCCAGGACCTGCACGGTGTACTTCCAGCCGAGACCGGGCATGTCCTGGGGCTCGGCCACGCGCTTCACTTCGCGGTAGCCGAGCGGGTAGGGCTCGTCCAGGAGGCTCACGCCCAGGGGGAACAGGTCGCTCTCGCTGCCGTCGCCCGCGCGCAGGAAGAGCGCACCGCCCTGCATCCAGGCGGGCCGCTCGAAGGCCGCCTCGGTCTCGGACTCGACGCGCCACGGCACCTCGCGCTCGGCCTTGGCGGGACCGCGCCAGATGAGCGCCACGGGCGCCGGGGCGCTCTCGGCAGCGGAGAGGCCCGCGTACGCGAAGCCCGCTCCGCTCAGGCGCGCGGCCCCCTCGCCTCCGCCTGACGCGCTGCTCAACGCGTCGATGCGGAACGGCCGCAGCGTGAGCGGCAGCTCGTAGCGGTCGATCTCCTGGCCGCCTTCGCAGAGCGACAGCCGCAGCACGCAAGCCAGCGGCCCAGGGCCAGCTTCCCGCAGCAGCGGCGCCAGGGGAATGCCCTGCGGCAGCGACACCCTCGCCGTGCGCCCCGAGCCCGAGGAGAAGACGCTCACCGTGCCGAACACGGGCTGGCCCGGAACGACCACTTCCATCTCCGTGACCGGGCGCGGCGTCTCCTGTCCCCCGACCAGCAGCGAGATGCGAATCGCGCCGCGGAACTCACCGTTGGTCGGGTTCGCGACCGCGAGGTTGCTCGCGTGAAGCAGCGTGCGGCCCGACACCACAAGCTCGTTCACCTCGATCTTCTGTTCGCCGCCGGTCACCAGGCGCACGCCGCCCGGCGCCTTGCCCGTCCACTGGAAGCCGCACGCCGCCCGCTCGGGATCGCGGCCGCTCTGCCCCGGCGCGACGAAGTAGCAGCCGTGCTCGTTGTGCTTGCCGCCATCCGCGCTGGAGGGCGCGTTGAGCGTGGCCCGGGGCAGAGCGCCCTGGACCGGCTTCCCGAGCACGACCGTGTAGACCGCGCTCGCGGTCTGGACGGAGCCCTTGATCATGTTGAAGAAGACGCGCCACTCCACGCGGCCCTTGCCCACCCCCTCCACGCGCGGGTCCTGGATGAGAAACCCCTCTCGGTCGTAGCCCGCGACCACGAGGTCGTGGGTCTGCGCGCCCACGCTGAGCATGACGGGCCGCCGCTCCTCCAGCCGCCGGATCACGTAGCGGATCATGCTGCCGTAGAAGGCCCAGCGCTGGACCTCCACCTCCGCGCCCGCGGCCACGGCCACGCCGAGCCACGGCTCGCAGTAGGGCGCCGCCCAGTAGCGCGCCGCGACGAGGCCGTCGTCGGGCTCGGCCTGGACCAGCGCGGCGATCGCTTGCGGCTTGAACGGCCGCTCCAGGGCCGCGGCCGGATCGCGGGTCGCTCCGGCAAGCATGGCCAGGGAAGCCGCCCAGCAGAGCAAGGTGTTTCCCTGGTCGTAGCGCGGCACGTGCAGGTTGATGCCGTCGCGCGTGACCCCCGCGGGCAGCTCCCGGTCCGGCCGGAGCATCTGGTCGACGGCTTCCTGCAGGCGCTCGTCCGAGTTGATGAGCTGCGTGCCGGCCTCGAGGACCGCGCCGCCGCCACCGACCACTTTCGGCAAGAGCCAGAGCACGGCCAGGCAGAGGTGATCGACCCGCGCGCGGACCGTCCGGTCGCCCGGCTGCCAGGAGCAGTCGAGCAGCCTGCCCGAATCGTCCATGTCCCTCATGTAGAGGATCTGCACGCCGGCCGGCTCGTCCGCGCCGCCGGGCACGGGCAGCTCCAGCTCCGCTTCGCCGCGGAGCTCATCCTCCGGCGCCTCGATGTGGTAGAGGACGTGGTCCGCGCCGGACTCGAGGCGCCGCAGCGTCACCTGGCCCTCCGCGGGCAGCGCGCCCGCGGGCCAGCGGAGCGCCGCGCCGTCCGAAAGCTGCACGCTGCCGGCGCCGCCGTCGAGCTTTGCCGACTGCTCTTCCAGCGCGGGAGGAAGCTCGGCCGCGGAGAAGCCTCCGCGGCGAGCGCCAGCTTCGGCCGTGGCTGCTTCCCGGCCCGAAGCGGCAGGCGGCGCGGGCGGCGGCTTTGCTCCTGCCTGCGCGAGCAGCGAGCGCACGTACTCCAGGTCGCGGCGCGCGGCCTCGGAGTCCTTCAAGGCGAGCGAGGCCTGCAGATCGGCGATCGCCCGCTCCAGCGCGCCCAGGCGGAGGTGCGCGTAGCCGCGCGCGTGCAGACCCTCCGCCGACTTCGGCGCCAGCGCGGCCTGCTGCGTGGCGAGCCGCCGGATGGTCTCGCCGTCATTCTGGTCCAGCGCCGCGACGCGGCGGTGGAGCGTGAGGATCTGGAAGTCGTCGTCTCCCGGGCCGAAGCTCAGGACCCGCACGCGGCCGACCATGCCGCGCCGTGCGCCCCCGGCCGGATCGAGATCGGCATCCCCGGGGAAATCGCCGAGATGGATCGGCTGCTCGGGCCAGACCTCGGGCGCGCCGAGCATGCCCTGGTACTGCTGCTCGACGTAGAGAAGCGCCGCCGGCCCCAGGAACAAGGTGACGCGGCCCGGCTGCTCTCGCGGGAGGCGCGCCACGGACCGCATGCGGCACCAGCCGGACGCGTCCGCGCCCTTCTTGCCGGGCAGGAACACGGACAGCTCGAGGACGCCGTCCTGCAGGATCTCGAGCGTCACGCTGCCCCGGGTCGCCTGGGCAATGCCCACCGTGTCGAGGAGCGTCCCGGGCTCGCGCCACTCCACCGTCAGGTCGATGACGACGCCCTGCGCGAGGTGGCTCCCGAGCAGGCTGTGATCAGCGGGTGTCTCGAGCGCGATCTCCTGCGGGTCCTCGGACACCGCGCCAGCCCGGCGGTAGGAGCCAAGCAGAAGCCCGGCGCAGGCCAGGACGAGGAGGCCACCGAACCGGAACCTTGCGCTCTTCATGCTCCTCCATGCGCCGCGACCACCAGGCGACCGTGGCGAGCACAGGGTTCGACCCAGCGGCCTCCGGGTCATGGGCGCCTTGTCTCGGACATGCACCAACCTGTTGAACATCAACCAGTTGCGAGCAACTCGTTGATAGCGCGGACTGTACCACAGCGACGCGCGCGCGTCCAGGTTCGCCAGCTCGCGCAGGCAGACTGTCGTCTATTCAGCAGCAAAAATGCAGAATAGACGGACATCTGATTTGACAGGAGCTGGATTTCGTCCAATACTCAGCCTCACTGCATCTTGGACGAATCGGAGGGCGCCGCGTACATCCACCGCACCCTGGAGAGGGCCTTTCGGAAGGCCAGCGAGCACTTCCCGGTGATGCTCGTGACGGGAGCGCGCCAGGTCGGGAAGACCACCTTCCTCAGGCGGATCAGCGAGGAGGGACGCGCCTACGTCACGCTCGACGACCCCCTCGTCCTCGACCTCGCGCGGCGGGACCCTGCCCTGTTGCTGCAGCGCTACCCCGGGCCCGTCCTCATCGACGAGATCCAGTACGCTCCCGGCCTGCTGCCGGTGATCAAGATGGCCGTCGACCAGGACCGCATGCCCGGTCGGTTCTGGCTGACGGGATCGCAGCACTTCCATTTGATGAAGGCCGTGTCCGAGTCCCTGGCCGGACGGGTCGGAATCCTGGAGCTGCTGGGGCTGTCTCGCCGGGAGCAAGACGGATCGGGCGCGGACCTTCCGCCCTTCCTCCCCACCCCGGGTGCGCTCGAGCCCCGGCTCGAAAACGCAGCCCGTCTGGTCCTGCCGGAACTCTACGCACGCATCTGGCGAGGTTCCTACCCGGCGCTGGCTGAGGATCCCGACCTGGATCGCGACCTCTACTACAGATCGTACGTCCAGACCTATCTGCAGTGGGACGTTCGCGACCTCGCCCGGGTGGGCGACGAGGCTGCGTTCCTCAGGTTCCTGCGCGCGTGCGCGGCCCGGACGGCCCAGCTCCTGAACCTGGCCGACCTGGCCCGAGATGCCGGCGTCGCGCCGAACACGGCGCGGAGCTGGCTCTCGATCCTCGAGGCGTCTGGGATCGTCAGACTGCTCGAGCCCTATCACTCGAACGTGACGAAGCGTCTGGTCAAGACGCCGAAGCTGCACTTCCTCGACACCGGCCTGTGCTCCTGGCTGACGGAGTGGACCAGCCCCGAGACGCTGGAGGCCGGTGCGGCCTCCGGGGCCGTGCTTGAGACCTGGATCTTCACGGAGATCCTGAAGTCGTGGCTCCACGACGGGCGCCGTGCCCCCTTCTACTTCTATCGGGACAAGGACAAGAAGGAGCTCGACCTGTTCATCGTGCAGGACGACACGATCTACCCGCTGGAGTTCAAGAAATCGGCCTCGCCGAACCGCGACGTGATCCGGCCGTTTGGGACGCTGGCGAAGCTGAACCGGACGGTCGGTCCGGGTGGCGTGATCTGCCTGGTCCGGTCCTCTCTGCCGCTGGACGAGGGCGTGCTGGCCATTCCGGTGGGTGCGATCTGATGGTCACCGTCTTCGCGGCAGGGTGATCGCCCACCGCTCCTCAAGGGCCGCCGCGTCGTGAAGCTCGCCTGCGAGGACATGCACCAGATCCTCGGCGGGCCCGATAAGTACTCCGGCAGCCACGAGCAGATCGCGGCGGCCATTCGCGAACACTGTTCCTTCGCGCCACTCGACCTCCAGCGGTTGTTCGAAGTGACCATCTTCAACTTCGCCCTCGGCAACGGCGACGCCCATCGCAAGAACTTCTCGCTGCTGACCAGCGAAGACGGCACCATCGCGCTCAGAGCCCGAGCAGGAATCCCCCGCGGCCGCGTTGCGAGCGCCGGGGGGCCGG
>DYIW01000153.1 GCA_020723465.1 Phycisphaera mikurensis
ATCTCCTGCGGCATGAGCACGCTGATGCCCTCCGCCGGCCAGCGGTCGTACCAGTGCAGGTGGTCGAAGTACCAGGGCATCCGGTCGTCGCGGACCTGCCGCCCTTCTTGTTCGGCACGGGCTGCACGCTGGCGCCGCCGCTGCTGGCCGAGGACATGATGGTGGGGCGCGCGAACGAGACGCAGCGCGCCGACTACGCCAGCTCGAACTTCTTCCTCGCCGGCCGCGCCCAGCTCGACCGCGACTTCGGCTGCGTCTCCCAGGCCGCGGGCGTGACCGCGGGCGCGGGCCGCGTGCTGGCGTTCACCGACTCCACGGTCTTCTCGAACTTCTGGATGTACATCCGCGGCAAGCCCGAGCTGCTGCTCGGCATGCTGAACTGGCTGAACCGCACCAACGCCGGTCCGCCGGTCAAGGCCGCGGCCCTCGCCGGGCTGTGTCTGGCGCTGCTGCTCGCCTTCCTCCTGACGCGCCGCGCCCGCCTGGAGGCGGCGCTGCTCTCCTTCGCGCTCGGCCTGCCCCTGGCCGCCCTGGCCTGCGACGCGCTGAACCGCCGCGGCTACCCGCCGCGCGCGCCGCGCGGCCCGGTCCCCGAGGTCGTGTTCTGCACCGAGGGGAACGACTACTTCCTGCCGCGCACGGAGCTCGTGCCCGCGGACGAGCAGCGCATCGCGCTGGGCTGCGTCAACCTCTACTCGCTGCCCGTTCGCGTGGGCCTGGTGCCGCGCGAGTTCCCGACCCTGCGCCAGTGCCTCGCGCGCCAGCCCGAGCTGCTCGTGCTGCTCTATCCGAGCGAACGCCTGAGCGACGAGTCGACGCGGCGCCTGCGCTCGTTCGTCGCGGCGGGCGGGCGCGCGCTGGTCATCGGCCGCGAAGGCGGCGCGGCGGTGGGAATGGATCACCTGCTCGCGGCGTTCGGCCTCACGCGGGCCGCGACGCCTGCGCTGGTCGAAGCGGTGCGCTTCGCCGCGAGCGGCGAGACCGCCTTCCGGCAGCCCGCCTCGTTTCGTGCTCTTTCGGGCGGGCAGCCGCTGCTCGCCGGGGACGGCGGCGAGGTCTGCGGGGCGGCGGTGCACGAGGGCAGCGGGTGCATCGTCTTCCTCACCATCGGCGACCTCCTCGCCGACGTGGCGCTCGGCCTGGACAGCCAGGTCCCGACCTGGGAGACGCTGCTCGCCTACCGCGCCTGCTTCTGGCTGTTCGAGGGGCTCTTCCAGCTCGCGCCCGGGGAGGACCTGCCCGTTCCGCCCGACATGGAGCACTACTTCGGCGCCGATCCGCTCGAGCGGATCGCCGAGCAGGTCGGCGGGCTGATACCCCGTTGACGGAGCGGCGCGCGAGCGGTTACTCTCGCTCACGTTCAGGGGCCCGCCGGGGGGCACCTTCTCGTTCATGCGCCAGTATGGGGGTCGTGCATGGCTACGGCGTTCGGGAAGTTCTCTGTCGTCACTCTGCTGCTGATCCTGGCCGCTGCCGGCCCGGCCCGCGCGGGCTCGACCGGTCCGGGCTTCGTGGAATCCCCGCTCCAACGCGGCGTCTTCTGCCGGGAGAGCGAGGCGGGAGGGCGGCTCGCGCTCGGCGCGCCGCGCGCGCGCGCGCTCAGTCCGGGCGTGCGCTTCCTGCCGGGCTTCTCGAACCCGGGAGCGGTCTTCCTGGCAGGCGGCACGCTGTACGTCGCGTGCAATGGCGCCAGCCTCGTGACCGAGGTGGACGTGGCCACGCCGGGCCAGGAGGCGATCACTGGCACGATCGCCACGCCGGTCAATCCGGTCGACCTCGCGGTCGTGGCTGGCACGCTCTACGTGATCGACCAGCAGCGCAGCAAACTCTACTACCGGCCGCTCGCGGGCGGCACATGGGCCTACGTGCAGCTTCCCGCCGCCGCGCCGCGCTGGTCCTACGGGAACGTGATCTACCCGCACGAGACCCTGGGCAAGATGTTGGTGCTCCACTTCTGGGAGAACCGGATCCACGTGGTCGACCTGGCCACGAAGCAGCTCGACACGACCATCACGAACCTGCATCACCTGCCCGACCGCGTGCACTTCACCGCGGCCGGCGACAGGATGATCGTCCTGTGCGTCGGCCTGGACGCTCCCAGTTGCGCGGCCGCGGGACCGCACTGGGAGGTGTTCGACCTCGCGAACGGCTACCAGAAGCTCCTCGAGGTGGCGGTGAGCGGGGAGTGCCCGCAGACCATGGCCGAGCACGGCGGCGACCTGTTCGTGGTGCGCGACGGAGGCGTGCTCTCGTTCGATCTGCCGAGCGGCGCGCCCGTGGCCGCGCTCGGCGGGCTCTCGCTCGGCCGGCAGGCGGAGCACAACGGCGCCATGCTCTTCGTGCAGGATCTGGCCGGCGGGGTGGCGGTGATCGACCCGGCCCTCACGGCCGTGGGCGCGAGCTACGGGCTGCTCAGCAATCCGCAGGGCTGGTACCCGCCGCTCGAGGAGATGGCCGCGGCTGCGGCCGCCGACGGCAGGATCTTCGTGGCCAACCGCAACGACGGCTGCCTGTCGATCATCGACTGGCCCGCGTGCTTCTCCTACGGCGCGGGCTGCGCGGGCTCCGGAGGCTTCGTTCCGCTGCTCTCCGGCGGCGGCTGCCCGGCGGCCGGCCAGAACGCCTCGTTCGGCCTGAGCGGCGGCCTCGGCGGCGCGCCGGCCTTCCTGTTCCTCGGCACGAGCACGGCCTTCTTGCCGCTCGCGGGAGACTGCACCTTCTTGCTCGCGCCGCTGCAGCCGCCGGCTGCCGTCATTCCACTGAGCGGCGCCGGCCCGGGCGCGGGCGCGTTCGCTCTGGACATCCCCGTGCCGGCCGCGACCCCGCCGGGCTCGAAGGCGGCGCTCCAGGTGTTCGTCGCCGATCCGGGCGTACCGCAAGGCTATGCGGCCAGCAACGCCCTGCACGTCACCACGCAATGACCGCGGAAAGAGGAATGGCCATGAAGCTCCTGTGCCTCCTGCTCCGCCCGGCGGCGATGGCGATCGCCGCCGCGTGTCTTGTCTGCGGCCCGCGCGCGGCGGCGCACGCGCCGCACGACGTTGTCTACCTGGCCGCGGTCTCGCCCAGCTACGGCCAGGATCAGACCGTGCTGCTCTCGGTCATGCTCACGGATCACGCGCTCATCGCGCGGAGCTGCAACGCGGGCCGCTCCTGGACGCACTATGGCACGCCCCTGTGCTCCAGCAGCCTGGTCGACCTGGCCTTTTCGCCGAACTTCGCCGCCGACGCGACCGTGTTCGCGGCGACCGCGGCGCGAGGAGTATGGAAGAGCAGCGACGGCGGCGTGAGCTGGGAGCCCGCCAGCAGCGGCCTGACCTCGCTCCAGGCCTGCGCCGTGAGCGTGTCGCCGGCGTTCGCCGCGGATCAGACCGTGCTGGCCGCGACCAAGGGCGGCGTGTTCCGCTCGCAGGACGGCGGAGCCACCTGGGCAGCGGCAATTCCGCCGCCGGCCGGGCAGAATGCCACGGCCGTGGCCTTCGCGCCGGACGACGCGCTCCGCGCCTTCGCCGCGAGCGACGTGCTGCGCTGCTCCACGGACGGCGGCGCCACCTGGCAGAAGAAGTGGACCTTCGCCCATCCGGTGAAGACCATCGCCGTGTCCCCTCACTTCAGCGCGGACGGCACCCTCGCCGTCTGTTTCGGCAACGGCTGGAACGACGGCGTGCTCGCCAGCACGGACGGCGGCGCGAGCTTCGCGGAGAACCCCGCCGGCCTCACCGACCGCAGGGTGAACGACGTGGCGATCGCGGACGACGGCACGGTCTTCGCCGTGGCGGACGAGGCAGCCTGCTTCCGCGCGGCCGCGGCGCTCCAGCCGTGGCAGCTTTTCGCCTCGGGCTTCGAGCAGCTGTCCGATCAGTCGACGCGCCACTACTACTCGGTGGCGGTCTCGCCCGGCTTCAGCGCGGACGGCACGGTCCATGTCGCCTCTTTCGAGGGCGTGTTCAAGTCCACGGACCGCGGCGAGACCTGGCGCCAGGGCGACCTCTATCACCAGCGCATCACCCGGCAGCTTGTCTGCTCGCCGACGTTTGCCCAGGATGGCCTGCTGTACGCCGGCAACTACGGCGGCGGGCCGTTCCTGTGGAACGACTCGACCGGGACATGGACCGGCCTGGCCAAGGGCATCACCAGCCTCTGGTCCGGGGCGCTCTCCCTTTCGCCGGCGTTCGCCGTGGACCAGACGCTGTTCTACGGCTACGGCGGCCTGTGGCGCTCGCAGAACGGCGGCGTGGACTGGGTCCCGCTGCCGTCTCCCAAGGGCATGACGCGCGCGGTCGCCCTGTCGCCTCTCTTCGCCCTCGACCAGCACCTTTATCTGAGCGCGAGCGAGGACGGGTTCTACGAGTCGTTCACGGGCGGCACGCAGTGGTGGAAGATCCTGGGAGGGTACCCGACCGCGGCCGCCACCAAGTGCGTGGTGCTCGCGCCCGGCTTCCCGGCCGATCCGGCGCTGTTCACGGGCACGGCCGGGGCGGGCCTGTGGCGCTCGCAGGACATGGGCGGCACGTGGCAGATCGCGCAGACGCCCCTGCGCGACCTGTCCATTCGCGCCATGGCCGCGTCGCCTGACTTCGCCGCCGACCAGATGCTCCTGGCCGGCACGGTGGGCTCGGGGCTCTTGCGCTCGGACGACCGCGGCGCCACGTGGGTCACGGTGAGCGGACTGCCATCCGGCGGCGCGGGCATCATCGAGGGCATCGCCTTCTCCCCGGCCTTCGCCTCCGATCGCACCGTCCTCGTGGCCAGCCTCTACGACGGCATGCTCCTCTCCACCGACGGCGGCCTGACCTGGCAGCAGTCCAGCGCCGGCTTGCCTGCCGCGGCGCTGCGCGCGGTCGCCGTGTCGCCGGACTTCATCAATGACCGCACGGCGTTCGCCAGCACGCACGAGTGGGTCTACCGCAGCACCGACGGGGCGGCGAGCTGGCACAGGCTTCCCGGCTACCTGCGCGTGGACGAGGGACATCCGGCGGTCTGGCACTCCGGGTGGTGGAAGAAGGTCAGCAACGGCGGCAGCAACGGCGGCGGCTACCGGGCGTGCGATCAGATCGCCGGATACGAGGAGTACGACTTCTTCGGCGATGCGCTCACCTGGTACGCCTTCAAGGACACCGAGTGCGGCCTGGCCGACGTGCTGATCGACGGCGTGCTCGCGGCCACGGTGGACCTCTACTCGATGGCAGCCGTGCCGCAGCAGCCGGTCTTCCAGCAGGCCTTTCCCGCCGCCGGCTGGCACACGGTGCACATCGTGGTCACGGGCCAGAAGAGCCCCGCCGCGACCGGGAGCAAGGTCAAGAGCGACGGCTTCGCCATCACCTTCTGACGGCGTGCTGGAAACCGCGCGCGCCGAAAACCCGCGCCGCGCGTCTTCCTTGCCGCTACCATGACCGGCCCAGTGGCGGCGACGCAGGACACGATGAACGGGAGCGCCGTGGGCAAGGACGCCCTCCGGGTCCTGGAGGAAACGAGCAGGACCTTCTTCATTCCCATCCGCCGGCTGCCGGACGGGCTGCGCGAGGCGGTCGCGTCCGCGTATCTCTGCATGCGCTCGATCGACGAGATCGAGGATCACCGCCTGTTCGAGGGCCAGGAGCGCGCGCGCCTGCTGCGCGCGATCAGCCTCGCCCTGCAGGCCACGGCGGACGGCGCGCCGGCGCGCGAGCTGGCGGCCCTGTTCGCGCCTTTTTCCGCGCGGCTGCCCGAGGTGACGCTGCGCCTCGGCGAGTGGGCGGAGCTGGCGCCGGCCTCGATCCGCTGGCGCGTGCTCGACGCCACCGCGGCCATGGCCGAGCGCATGGCCCACTGGGCCGAGAACGGCTTCCGCGTGCGGGACGAGGCGGACCTCCAGCGCTACACCTACGGCGTGGCCGGCGCGGTCGGGGTGCTCCTCTGCGACCTCTTCGCCTGGCACGACGGCACCGAGACCGATCGCACCGAGGCGGTCGCCTTCGGCCGCGGCCTGCAGGCGGTGAACATCCTGAGGAACCGCAGCGAGGACCTGGCGCGCGGCACGGACTTCTTCCCCGCGGGCTGGCCGGTCGAGAGGGTCGCGCACTACGCGCGTACCAACCTGGCCCTCGCCGCGCGCTTCACCGCGCGCCTGGCCGCGGGCCCGATCCGCGAGTTCTGCGCCGTGCCGCTGGCGCTGGCCGAGGCCACGCTTGACGCCCTGGAGCGCGGCCAGGACAAGCTCTCGCGCACCGAGGTGGCGCAGGTGGTGGAACGTGCCCTGGGACACGCGCCGTGACGCGTCCGCCGGCCCTGAAGGTCCGCCCGCTGACGCCGGAGCGCTGGTCCGACCTCGTGCGCCTGTTCGGCCCGCGCGGCGCCTGCGGCGGCTGTTGGTGCATGACGCCGCGCCTCACGCGCCGGGAGTACGAGCGCAGGAAGGGCGAGGGCAACCGGCGCGCGCTCAAGCGGCTGGTCGAACGTGGCACGATTCCGGGCCTGATCGCCTACCGCGGCCAGGAGCCCGTCGGGTGGTGCGCGGTCGAGCCGCGCGCGGCCTTCTCGCTGCTCGCCCGTTCGCGCGTGCTCGCGTCGGTCGATGACCAGCCGGTCTGGTCCATAGTCTGCCTGTTCGTGGCCAGGAAGGAGCGCGGCACGGGCGTGTCCCGCGGCCTCATCGAGGCGGCCGCGCGCCACGCCCGCCGCTCGGGCGCGCGCATCCTCGAGGCCTACCCCATCGACGCGCGCGCGCGGCGGCTGGCGGACGTGTTCGCCTACACCGGCGTGGCCTCGGCCTTCCTGCAGGCCGGCTTCGTCGAGGTCGCGCGGCGTTCCCCGACCCGGCCGATCATGCGGAGCGCACTCTCACGGCTCTCCTGACGTCTTTGCGCCACTAGCCGCAGAAGAAGAGAAGAACGCCGCCGGAAGACCGGCGGCGATCACTCGTTAGCCAGGTCGCTGACCACCGCGACGAGCCCCTCGACCACGCGCGCCAGCGCCTCGCAGTCGGCGCGCTCCGGCAGGTCCCCGGGCTCGTGGTAGCACGTGTCGCGGAAGAAGGCGGTGTCGGTCACCATGATCGCCGGGTAGTCCACTTGGCGGAAGGACCAGTGGTCGGACCAGGAGACCCCGGGCAGGCCGCCGGGCAGGCAGGCGCCCTCGGAGGGAAGGGCGGCGGCTGCGCGGAAGCTCCCGAGAGCACGGCTCAGCAGGGAGCGGCTGCCGAGGTCGCCCACGAACGCCACGAAGTTCCCCCGGTCGGGATAGAGCGAGCCGACCAGCGGCGGGTAGCGCTGGCTGCCGGCTTCCTGGCGGAAGCAGCCCAGGCACTCGAGCGCGATCATGGCAATCACGTCGTCCCCGCGGCTCCGGCAGAGGTGCGCGTAGTGCAGGCTGCCCATCTCCCCGGTCTGAAAGTAGGGCGGCTCCTCGTTCGGGAAGGCGACGAAGCGCACGGACCGCGCCTGCGCCCCGCGCGCCGCGAACTCGCGCGCCAGCTCGATCAGGGCGGCCACGCCGCTGGCGTTGTCGTTGGCGCCGGGCGTGGAAGCGACCGTGTCGTAGTGGGCGCCCAGCACCGCCACTCCCGGCAGGCGGCCGTCGCCGGCGAGCGTGGCCTCGATGATGCGGCACTTCCTGCCCCGCACCTCCTGGAAGTAGGAGATGAACGGCAAGGGCAGGCCGCGGCACGCGGCCTCGATCCAGTCAGCCGCGCGCTCCAGGCTGTCGCCGCGCTCCAGGCTGCGCGGGCCGATCGCGCCGGCGAGGGCCGCGACCGAGCTCTGCAGGCGCGCCACGCGCGCCGGGTCAGGGGCGCGGTCGCCGGCGCCGGCGGCGCGCCCGGGGAAGCAGCACACGTACCAGGCGGCGTACAGAGCCGCGGCGGCCGCCAGGGCGGCGAACACGGCGAGCTTGAGCAGCATGCGCTTCATTCCCCTGGCCGGCCGTTCACAGGGTCAGGACGACCTTGCCGAAAACCTCACGGTCCGCGAGCATGCGGTGCGCCTCGCGCACCTCCTCGAGGGGGAGGACCCGGTGGATGACCGGCTTGAGCTGGCCGCGGCTGGCCAGCGTCATGACCTGCTGGACCTCGGCCAAGCTGCCCATGGTCGAGCCGAGGATCGAGATGCTCTTGAAGAAGATGGGCCGCAGGTCGGTCTCGAGCGTGAAGCCGGCCGTGGCCCCGCAGGTGACCAGCGCGCCGCCCTTGGCGAGAGCGGCGAGCGTGCGCGAGACGGTCGGCCCGCCCACGTGGTCGATGGCCACGTCCACGCCGCGCCGGCCGGTGAAGTCCTTCACCGCGCGCGCGAAGTCCTCGTTCTGGTAGTTCACGGCCAGGTCCGCTCCCAGCTCCCTGGCCTTCGCCACCTTGGAGTCGCTGCCAGCGGTGGCGATGACGCGCGCGCCCAGGAGCTTCGCCACCTGGATGGCGGCCGAGCCCACCCCCGAGCCCGCGGCGTGCACCAGCACGTCCATGCCGGCCCGCACGCGCGCGCGCGCGACCAGCATGTGCCAGGCCGTGAGGAAGACCAGCGGCATGGCCGCGGCCTCGGCGCAGGACAGGTTCGCCGGCCGGGCCAGGCAGTTGCGCGCGGGCGCGACCACGTACTCGGCGCAGCCGCCGTCGCGGCTCTCGCCGAAGATGCCGAAGCCGCGGCACAGGTTGTCGTCCCCGCGCGCGCACTCCGCGCACAGGCCGCAGGAGAAGCCGGGCGCGACCACCACCTCGTCGCCCGGCCGCACGTTGGTCACGCCCGGCCCCACGGCCTCGACCACGCCCGCGGCGTCCGAGCCGGGGACGAGCGGCAGCGGGAACGTGTGGCCGGGCACGCCGCGCCGCACCCAGGTGTCGAGGTGGTTGACGCCGCAGGCCTTGACCTTGACCAGGACCTCGAGCGGCCCGGGCGCGGGCCGCGGCAGGTCCTCGAGGAGCAGCTTGTCGTAGTCGCCGTGCTCGCGGATGACGACGGCCTTCATGAGTCCCTCCCGTGCTGCGGTGCCCGCGGCATTCTACGCAGGCGCACCGGCTCGTCGTAGTAGTCGCAACCCTCGCCGTGGTCCGTGAGGCGCGGCCGGATGAGCGCGTTGACGCAACGCCCGAGGCGCAGCGACCGTGCGCGCGGCACCCGCACGCTGTCGCGCCGGAACTCCGCGTCGTGGCGCACCACCACGCGCAGGGCGGCGAGGCGGCTCTCGAGCAGCGCCTCGCCGCCGTCCGGGATTCCGGCCGCGGAGTCCGGATGCACCGTGGCGGTGAGCGGTCCCTCCTCCTCCTCTTCTGCTGCGGTGAGCTGCGAGGTCTGCCAGCGCCGGTCCGAGACCGAGAAGAGGAAGAGCGGGTACTCCGGGTCAACGGGCGGCGGCGCGCGATGTTCGGTGAGGAAGCGGAACTTCCCCGACGGCGTGGCGAAGCGCCGGCCGGCGAAGGCGACCGCGGGCGCGCGCGGATCGAGGCGCGCGCGCTCGAGCAGGCGCGCGCGGTCGATGCCGTGCTCGGCGAGCCCTGCGAGCAGCCGCTCGCACCACTCCGCGGGCGAGCCGGCCAGGCGCGCACCGAAGCCGAGGCGCGCGGCCAGCGCCTGGTAGATCTCCAGGTCGCTGCGCGTCCCCGGCAGCCGTTCACCCACGGGCCGGCACGCGGACACGTAGTGGTGGCCGTACGAGCCGACCAGGTCCTCCTCCTCGAGCATCATGGTGCTGGGGAGCACGACGTGGGCCGCGCGCGCCGTGTCGGTCAGGAACGGGTCGATCACGACGACGAACTCGCGCGAGGAGAGCGCCCGCGCCACGCCCGCGGCGTCGGGAAGCGTCGCCACTGGGTTGCAGTTGTCGATGACCACGGCGCGGATGGGCGGATCCTCGGCCGCGACGATCTCCTGGCCAAGGAGCGGCATGAGCAGGCGGCGCGGCACCGCGCTCGCGAGCTCCTGGACGCACGTCAGGTCGAAAGGCCGCCGGCGCGGGGTCGTGAACCAGGCGCAGGCGCCCTCCTGGCCGATGTTGCCGGTGAGCGCATGCAGCGCGGTGATGGCGCGCACCTGCGTGGCGCCGTTCCCGCGCCGCTGCAGCCCCCAGCCGAGGATGGACGTCACGGGCGCGCGCTCGACCAGGAAGCGGGCCAGGTCGAGGGCCACGCCCTCAGCGACGTCCGCCTCGGCGCACCAGCTCGCCACGCTGCGCGAGCGGGCGAGCGCCTGGAACTGCGCGAAGTTCTCGGAGGTGCGCGCCACATCCGCATCCTGGAGTCCCTGATCGAGCACGATGCGCGCGGCGGCGAGCGCCAGGGCCGCGTCGCCGCCCGGCCGCGGCTGCACGGTGCGGTCGGCCAGGCGGCGCGTCGCGTGCGGCAGCGGGTCGATGAGCCACAGGGCCGCGCCGCTCTTCCTGGCCTGTTGCAGGAGCGGCGCAGTGTGCGGGCTGGAGGAGACCACGTTCCGGCCCCAGAGCAGCACGCCGCGCGCGTGCCGCAAATCCTCCCGGCCGTTCGCATCGCAGGCCCCGAGGTCCGCCACGTTCGCGAACGAGCCCGCGCCGTCGCACACGTCGCCGCCGGTTTCGGTCGCGCCGCCGAACAGGCGGAAAAACAGAGTGTTCAGGTTCTTCAGCATGCCGAGCGACCCGCCGCCCTGGACGTGCAGCACGGCCGCCGCCCCGGACTCGTGGCGGATGCGGGCCAGGCGCCCCGCGATCAGGTCGAGCGCCTCGTCCCAGCCCATGGCCGTGAAGCCGCCGTTCTCGCGGCGGAGCGGCGTGCTCAGGCGCTCGGACGCGCCCAGGCGGCCCAGGTAGCGCTGGCCCGTACGGAAGCACAGGAAGCCGCGCGTGAGCGGGTGCGCGGGATCGCCGGTCAGCTTCGTCACACGCTCTCCCTCGAGCGTGGCGATCAGACCGCAGGCGTCCGGGCAGTCCTGGGTGCATGAAGTGCGGATCGTGGTGGTCATGTGGCCTCGAGCGGGCGGATGAGCCGGTCGATCGCTCAGGATAGCAGGTGTGCCGCGCTGAGCGGTTGGTTGTGCGAATGCGCACGACCACCGCGCGCGCCACCGGGGCTGTGACCCGACGCTCGCCGCAGCCCGGCCGGCGTTTCACCGCCTGAAACCGGCCTTTCCAGGCGCGCCGGCCCTCCGGGCCAGGGAGCCCCCTGTGCCACTGACCGCCAGGATCTTCACACGGCGCGAAGATCCTGAGCCTCCTCGCCGAGAACCCGAGGCACTCGAAGGGGTTGAGGCCAGCAGCCGGCCGAAGGATCTTCCGGCTTCCGGCTTCCAACTTCCGACTTCGGACTTCGAACTCGCGGCGGCGCCGGTCGGTCCCGACCAATGAGCGCGGACAGGTCTGGTGCGGCGCCGCCGCGATGTGACGCACGTTCAGGACGACGGATTGCTAGGAATGGTATGACCGTTACGGATCGAGCCTGGCCAGCGCCTGCGGACCACTCGCACGGGGTCCGCCGCGGCGCGTCTCCTGGACCGCTGGAGAACTGCATGAAATCGACCCTGGCTGGCGCCCTTGTCGTGGGGACGATCCTGGCGCTGGCTGGAGAGCTGGGGGCGCACGGCGGCATGTACCGCGGGCCCGGGCCCTCCATCGGACCTCCGGGCACGGGCGGCGGCCCGGCCACCCCCGGCGGGGGCGGGCCCACGACTCCGGGCGGCGGCGGCGCCGGACCGGTCACGGGTGGGGGCGGCGGCGGCGCGTTCACCGGCGTCCGCCGCGCTGCCGGGCCGGACTACTCCGGCTGGGAGACGTGGTGGAGCTTCAACAAGCACGCCTACCTGAACCTGCGCGCCCGGCTCGGCTCGCGCTACAGCATCACCGGCCTGGGCCGGGATGGGGTCACGCCCGACATCCAGCCGGACGCGGAGTCGCCGCGGCCGGCGTTCGGCGAGCTCGAGCCGGACGTGCTCCCGGTGCTGCGCGGGCTGCTGGCCGAGGATGACCCGGACATCGTCGATTCGGCGGTCCTGGCCCTGGCGCGCGTCACGCCGGCGAGCCGCGCCAGCCTGGTCTTCGACGACATCGTGGCCGCACTGGCGCACCCCGAACGCTCGGTCAAGCAGGCGGCGATCCTGGGCCTGGGTGTGCTCGGCCACGGCCTGGCGGTGCCGCATCTCCTCGAGATCCTGCAGGACAGCCGCGAGGGCCGGCGCCTGCTCAAGCTCACGCAGGAGGTGGACGAGATCCAGCGTTCCCTGGCGGCCGTGGCGCTCGGCTACCTGTCCGATCCGCGCGCCCTGCCCGCGCTGCAGGAGACGTTTGCGCGCTCGACCGACGCCAAGGTGGACCTCAAGGCGTCCTGCATCCTGGCCCTCGGGCTCTACCAGGAGGGCCAGTTCGAGATCCTGCCCTTCCTGCTGGACGAGCTGGAGAACGCGCGCACCGCGGACGTGATTCGCGCCCAGATCCCCATCGCGATCGCGCGGCACGGGGAGACCGCCCGTCCCGCCCTGCCCTTGCTCCTCAGGACCGCCCTGAGCCGCAAGACGCCCGCCCTCGTGCGCCAGTCCTGCGTCGTCGCGCTGGGACGCCTGGCCGTGCCCGAGGACGCGGAGGTCATCGAGGCACTCTGCGAGTGCGCGGGCGAGGCGGACGACCAGGTCGCGTCGCACTTCGCCTTCATCGCGCTCGGCGAGATCGGCGCCGGCGCCGCGGCGGACCTGCCGCGCCAGGCGCAGGTGCTGGACCAGGTCAGCAAGTTCCTGCTGCGCCACCTCGTCCGGCCGCGCAGCACGTCGCAGCTCCCCTGGTCGGCCACGGCCTGCGCCCTGGTGGGCCGATCCTGCCCCGCGGATTCCGAGGCGCGCCTGCTCTTTGCCACCAAGCTGGGCGAGGTGTGGACCGAGACCAGGAATCCCAGCCAGCGCGCGGCGCTGGCCATCGCCCTCGGGCTGGTCGAGGCCAGGCCCATGGGGAAGGCCCTGCTCGCCGAGTTGGCGGAGGCGGGCGATCTCGGCGTCAAGGGAGCCCTGGCCGAGGCGCTCGGTCTGATGGACTTCCAGGAGGGCGCGCCCGAACTGAAGCGCCTGCTCGCCGAGACCAACGACGCGGACTATCGCGTGCAGCTCGCCACCGGCCTCGGCCTGCTCGGCGACCTCGAGGTCTCGGGCCTGCTGGTCAAGGAGCTGGAGTCCGCGCGCACGCTCTGGGTGACGTCCTCGGTGGCCAAGGCGCTCGGCAACGTGGGCGATCGCTCGGCGCTGCCGCCGCTGCTCGACCTGATCAAGAAGAAGCACCGCCCGGGGCTGGCGCGCGCCTTCGGAGCCGTGGCCCTGGGCCTCATCGGCGAGAAGCTCGCTCGTCCCTGGAATGCGCGCGTGACCATCGGCTCGAACTACCTGGCCGCGTTCTACACGCAGTCCGAGATCATGGACATCTTGTAGCAGGGAGGCGCGGTCGAGGCTGGAGCGGGTCCTTCAGGTTCACCGTCAATCGCTCGTACGCGGTGGGGCTGCGAGCGAGGAGCCTGAAGTACCCGCTCCCGCCTCGGTCGCGCGCCGGGAAGGGCGGCGCGGCGGCTACCTGGCGCGGGGTTCGCCCGCAGCGGAAGAGTGGAGACGGCGTCGCTCCCCGAGCAGGACGCTTGTTGTTCCGACAGCCGCCGCTCGAGGACGACGCCATGAAGGACTTTCTCTCGCGTTTCGGCTCGCGGATCACCGGGGTCCTGTGGGGACTCGACCGACCCGTGTTTCGTGGCGCGCTGATCCCGCTGGTCCGTCCGCGCGGGGCGCGCTCCTCACCGCAGCACTGTTCGCCATGCGCGAGGCGTCGCTGAAGTCCCTCGTCAGCATGGTCGCGTGACGCTTCGCCTCCGGGACCCATGTCCCGCTGTCGCGCATCCACCGCGCGCCCAGAGCGCGCGGCCGCGGCCCGTGGCCGCG
>DYIW01000154.1 GCA_020723465.1 Phycisphaera mikurensis
GCGGCTCCGCGAGGCGGAGAAGGCTGCGGCGGGCGAGGAAGGGCTCTCCCGCCGCAGCGACGAGCGATCCGACGAGGAGGGGCACCGGTTCGCCCGCCATTCATCTCCGTACTTGCTGCATCGATCGGCCAAGGCGCGTTTTCAACCCCCGCGGGCGGTTTCCTGGCGAGGGCCTCAAGGGATTGCCGGGCGATTCCGATGAGCGGGCCGGGCCCCGGTACGGCTGGGGCCAGCCCAGCTCCCGCTCGGGAATGAAGATGCGCATGAGGCAGGCCCGTTGCGAGTCGTGCGGCCGCGAGTTGCCGCTGCCGAGGACGCGCCGGCTGGTCTGGGCGAGGGTTTGCCAACCGTGTGCCGGCACCCTGCACGCCGCGGCGCCGCCGGCCCGCGGCGCCACGGTGCTGCGAGCGGTCGCCATGCTGCTCCTCTACGGCGCGCTCGTCGCGCTGGTCCGCACCGGGGGCGAGGGCGTCCGCTCCCTGGTCGCGGGCATCCTGTGCGCGGAGATCCTCACCTGGGGCCTGTTCAGCCTGGTGCGCGCGCCGTTCCAGGGTCCGCGCTTCGCCATCGACCTGGTGCTCCGCCTGGCGGCGCTGCTCATCGTCCAGGGGCCGGGGCTCGGGGAGATCCAGGACTCGCTGCGGCTGGGCCTGGGCGCCGCCGGCTTCTTCTCCTTTCTGTTCGTGCGCGCTCTCTGGTTCGGCCTGTGGTGGAGCGGCCTGATCGAGGAGGAGGACGAGGACTCCGCTGACCTGGGCGGCCTCCTGCCGCTGCTGCGCGACCGCGTCTGACCGGCGAAACGCCGCCATTTCGCGCTGCCGCAGGGGCCCGCGCCTCGCTAACGTTGCCCGGCGCATCCCAAAACCGGGCCAGCGCTGCTGGAGGAGAACCATGCCCATCATCGAGAGCATTCATGCCCGTCAGATCCTGGATTCGCGCGGCACGCCCACGCTCGAAGCGGAGGTCCTGCTGGAGGACGGCGCGCTCGGCCGCGCGGCCGTGCCGTCCGGTGCGTCCACCGGCTCCCACGAGGCCGTGGAGCTCCGTGACGGCGTGGCGGACCACTATCTCGGCAAGGGCGTGACCAAGGCGGTCAAGAACGTGAACGGTCCGATCGCGCGCGCCCTCGTCGGCCTGGAGGCACGCGACCAGGTGGAGATCGACCAGATCCTGGTCGCCCTGGACGGCACGCCGAACAAGGGCAAGCTCGGCGCCAACGCCACGCTCGCGGCCTCGGCGGCCGTGGCGCACGCGGCGGCGCTCTCCTCTGGCCTGCCGCTCTACCGCTACTTGGGCGGCGCGGCGGCGCGCATCCTGCCCCTGCCGATGATGAACATCCTGAACGGCGGCAAGCACGCCGACAACAACGTCGACCTGCAGGAGTTCATGATCCAGCCGGTCGGCGCCGATTCCTTCGCCGAAGGGCTGCGCATGGGCGTGGAGGTCTTCCAGGCCCTGAAGAAGCTGCTCAAGCAGGAGAAGCTGAGCACGTCGGTGGGGGACGAGGGCGGCTTCGCGCCCGACCTGGACTCGAACGAGCAGGCCGTGGAGGTGGTGCTGAAGGCCATCGAGGCCGCGGGCCTGAAGCCAGGGAAGGACGTCACGCTGGCGCTCGATCCGGCGGCCAACGAGTTCTTCGGCAAGGGCAAGTACCTCATCGAGGGGAAGCCCAGGTCGTCGGACGACATGGTCGAGATGTACGTGCGCTGGGTGAACGACTACCCGATCCTCTCCATCGAGGACGGCCTGCAGGAGGACGATTTCGAGGGCTGGCGGAACCTCACCGCCGCGCTCGGCGGCAAGGCGCAGATCGTGGGCGACGACCTGTTCGTGACCAACACGCAGCGCCTGGCGCTCGGCATCGAGACCGGCATGGCGAACTCAATCCTGATCAAGCTCAACCAGATCGGCACGCTCTCCGAGACGTTCGAGACCATGCGCATGGCGGCCGGCGCGCGCTACTCGTGCGTGGTGTCGCACCGCTCGGGCGAGACCGAGGACACGACCATCGCCGATCTCGCGGTCGCCACGGGCTGCGGCCAGATCAAGACCGGCTCGCTCTGCCGCACCGACCGGGTGTGCAAGTACAACCAGCTCCTGCGGATCGAGGAGGAGCTGGGCCGCGCCGCCACCTACGCCGGCCCGGCGTTCCTCAGGCGTTGGCGCGGCCCGGCCGCGGCCGGCGGCGGCAAGAAGAGCGCCGCGGCCAGGACGAAGCGCACGCTCTGAGGCCCCGGCGCCGCGTTTCGCGCCTGCGGCTCGCACCCGCCCGCGGGCCTCTCCTTGCGCCCAGAAAGTCGCTCTGCGGTTGACGTTGTGCTGGCGCCCGGGTTCAATACCGCTCCTCGCACCAGAGGGAGGCGCGCCGTGCCCGTGGTCGTGAAGAGGAACCTGTTCCTGATCGTGGTCCTGGCCGCGGTCCTGCTGGTGTTCTTCACCATGACGCGGCCGGCGAAGGAGCGCAACCGCCGCCTGGCCGAGCTGGAGGAGGCGGCGCTCTCCGAGCTGGCGCGCTTGCGCGAGGAGGCGGAGCGGGTGCAGCAGCAGGTCGACGCCATCGAGCAGGGAGACCCGGCTCTCCTGGAGCGCGTGGTGCGCGCGCGCCTGCAGCACAGCCAGCCGGGCGGCGCCGCGCGGTGATTCGCGCGCTCGGTTTCGCCGCCTGCCTCGCCGCCGCGAGCCCGTGCGCGGCCGCGCCCCAGGTCTACGTCGAGGAAGACCAGGACTTCAGCAACTCCGCCTTCGTGCGCGTCTCCGAGGAAGTGAACGCCGAGCTGTTCCTGGCGCGCACCCGCGGCGAGGAGCAGGCCTGGCCGGCGGCGATCAACGCCTATCAGCGCATCCTCGACCGCGCGGACGACGCGGTCGTGGAGTTCGGCCCGCGCGTGTACCTGTCCGCGGCGGAAGCGGCGCGGCGGCGGCTCGGAGAGCTGCCGGCGGAGGCGCTCTCGGTCTACGAGGGGCTGTTCGGCGCCAAGGCCGAGGCGGCACGGCGCCAGGCCCTGCGCCTGTTCGATCCGGCGCTGCTCCTGCGCGTGGCCGCGCGCTACCCCTTCACCAGCGCGGCGCGCCGCGCGCTGGAGGAGGCCTCTGCGCTCGCCTTCGAGCGCGGCGCGCGCGCCCCGGCGACGGCCGCTGCCGCGCTGCTGCTCGAGCGCGGCTGGGCACGCCCTGCGGACGCGGCGCGTCTGGCGCTCGCTCTCGCGGATGCGGGCGACCGGCGCGGCCTGGCGGAGCTGCGCGAGCGCGCCGTCGCGCTGCTGGCGGAGCCGCTCCACAGCGGCGGCGCGGCGCGGCCGCTCGGTGCGTTCTTTGACGAGCTCGCGGCGCGGCTCGAGGCGCAGGCGGGCGGGGAGGAGCGGCGCCGGCTCTGCCACGAGCCGCTGCGGCTCGAGGTGCTCGCGCGCCTGCCGCTCGAGGAGCGCGCGCGCATGCCCAGCCGCGAATACGACGCGGTCAAGGCGCCCGAGCTGGCGTTTCCGCCGCACGCGGTCGCCCTGGCCGCGGGCCAGGTCTGGGTGCTCGGCCTGGTCGGGCTCTACCGCCTGGACGGCGCATCCGGCGGCGACGCGCCGCTGGTCCTCTACGAACGTGAGTTCGAGCACGATCCGAACTACGCCGAGATCGCCAGCCGATCGCTCGAGCCGGTGGGCGACGGAGAGCGCCTCTACTTCGCCCTGAACGAATCCGGCCTGTCGTTTCGCACCCCTCCGGACGAGGTCAGCCAGCTCATCGGGATCGACGCCGCGCGGGACGGGCAGAGCGTGCTGCTGCTGCGCACGCAGTTGCCGGGCGCGCCCGAGGAGCTCCAGGACTTCGTCTTCGAGGGGCCGCCGGTCCTGTGCGGCGACCTGCTGCTCCTGGCGGGCTCGCGCCTGCGCGCCAACACGGAGTGCGCGCTCTTCGCCTTCGAGCGCGCGAGCGGCAGGCTGGTCTGGTCGCGCTTCCTGGCCAGCGCCTCCAAGGTGAGCCACTACGACGCGCGCCTGCGCATGGTCGTGGAGGAGCGCGTGGCGCCCTCGCCGCTGCTCGTGGCCGGAGGCGTCGCCTACTGCGTGACCAACCTGGGGGTCGTGGCCGCGGTCGACGCGCTCAGCGGAGCGGTGGTCTGGCTGTTCAAGTACAACCGCATCCGCCCCGTCGACCTGGAGGCCTTCCGCCGCGAGAGCTACTTCGACACCGGCGGCTGGCATCGCTCCCCGCCGTACGTGGCCGGCGACCAGGTGGTCGCGGCGCCGGAGGACTCGCGCTTCCTCTACTTGCTGGCGCGCCGCCCCTCGCCCGAGGGACACTTGCTGCTGCGCCCGAGCTTCAAGGAGGGCCGGAGGGCGCTGCTCGGCGTCGAGCCCGAGGAGGGCCTGCTGGTCTTCGCGGGCGAGCGCGGCCAGGGGCCGAGGATCGGCTGCCTCGAGATCTCCGCGAGCGACCTGGCGGGGAGCCGCGTCCTGGCCACGCCGGCCTTCGAGATCGAGGAGCGCCTGAGCGGCCGGCCGCTCCTGCTCGAGCGCACGCTCTTCCTGCCGACCAGCAAGGCGCTCTACCGGATCGCCCTCGACCAGGACCTGCTGATCAAGGATCACCTGCCGGTCCCCGAGCCGCTGGCCCGGCTGGGCGAGGAAGAGGTTTTCGGCAACCTCTTCCTGCTCGGCGACGCGCTCGTCAGCGTCTCGCCCGGGTACGTGCTGCGCGTCCGCGCCGCGCGCTGAGGGCGGCGGCGCGTCAACGAATCTCGGCGGCTTGGGTCCAGGGGTTGCAACCGGATCGCCGCCGCGCTCCGGCCGCGCCCACGCCGCCGCCAGTCAGAAGTCTGAAGTCGGTAGTTCGAAGCTGCCTTCCGGCGGCTCCTGCTCTTCTCCTTGCTGGGCCGCGGTGGGCCGCGCCACGAGCGCCTTCGCGCCGGACCTTTTGCGCGCCAGCATCGCGGAAGACGGCGGCGGGACGGCGGGCCCGGCCGACTTCCGGCCGCGGACTCGAAACTCGCGGGGGCGAGGGGGCCGCCCGCGCTAGAGGGAATCTGACGTTCCACCACCCGCGCGGCGCGTATCATGCCCTGTCCATTTGAGTGCCGGCCGGCGCGGAGATCGAACCATGCCCGAACCGAACGACCTGGAAGCGGTGGAGCGCATCCGCGCGGCCCGCGACCAGCTCAAGACCGAGATCCGGAAGGTGATCGTGGGCCAGGAGGAGGTGGTCGACCAGCTCCTCATCGCCCTCTTCTCGCGCGGACACTGCATCCTCACCGGCGTGCCCGGTCTGGCCAAGACGCTGCTCATCTCCACGCTGTCGAAGACGCTCACCCTGTCCTTCAAGCGCGTGCAGTTCACGCCCGACCTCATGCCCTCGGACATCACCGGCACGGAGGTCATCCAGGAGAACAAGACCACGGGCGAGCGCGAGCTGCGCTTCATTCCCGGGCCGCTGTTCGCCAACGTCATCCTGGCGGACGAGATCAACCGCACGCCGCCCAAGACCCAGGCCGCCCTGCTCGAGTCCATGCAGGAGTACCAGGTCACGGTCGCGGGCAAGAAGCACAGCCTCTCCCTGCCGTTCTACGTGCTCGCCACGCAGAACCCGATCGAGCAGGAGGGGACCTACCCCCTGCCCGAGGCGCAGCTCGACCGCTTCATGTTCAACGTGAAGATCAGCTACCCGTCGGCCGACGAGGAGCTGGAGATCGTGCGCCGCACCACCGCGCGCGACCAGGAGGAGCCGAGCGCTGTCCTCTCGGGCGAGGACATCCTGCGCCTGCAGCAGCTCGTGCGGCGCGTGCCGGTCGGCGACAGCGTCATCCGCTACGCCATGAGCCTGGCGCGCTTCTCCCGCCCCGGCGCCGCGGAGGCCCCCGGGTTCATCAACGAGTCCGTGGCCTGGGGCGCAGGCCCGCGCGCCTCGCAGTTCCTGGTGCTCGGCGCCAAGGCGCGCGCCCTGCTCGACGGCCGGCCGGCGGTGACCGGCGCGGACGTGCGCGCGATCGCCCACCCGGTGCTGCGCCACCGCATCCTGCCGAACTTCAGCGCCGAGGCGGAGGGCGTCTCCTCCGACGACCTCGTCGACCGAATCGTCGCCACCGTGCCGCGCGCGGAGTCCGATGCCCTCGCCGATGGAAAGCTACCGCCGGTACTTGGATCCTAAGGTCCTCTCCAAGATCGCGAGGCTCGAGCTCCGGGCGCGCACCGCTGTCGAGGGCTTCATGGCCGGCCTGCACCGCTCCCCGCACCGCGGCGTCTCGGTCGAGTTCGCCGAGCACCGCGAGTACGTGCCGGGCGACGACCTGCGCCATCTCGACTGGCGCATCTTCGGCCGCACCGACCGCTTCTACATCAAGCGCTACGAGGAAGAGACCAACCTGACGCTCAGCCTGGTGCTGGACGCGTCGGAGTCGATGTCCTACGCCGGCCCGGGGCAGGTGAGCAAGTTCCGCTACGGGGCCATGGTCGCGGCCACGCTCGCCTACCTGGTGCTGAAGAGCCGCGACGCCGCGGCGCTCGCCCTCACCGACGTGGGCGTGGAGCAGTGGGTGCCGCCGGCGACCCGGCCCTCGCACCTGCTGGCCATCACGCGCGCCATCGACCAGGCCGAGCTGGTGCGCCGCACCGACCCCGGCCTGGTGCTGAAGGAGCTGTCCGCCAAGCTGCCGCCGCGCGGCGTGGTGGCGGTGATCTCCGACCTGTTCGCCCAGCCTGAGCGCATCCTCGCGGGCGTGCGCGAGCTGCGCACGCGGCGCCAGGACGTCATCGTCTTCCACGTCCTCGATCGCGACGAGGTCGAGTTTCCCTTCGACCGCATGACGCGCTTCGAGGGGCTGGAGGGGCTCGCCCCGCTGGTGGCCGACGCCAAGGCGCTGCGCCTGGCCTATCTGCGCGCCTTCTCGGCACACCAGGAGCTGATGCGCAAGGGCTGCCTCAAGCACGGCGTCGACTTCCAGGTGCTGCAGACCGACACGCCGCTGGACGTGGCGCTCACCTCCTACCTGTCCCTGCGGGCCAAGCGCGGGGCGCGGCGATGAGCTTCTCCTTCGGCAACGGCGCTCTCCTGTGGGGCGCGCTGCTCCTGGTGGTGCCGCTCATCATCCACCTGCTGAACCGCAGGCGCTACCGCGTGGTCCGCTGGGCGGCGCAGGAGTTCCTGCTGGAGGCGTTCAGGAGGACGCGCCGCCGCCTGACGCTCGAGTCCTTGCTGCTGTTGCTGCTGCGCTGCCTGCTCGTGGTCCTCCTCGCGCTGGCGCTGGCGCGCCCCTTCGTGCCCTCGTCCAGCCCGCTCTCGCTCTTCTCGCCGGCGCAGCGCGACGTGGTGCTGCTCGTGGACACGTCCTACTCGATGGGGCGGCGCGCGGCCGGCGGGGAAACGCTCTTGGAGCGCGCCAAGGCGCAGGCGGGGCGCGTCCTGGACGGCCTCGCGCGCGAGCGCGGCGACCAGGTCACGGTCGTGGCCCTGGCCGACCCGCCGCGCACGGTGTTGAGCGTCACCTCGGATCTGCAGCGCGCGCGCGAGGCCGTGGAGCGGCTCGCGCCCGACTGGCGCGGGGCGGACCTGGTGCGCACCCTCGACTACCTGACGGAGAACGTGCTGGGCGAGGCGCACAAGGAGGTCTACGTGCTGACCGATCTGCAGCGCGAGACCTTCCACCCCGGGGCGAGCGACGCGCTGGACGCCGCGGTGCCGGCGGCCGCGACCCCGGCCTCGGCCTGGCGCGTCGCCGCCGAGCACGACTGCCGCTTCACCGTGGTGGACGTGGGCGAGAGCGCCGAGGCGCACAGCCTGGTGGTCGAGGAGCTGCTCTCGCGGCCGCAAAACGTCGTCGCCGGCGAGGTGGTGAGCTTCACCGCTACGGTCCGCAACCGCACCTCGCGCGACCTGCGCGCCGTGCCGGCGACGTTCGTCATCGACGGGCAGCGCGAGCAGGGCCGGCGCGTCACCTTCGACGCGCCCGCCGCGGGTGTGGCGGTCGCGGAGTGCTCGACCATCTTCCGCGCGTCCGACGCGGCGCGCGCCAACCACACGGTCGAGTTCCTGCTGGAGGAGGACGACTTGCCGGCGGACGACCGCCGCTTCCTCGCTTTCCCCGTGCACGAGGCGGTGTCCGTGCTGCTCGTGGACGGCGACTTCTCCCCGGAACCCGAACTGCGCGAGACGGCCCTGCTCGGCGACATGCTCAACCCGAGCCTTGACCCGGAGACGGGCGGCACCGTGTTCCGCCTGCACGCCGTCGACGACCGGCGCTTCAACGGCCGCGCCGAGGATCCGGCCGACTACGACCTGATCGTGCTGGCCAACGTGGCGCGCATCGACCAGGAGGCGGCGCGGCGCCTGGACGACGCGGTGCGCGCCGGCCGCGGGCTGTTCATCTTCCTCGGCGAGCTGGTGGACGCGCGCTCCTACAACGAGCGCCTGCATCGCGCGGACGGCACCGGCCTCCTGCCCGCGCGCCTGCTCGAGGCGCGCGGCGACGTGCGCGAGGGCAGCGACGCCGTCTTTTTTCCGCTGGTCGACGACTTCCAGCATCCGCTGCTGCGCGTCTTTGCCGATCCGGAGCTGCAGCAGAACCCGACGAGCGTCCCCATCCGCCGCTTCTTCCGCACCGAGATCGGGCCCAAGGACCAGGCCACTGCCGTGGTCATGCAGCTGAACGACGATCCAGCCGCTCCGGGGGCGCTCCTGCTGGAGAAGCCGGCGGGACGCGGGCGGGTGCTGCTCTGCACCACCACGGCCGACTCCGCCTGGGCCGGCTGGCTGGACAACATCGAGACCTACCTGCCGCTGGTGCAGGAAGCCGCCTACTACCTCACTCTCCCCGATCTCTCCCTCTTCAACTTGAAGGTGGGCGAGGCGCTGCGCCGCACCGCCGAGAGCATTCCCGCGGAGGTGTGCGTGCTGCGGCCGGACGGCGCGCGCGACCCCCTGCGCGACACGCCGCGCGAGATGGAGTACGGCGAGTTCGTGCTGCCCGCCTACCGCGCCACCGGCGTGCCCGGCTTCTATGGCCTGGAGCTGACCTACCCGCTCGCGGGCGCGGGCAGCGACGCCGGCCGCCGCGAGGTCGAGCACTTCGCGGTGAACGTGGAGGTGGCGGAGAGCGACCTGGCGCGCCTCGAGGAGCCGGCCTTCCGCGCGCTCTACCCCGGGGTGGAAGTCACGTTCGTCACGGAGATCGACGCGCGGCAGGCGGCGCAGGCCGAGGCGCGCGAGGGCCAGTTGTGGCGCGCCCTGCTCTGGGCGCTGGTGGGGCTCTTGGCGGCGGAGCTGGCGCTCGCCTGGTGGTTCGGCCGCCAATTCCGCGGAGGGAGCGCATGAGCGGCCGGTGGCGAAGGGTCCTCTGCGCCGCGCTGTGCACCTGCCCGGCCGGCGCGGCGCTGGCGCGCGCCCCGGCCGAGACGCGCGAGGTGAGCACGTTCCGCTTGCTCGAGGCCCCGCCCGGCTGGGTGGTGGCGCTGGTGATCGTGCCGGCGATCGTGCTGCTCGTCGCCCTCGTCTACCGGCGCGAAGGGCAAACGGCGCCGCCGCGGGCGCGTTTCCTGTGCGGCGCCCTGCGCGCGCTCGTCTTCGCCGCGCTGTTCCTCTTCCTGTTCCGGCCGGTGCGCGAGACGCACGAGGTCGAGATCGAGAAGTCGGTCGTGCCGATCCTGCTGGACGGCTCGGCGTCGATGCAGCGCTCGGACGCCTACGCCGGCGGCGACGCCGGCGAGCGGCTGGCGGCGCTCTCCGGCCTGCCGGGAGTCGAGGGGGTGGCCGCCACCAGCCGCGCCGAGCTGCTGCAGGCCATCCTCGGCCGGCCGGCGACCGACCCGAGCGTCGTGCTTGGCGATCGCGGCGAGGTCAAGCTCTACTCCTTCGGCGACGAGCTCAGGTCGCTCGCCGCGCCCGGCGACCTCAGGGCCGAGGGCCAGCACACCCGCCTCGGCAGCGCCATCGCCGAGGTGCTGGCGGAATACGGCAGCCGCGGCAAGCCGGTCAGCGACCTCCTGGTCTTCTCCGACGGCCGCAACAACTCCGGCCTCGACCCGCTGGAGGCGGCCGAGCGCGCGGCCCTCGACGGAGTGCGCATCCTGGCCGTGGGCGTGGGCGACCCGAACGAGCCGCAGAACGTGGCGATCGAGTCGGTGCGCGCCCCGGACGTCGCCCTGGTGAACGACGACGTCGCCTTCGAGGTGGTGATCTCCTCCAAGGGCTACGAGGGCCGGAGCAGCAGCCTGCTGCTGCGGCAGAAGGGCGCGTCCGAGGTGCTCGCCAGCCGCGAGGTGGTCCTGCCCAAGGACGGGCGCGAGTTGACTGAGATCCTCTTCTGGCGGCCGGAACGCGAGGGCGAGTACGACCTCGAGATCTCGGTCGCGCGGCTCGGCGGCGAGCAGTTCCTGGACGACAACCTGCGCGCGCACCACCTGCGCGTCGACCCGGAGGAGATCCGCGTGCTCTACGTGGAAGGGTATCCCCGCTGGGAGTACCGCTTCCTCAAGAGCACCCTGCTGCGCGCGAAGAACATGCGAGCGCAGTGCCTGCTGCTCGACGCGGACAAGGACTTCATCCAGGAGTCCAGCGAGGGCGTGCCGGCGCTGATCGGCTTCCCACCCGAGAAGCGCGACCTCTTCGAGTACGACGTCATCATCCTCGGGGACGTGGCCCCGTACCGGATCGCTTCCACGGTCGAGGATTCCGAGCGAGCGCTGAGGAACCTCAAGGAGTTCGTCGAGGTGGGGGGCGGCCTGATCATGATCGCCGGCGTCCTGGACGCGCCGCGCGCCTACGCCGGCACACCCCTCGAGGACGTGCTGCCGGTGGTGCTCGGCGACGCGGACGAGGAGCGGCGCCTGGCCGGGGAAGAGGTGCAGGCGCCCTTCCGGCCGCGCCTGGAGAACCCGATCGATCCGCACGAGGTCGTGCGCCTGGAGCCGGACCTGCAGAAGAACCGGCGGCTCTGGGAGGATCCCGAGGTCGGGCTGCCGCCGCAGGAGTGGTACTACCCGGTGCACAAGGCCAAGGGCGGCGCCGAGGTCATGCTGCGCCACCCGCGGAACGGCAACCAGTTCGGCAACCACGTGCTCCTGGCCTCGACCTTCTATCCGACCGGCCGCACCATGTTCGTGGCCTTCGACTCGACCTGGCTGTGGCGCAAGTTCTACGGCGACCGCTACACCGAGCGCTTCTGGCGCGCGGCCGTGCGTCACGTGGCGCTGAACAAGCTGCGCCGCACCAACAAGCGCTTCGAGCTGGTCACGGACAAGTCGCTGTACGACATCCACGAGGCCATTCAGATCAGCGCGCGCGTGCGCGACGTGGACTTCCAGCCGGTCAGCTACCCCAAGCAGGCGGTGCAGCTCGCGGGCGAGGACGGGCGCGTGACGCCCATCGAGCTGGCGAACGTGGACCCGGAGGAAGGGCTGTTCGAGGGGACGATCCGCACCGGCCTGCCGGGGACCTACCAGGTCTGGATCGAGGATCCCGCGGGACGGGAGCCGGGCCGGCTCTCGCCCAAGTCGTTCCGCGTGCAGGTGCCGCGCCTGGAATGGGAGAACCCGGTGCTGGCGCGAGACACGCTGGAGGCGATCGCCGCCGCCACGCACGGGGAGTACTTCGGGCTGGACGAGGTCGAGGAGGCCCTGGCCGCGGTCAAGGGGGAGGTGCGCGAGCGGCCGCGAGGCGAGCCATCGCGGGCGGAGCTGTGGTCTTCCTTCCCGGCGCTGCTGGCTTTCCTGGCCCTGCTGGCGGCCGAATGGATCCTGCGGAAGAAGTACAACTTGATCTGAGGGGAGCGGGGAGCGGGAAGCGCTCAGCCGTCAGCTTTCAGCGGTCAGCGGTCAGCGGTCAGCCGAGAGCGGGATGCCGAGAGCCTCCGGCAGGCCTGCGGCGGCTCGGATTCGGCCTGCGCCTGCAGGTCCTTCCACCAGCGCGCGCGGGTGACGGCCCACTCCCCGAGGCCGGGCGTATCGGGCGGGAGGCGCTTGGCGGTCCAGCGGGGGCGCGCATCCCGACTGGCGGGCGGCCCATCCAGGTCGGGTCCGCCGCGCCCTTCAGGCGGTTCGTGCGCGGAGCGCAGCCCGCACGCGCACTCGACGGTGATCCTCAGGCCCACGGATCCGAGCCCGCCTTCCGCCCAAACCTCCACGCTGACGGGACGGCCGCACGGGACCGAGAGCAGGCGCACGCCGATCCGCGGCATCGAGTCCCCGGTGCCATCCGAGTTCGTCGTGTCGAGCGAGGTCCTGTCCCCGCCGAGGTCGCATGCGGCGAAGTAGCGCAGGCCGCCGCCCCGGTGCCAGGCCTCCTCCTGCTCAGGCGTGGCCTCTTCTCCGCCGGTCAGCCCCGGCCCAGGCAAGCCGAAGCGCGGCTGCATCGCGCCGACCAGCCACACGTCCATGCTTGGCGCCGAGCCGCCCCTGCCGGAGTTCACGTCGGCCCGCGATTCTGCGGCCACGAGCAGCCCGTCCGGGAGTCCGAGGAACCACCTCTCCGCAGCCCGGCCGCCTTCTGCTCGCGCGACCTCAAGCAGGGGCTTCTTCAGGCGGCAGCCGCCGTGGCCTTGCTCGAGCCCCGCCGCCTCCTCCTCGCCGACGAGGAAGGGATCGATGTCCGGCCGGTTCAGTGCCATGCCGAGCAGAGCCAGTGCGAGCGCGGTCCCAAGCACGGCAGCCACGGCCATGGCGTCCAACCGGGTCACGCGGTCCGTCCAGCGCGGCGTGCCCAGGATTCCCGTCCTGACTCGGACTCTCATGGAGGCTCCGCTCCTGCCTTCCCGTTCCCGGGGAGGAACTCCTTCCGGTTCAGCCCCAACTTCCTCATCCTGACCTCGATCCACCTTCTCGAACGGCCCAGAGCCTTTGCGGCCTGGGCCACGCTGCCGCCGAACGCCTTGAGCGCGCACTCGATCCCAAACCGCTCGGCCTGCTCGACGAGGTCGTCCATGGACGGCACGGCCTTGCCGTTCCGTCCGGGAGGCGGAGCAGCAGCGAACGTCGCGATGTGCACGGCGGACCCGCGCGGCGGCGCGACCGGGGACCTGTTCTGGCTCAAGGCCACGCGGAGCTTCACGGGCAGGTGCGCGGGCAGGATTTCGACCCCGCGGCACATCATGACGGCGAATCTGATGACGTTGTGCAGCTCCCGCACGTTCCCGGGCCAGAGATACGCCTGGAATGCGTCCCACACCTCCCGGTGGAGCCTCTCCGCGGTCCTGCCTTCCTTGTGGAGGAACTTGTGCAGGAAGCCGCCGACAGCGGTATGCCAGGGGCTCCACGTCCTCGGCATGGCTCCTGAGCGGCGGAACCGTGATGCAACACACGTCCAGTCGGTCGTACAGGTCCGGGCGGAAGCGACCGGCCGCCACCGCGGCCTCCAAGTCGCAGTTGGTCGCGGCGATGACGCGCGCGTTCGAGGTGAGCACCCGATCGCCACCCAGCCGCCGGAAGCGGCCGCTGTCCAGGGTTTCGAGCAGGTTGAACTGCCACTCAGGCAACAGGTTCCCTATTTCGTCGATGAAGAGCGTGCCGTCGTGGGCCCGCTCGATCAGCCCCCGGCGCCTCCCGGCGGCGCCGGTATAGGCGTCGCGCTCATGGCCGAAGAGTTCGTTCGCCTGCAGTTCCGGCGGCATCGTGCCGCACCACAGGATCTCGAACCGTTGGCTCGCGCGCGGGCCATCATTGTGGATGGCCTTGGCAAGCCGGGTCTTGCCCACGCCGCGCTCGCCCAGGATGAGGACCGGAATGTTGTCGAAGGCCGCGGGCCGGGCGACCTCCAGGACCTCGCGCATGAGCGCGTTTCCCGACTCGAAGTCGCGCAGGCTGGGACGCTCC
>DYIW01000155.1 GCA_020723465.1 Phycisphaera mikurensis
TACTACTCCCAAGAATCGTCGCGCGGCGCAACGATTCTTGGGAGTAGTAGATCAGCCCGCCGCGCGCTCGCGGTCGTAGCCGACGATGACGAAGTAGGTCGCGCGATCGAAGAACTGGGCCACGCGGTTGCGCAGCTCGAGCGCGTTGTGCAGGTCCAGCGCGTTGTCGAGCATGCCCTCGTTCTGGATCTTCTCCCACAGGATCTGGCGCGAGAAGATGAGCGCCAGCACCACCTCGGCGAGGGCGAAGCCCTCCCGGCAGCGCTCCCGGCCGAGGGCGGTGTACACGGCCTCGATCTCCTGCTTGGTCGTCTCGTGGGAGATCCACTTGCCCAGGCGGTGGAACACGTCGTACGCGCGGTCGTACAGCTCCTTCTGGTCGAAGCCGCGGTAGGTCGGCGTGTTGGGGTCGCTCTGCACCCGGCGGAGCCACTGGCGGGTCAGCTCGCCGGCGTTCTGCTCGCTGATCTCGACGAGTTTTCGGGAGGTAGGCATGGCTCGACCTCCTTTCATGACAATGATACACCGGCCAGCGGGCGCGCGCCCGCCCGGGCCGCGCCCTGGAGCCTGGAGGATCCGCCATGCGTTGCTTCCTGCCGCTTCTCGCCCTGGCCGCCTGCTTCGGCGCGGCGCGCGCCGGCGATGCGCCCGACCTAGCCTGGTTCCAGGAGGCGCGTTTCGGCCTGTTCGTGCACTGGGGCCCGGTCAGCCTGAGGGGCACGGAGATCGGCTGGTCGCGCGGGGAAGCGGTGCCGATCGGCGAGTACGACGCCCTCTACCGCGAGTTCCGCGCCGAGCGCTTCGACGCGGCGCAGTGGGTGGGCGTGGCGCGCGCCGCGGGCATGAAGTACCTGGTCTTCACGGCCAAGCACCACGACGGCTTCTGCATGTGGGACTCGGCGCACACCGACTATGACGTCATGTCCTCGCCAGCAAAGCGCGACGTGCTCGCCGAGCTGGCCGCGGAGTGCGCGCGCCAGGGACTGCGCTTCGGCGTGTACTACTCGATCCTGGATTGGCGCCACCCCGACTATCCGACCGACAGTCCGGGCGGCCGCGGCCGCAAGGCACACGCCGACATGGAGAGCTACGTCGCCTACGTCAAGGCGCAGCTCGCCGAGATCCTGGAGCGCTGCCGGCCGGTCTCCCTGCTGTGGTTCGACGGCCATTGGGAGGAGCCGTGGACCGAGGCGCGCGGCGCGGACCTGTACGCCTTCCTCAAGCAGCTCGAGCCCGGCCTGATCATCAACAACCGCGTGGGCAATGGGCGCCTGCGCGCGGAGGCCGCGGCGTCGGGCGACTACGACACTCCCGAGCAGCAGATCGGCGCCTTCGACCGCGAGCGGCCCTGGGAATCGTGCATGACCCTCTGCCGCCAGTGGGCCTGGAAGCCAGACGACGAGATGAAGTCGCGCGCCGAGTGCCTGCGGGCGCTCGTGCTCGCCGCGGGCGGCGACGGCAACCTGCTCCTGAACGTCGGCCCCATGCCGGACGGCCGCATCGAGGAGCGCCAGGCAGAGCGCCTGGCGGAGGTCGGCGCCTGGCTCGAACGCAATGGCGAGGCAGTGTACGGCACGCGCGGTGGGCCGTACCGGCCCGGGCCGTGGGGGGCCTCGACCTGCCGCGGCGAGCGCGTCTTCCTCTTCGTCATGCGCTGGCCGGACGCGGGGCCGCTCCTCCTGCCGCGCCTGGCGCTGCCGGTCCTGCGCGCGCGCCTGCTCGGCGACGGCGGGGCGCGCGTCGAGGCGACCGAGTCCGGCCTCGAGGTCATCGTGCCGGAGGACGCGCGCGATCCCGTGGTCACGGTGATCGAGCTGACCCTCGCCGGGGACGCGTTTGCCCTGCCGCCGCTCGACGTGCCGCGGCCGCCGTCGGGATCGCTGGCCTTCGGCAAGAAGGCCTCGGCCTCGAACGTGTTCGCGCGCAGGGCGGAGTACGGGCCGGAGAAAGCTCTGGACGACGATCCGGAGACGCGCTGGGCCACGGACGCGGGCACGCACCAGGCGTGGCTCGAGGTGGACCTGGGGGAGCCTCTGCGCGTGGCGCGCGCTGTGATCGACGAGGGCGCCTGGGACCGCGTGCGGCGCTTCAAGCTGCTGGTCGAGGAGGACGGCGCGTGGCGGGTCGCGGCCGAGGGAGAGCGTCTCGGCGCAAGGGCCGAGCTGACCTTTGCGCCTCGGCTCGCGCGGCGCGTGCGCCTGGAGATCCTCGAGGCAGTGGAGGGGCCGACCCTCCACGAGGTGCAGCTCCTCGGAAAGTGACGGCGCCTTGCGGTGCGTGGAGAACGCGGCGCTATCGCGCCGCGGCCCAATCGCTCTGCGCCAGGTCGCGGATGATCGCGGCGCTACGGTGGCCGAAGATGGGGTTCAGCTCGAAGGAGCGGCGGTCCGCCATCTCCACGGCCACGCGGTGCGGCGTGCGGCCGCTCTTTCGCGCCTCGGCGAGCACCTCGAGCGAGAGGTTGAAGACGCTGTTCTCCCACTCGTCGCCGAGATGCCGCTCGAAGGCGGGGTCGTGCTCCAGGCTGCCGGACTGCTCGTCCGCGCAGTTCACGATGCCCATGCGGTTCACCAGGAAGTCGGGCAGGTAGAGGATGCCGCGCTCCTGCAGCAGGCGGTCGTCGCGCTCCGGGTCCTCGAGCTGGTTGTTCGCCGCGCCGCAGACGATGCGTGCGGCGATGGCCGGGATGGTGGCCGGGCCGAGCACCGCGCCCGTGGCGTTGGGCGAGAGGATGTCGGCTGGCGCGGAGAAGAGTGAGCAATCGCCGCGCTTCACGATGCGGAGGTCGAGGTCGGCGCCGGGGAGAAGCCGGCGCAGCTCGTCCGCGCGCGCCGGGTCCACGTCCGAGCCGATGATGCGCGCCACGCCCTTCTCGCGGAGGTACAGCGCCAGCGGCGCGCCCACGTGGCCGATGCCCTGGATCGCGACCGTCTTGCCGGCGAGCGTGCCCAGGCCGAGGTGGCGGAGCGCCGCCTCCATGCCGCGCACTACTCCGCGCGCGGTGGGCACCGACGGGTTGCCGCTGCCGCCCAGGCGCTCGGGGATGCACGTAGTGAAGCGCGTGCGCGAGAAGATCGCGGCCATGTCCTCGACCGAGGTGCCGACGTCCTCGGCGGTCACGTAGCAGCCGCGCAGGCTGGACATGAACTCGCCGTACTCCTCGTAGATGCGCCGCCGCGCCGCGGCAGAGGAGGGGTCAATGCCCGTGCCGCGCGCCATCACGCCCTTGCCGCCGCCCCACCAGAGGCCAGCGAGGGCGTTCTTCTGGGTCATGCCCTTGGCCAGCCGGAGCCCGTCCCGCAGGTAGTCGAGGACCGTGTCGTAGGTCCAGAAGCGCACGCCGCCGGCGGCCTGGCCGCGGCAGGTGCGGTGCACGAAGGCGCCCTGCAGGGTGCCGCTCTCGGGCGCGACCTGAACGAACACTCCCTCGTGCCGGTCGAAGTCGCGCCGCTCCTGCTCGAGGAGACGCGCCAGGGGCTCGACCTCGCGCTGGGAGGCTCGGACGCGCTGCTCCTCCTCGTTCCACACCAGGAAGAAGCACCGGATCCCCTTGTCCTGCAAGAAGGCGCAGAACTCCTTGGGCGGCATGCGGGCGATGTTGGTCATTGCATATTCGCTTTCTGGCGCGGGCGCGCCGGCCCGCGGCCGGGCTAGCCGAGCGCGAAGCGGCTGAGCATGAGGCCCGGCGGCGCCTCGGCGCGGCCGCGGTAGATGTCCCAGTAGACCTTGCGCGCCTCGCCGAGCGCCTGGTAGAGGTCGTGGCCGGGGACGGCCTGCTGCGCGCCCGCGATCGCGTTCTGCTCGTCCACCAGCACGAGCTTCTGGCAGCGGTTCAGGATGCCGGCCGTGCCGATGCTGCAGATGGCCACGACCTCGCCCGCCTGGCCGCGGTCGAGCAGCTCGCCGTAGGACATGTCGCGCTCAACCACGGTCACGCCCATGTGCCGGAGGATCGTCACGATGCCGAGGATGGTCACGGACGGCAGGATCAGGTTGCTCTCCGGGATCTTGACCACGGTGCCGTCCTTCAGGGCGAAGAGGCAGCAGGACGAGTCCCACTCGGTGACGTGCCGCTCGGCGAGCTGCAGGTGCGTGCGGTCGTCGAGGAACAGCGCCGAGGCGGCCTCGGGCACGAGCGCCTTGGCCGCGTCCACGGCCTTCACGCTCATCAGGTAGTTCACGCCGAGCTTGAGGCAGCCGGTGCCGTTCACGCCCACGGCGCGCACCAGGCCGGGGACGACCACGCCGGTGTACGGCTCGCCCAGGTAGCGGTCGTAGCGGCACACGACCGCGCGGATGGCGGGCTTGCCCGGGAAGGTCACGCCGATCGACTGCTCCTCGTCGATGGTGAAGGGCCGCAGGTACCCCTGGGCGCCGAGGTCGG
The DNA here is from genome assembly GCA_020723465.1 of Phycisphaera mikurensis. Lineage (GTDB taxonomy): Bacteria > Planctomycetota > B15-G4 > B15-G4 > JADJEK01 > JACQZJ01. The sequence goes on from DYIW01000155.1 coordinate 4,385, forward strand.
CCATCTCGCTCAGGAAGGGCAGCATGTCCGACGAGGCGAAGAACCTGTTCAGGAAGAGGTCGATCATCGCCTCGGTCGTGGGCACGAGGGACTGCTGGCTGCGGCCGAGGTTGAAGGCGATGCCGCGCTGGAAGCGCTTGAGGTTGTGGTCGAGGTTCAGGAAGACCAGCTCGAGGCGGCCCTGCTCGTTCCTGCGGCAGAAGAAGCGGATGCCCTCGAACGCCAGGCAGAGCCCGTAGTGCACCGAGCGTGACACCGCGCTCACTTTCGACGTGGCCGCGAGCAGGTCGAACTGGCGCGTGTCCAGCGCGTAGCGCATCTGCCGCCCGGCCCACTTGATGCCTTCGAAGCCTGCCATCTCTGGCCTCCGCGTACGCTGCCCTGAAACCGCGCCACGGTAGAGGAACCCAGCCCGGCGAGTCAACAAGGGCGGAGGGGCGCTGCTGGCGGCGATCGAGCCGGGTATCCCAGGCTGGCCGATCCGTCGAGCTACGTTTTCCCCCTTGCCCTGTCGGCGGGCCACGTCATTTCCTCAGCGCGCCGGTATACTCCATGCGGGCGTCGGCCGAACGGGATCGACCGCACCGCCGGGACCGACGCTGCGGCTAGGGCCGATGAAACCGGACGCGGAGGAGAGCCGTGACACTTCTACCAGGTCGAAGACGGGCGAGCTACACGGAAGAAGGTCGACGCGCGGCAACGAGAACGACAACATCAACGATGAACGACTGCTCTCACTTCAGATCGGGTTTCCGAGCGCAGCATTCACCTGCGCTTCGTGCGAGGAGGTGGAGAACGATCCGCGGGTTGCGGTCCAGTGGCGTGAGCGTTGGCAAAGACCGCTGGGCCAGCCACTCTGGCTCGGTCTCCACACAGCCCAAAGTGGGCTTGACCAGGCCGCTGCCTTGGCCCAGCTTGTCGGGTTCGACCTCCGGGAGTGATCGGCACCCCATGAGGTGCGGCAGGCCTACCCGGGGAGGGGCGGCTCGCGATCATGCTGCGGTTGATACCTCTGAGGGAGCAGCACCTTGAGCTTCGTAGACATCTTCTCGAAGGCAGATGTTGTTGAACACCTGAGGCGGCTTGCCAAGGCTGGGAAGGTCAGGGAGTGCTCCCATCTGAGGGTGGCCAGGGGGCACGCGGGTGCTTTTTGCGCCGAGTGCAAGGAGGATTGGGCGCGTTGTATCCCTGCGGACAACGTCGTCACGGACGACATGGCGTGTGACGCTCCCAGCTCCTACGCCTGGCCTGCCTGCCCCGCCGATTGCCCTAAGTTCATGGAAACACGCAACTTCGTGCTGTCACTCACTGACGTGCATGTAGCATCGCCCACGACCATATCCACGGAGCATTACGTTCATCCCGATCGGCTGCGACAGCTCAGAGCGTGCAAGTCGGCCCAGTACGACCTGACGAAGCTCCTCCGCTTCTGCGAGGAGATCAACATCTGCTACCAGGCGCGCTTGGTCCTCGCAATACCCATGCTGGTTCGCGCCGTCCTGGACCATGTCCCACCGGTCTTCTCTTGCGGGACTTTCTCTGAGCTGGCAAACAACTGCTCCGCGGGCAGGTCCTTCAAGGACGCCATGAGTCACCTGGACAAGACCTCCAGGAAGATCGCGGACTTGATTCTCCACACTCAAGTCCGGAAGAGCGAAGCGCTGCCGATGGAAACTCAGGTGGACTTCCGCAATAGTCTCGACATGCTGCTTCAGGAGATAGTGCGCGTACTCAAGTGAAAAGCGTGTCCCAGGAATGCGATCCGACCAGGGGCCTCAAGAATCCAGCAGCGACGAGCAGGGCGCGGACATCGAATGCAACCGCTCTGCTACCCGAATCACCCCGGACGCCGCGGGGCCTCTCGCGCTGGCTGCGGATCCAGGGTGCATGCGCTTCTCGGTGATCGAGACTCGAAGCCCACTGGAGGTACTGTCCGATGACGAGGGCCGAGAAGCAGCTCGACGCCGTCAGCATGATGCGCGCTACGCGCGACAGGATCTCGGTGGTGATTCACGGCATGACCCTGCAGGAGGACGCGCGGTGACTCACGTCGCAGAAGATCCTCCATCCGTTTCTGAGGCGCCTGCGCCGTCGCGCCGTCCAGTCGGCCGACTAGGCGGTGCATCGATGGACTGGCCGTTGATTCCCGGGACGCGAGTGGGCAGGCGAGGCGCGGGTGCACCGCTGGTTTCCAGTAGCAGGTGGCCTCGTGTGCTGGTGTGGTTGTTCCGCTGGGCCTCTGCCGGGTGTCATGTCGAAGAAGGAGCGAGTGCATGTCGTATTTCGTGGACCGGTGGGAGACGCTGCGAGTCGTCGCGACCATCCAGGCGGTCCTGGCGTGGGTGCTCGCCAGTAGCGTCGTCGGCTGGGGGATCCGTGTCGGCGGGACGATGATGACGCAAGCGGAGGGCCACCGCGGGCAGCTGGAAGGACTTTTCGTCGTCGTGGGCGCAATTGTATGTGGTCTGCTTGTGTGGACCAGCCTGATCACCACTGCGCACATCATCCGTGTGCTCATCTCGCTGGAGGAGGGCGTCAGGGAACTCGTCAGGCGGCCGACGAGGCCGGGCTGATCGTGACGTCACGATGGACGCGACGGTGATCTTGGCCGGCCGGCCCAGCCGCGTTTGCGGAAAGGTGGGGGCGGCCGTTGACGAGGGGCGGATGAGGATCCCGTGAGGTAGCGAGTGGCCAAGAAGAGAACTCGTTTGCGCGAAGCCGAGAGGACCGGCGCCACCGTCGGTTACGAGACCGAGCTGTGGCAGATGGCCGACGCGCTGCGCGGCTCGATGGACGCGGCCGAGTACAAGCACGTCGTCCTGGGACTGCTCTTCCTGAAGTACATCTCGGACGCCTTCGAGGAGCTGCGTAGGCGGCTTCTCGCGGAGAAGGCGGGTGGCGCAGACCCGGAGGACCCGGACGAGTACCGCGCGCAGAGCGTCTTCTGGGTGCCAGCCGAGGCGCGCTGGTCCGTCCTGAGGATGGGGGCGCGGCAGCCCACGATCGGGCAGATCGTGGATGCGGCGATGACCGCCATCGAGGACGACAACCCGGCGCTGAAGGGCGTGCTGCCCAGGGACTACGCCCGTCCTGTCGTGGACAAGACGCGCCTCGGCCAGCTCATCGACCTGGTCAGCAACATCACGGTCGGCGACGAGGACGCGCGTGCGCGAGACGTTCTCGGCCGCGTGTACGAATACTTCCTCTCGCAGTTCGCGAGCGCCGAGGGCAAGAAGGGCGGCGAGTTCTACACGCCCCGGTGCGTGGTCAAGCTCCTGGTCGAGATGCTGGAGCCGTACCGGGGCCGCGTGTACGACCCGTGCTGCGGCTCGTCGGGCATGTTCGTGCAGTCCGTGGAGTTCATCCGCGCGCACGCGACGGGCAACGGGAACGGCGGCAAGGCCAAGGCCGACATCTCCATCTACGGCCAGGAGTCCAACTACACGACCTGGCGGCTGGCGAAGATGAACCTGGCGATCCGCGGCATCGAGGGCCAGATCGCCCACGGCGACACCTTCCACAACGACCGCCACCCGGACCTCAAGGCCGACTTCATTCTGGCGAATCCGCCGTTCAACATCTCGGACTGGGGCGGCGAGCGGCTGGCCGAAGACAAGCGCTGGCAGTACGGGAAGCCCCCGGCGGGCAACGCCAACTTCGCCTGGGTGCAGCACATGGTCCACCATCTCGCGCCGGCGGGCGTCGCCGGCTTCGTGCTCGCCAACGGCTCGATGTCGTCCAACCAGTCCGGCGAGGGCGAGATCCGCAAGAAGCTGCTCGAGGCCGACCTCGTGGACTGCATGGTCGCCTTGCCCGGCCAGCTCTTCTACTCGACGCAGATTCCCGCGTGCCTGTGGTTCGTCGCGCGCGACCGGAAGGACGGCAGGTTCCGCGACCGCCGCGGCCAGGTGCTTTTCATCGACGCCAGGAAGCTCGGCCGCATGGTCGACCGCACGCACCGGGAACTCACCGACGAGGACGTCGCGCGCGTCGCCCGCACCTACCACGCCTGGCGCGGCGAGAAGGACGCGGGCGAGTACGCCGACGTCGCCGGCTTCTGCAGGAGCGCGACGCTCGATGAGGTCAGGAAGCACGGCCACGTGCTGACGCCCGGCCGCTACGTCGGCGCCGAGCGCCAGGAGGACGACGGCGAGCCCTTCGACGAGAAGATGCGGCGCCTGGCGGCGACGCTCCGCGCGCAGCAGGCCGAAGCCGCCAAGCTCGACGCCGCCATCGCCGCGAACCTGAAGGAGCTGGGGTATGGCCAGTAAGAAGAAGGCGGCTTCGGTGACGCGGGCGAAGGCGGGCAACGAGGCGCGTCTCGCGCTTGGCCGTGCACGTGAGGATGGACGGGCTCGGTTCCCGGCGGCGCCCGCGAAGTCCGAGGTGCTGGACGGCTATGGCTCGGCGTTCGGCGAGATCCGGCGGCGCATCGAAGCGGCGCGGCTCAAGGCCGTCCTCGACGCGAACGCCACGATGATCGACCTCTATTGGCAGGTCGGCGGCGTCATCCTCGCGAGGCAGGCCGCGGAGGGCTGGGGCGCAAAGGTGATCGATCGCCTGTCGCAGGACCTCCGCGTGGCGTTCCCCGACATGTCGGGCCTGTCCGCCCGCAACCTCAAGTACATGCGCGCGTTCGCGGCAGCCTGGCCCGACGCGGCAATCGTGCAACGGGCGTTGCACAAACTCCCATGGGGCGTGAACGTCGAGTTGCTTGATGCCATCAAGGGACCCTCTGCTCGCCTCTGGTATGCCGAGCAGGCCTTCGCGCATGGCTGGTCGCGCACCATCCTGAGGATGCAGATCAATCGTCGCCTGCACGAGCGGCAGGGCAAGGCTCAGACCAACTTCACCCGAACGCTGCCCCCCACCGATTCGGACATGGCGGCGCAGATCTTCAAGGATCCGTATCTCTTCGACATGCTGGGCACCGCCGACCCGCGCCGCGAGGCCGAGGTCGAGCAGGCGCTCGTCGATCACGTCGAGAAGTTCCTGCTGGAGCTGGGCGCGGGTTTCGCGTTCGTGGGTCGCCAGGTTCCGCTCGAGGTCGGCGAGAGCGACTTCAAGGTCGACCTGCTCTTCTACCACTTCAAGCTGCACTGCTTCGTGGTTGTGGAGCTGAAGGCGGTGCCCTTCGACGCCGGGTTCGTCGGACAGCTCAATCTCTACCTGTCCGCAGTCGATGACCTGCTCAAGCAACCGGAGGACAAGCCCACGATCGGACTGCTGCTCTGTCGCAGCCGGGACAAAGTCGTCGTCGAGTACGCCCTTCGCCACCTGAAGCGCCCCGTCGGCGTGGCGGAGTGGGAGACGGAGCTGGTCGAGAAACTGCCGGCGGAACTCCAGGGCAGCCTGCCGACGGTGGAACAAATCGAGGCGGAGCTGGCGCCGAGGCGGAGGAAGCGATGAACGGCGGGGTGCTCGGCGCGACGGTGGACGCCGCCAACGCCGCCGTTGCCCGTTCCCACTTCGCGGCCCTTCTCGCCGACGTCAAGGATCGCATCCAGTCGGCGCAGACACGGGCCATGCTGGCGGTGAACGCGGAACTCGTTCGCCTCTACTGGGATGTTGGCCGGCTCATCGACGACCGCCAGCGGCGCGAAGGCTGGGGTGCGGCGGTCATCCCCCGGCTGGCGAAGGCTCTGAAGAACGAGCTGCCGCACGTGAAGGGCTTCTCGGAGCGGAACATCGATCGGATGATCGCCTTCCACCGGGAGTACTCGAACCCAGCCGACTTTTCGCCACAACCGGTGGCGAAATTGTCTCCGCACGGAAAAGTGCCACAACCGGTGGCAGAATTGCCTCCGCACGCGAGAGCGCCACAAGCGGTGGCGAAATCTCGCGAGTCGGGCGCGACGTCAGATCGCCGGGAGTCCCTGCTCTGGGCCATCCCCTGGGCTCACCACGTCATCCTGATCGAAAAGGTCAAGGACCACTCGCTCCGCCGCTGGTACATGGAGCAGACGCTGGTCAACGGCTGGAGCCGGAACGTGCTGGCCTTGCAGATCGACTCGAGGGCGCATGCCCGCCACGGCAAGGCCGTGTCCAGCTTCCGCGCGAGGCTCCCGGCGCCCCAATCCGATCTCGTCCAGCAGACGCTGAAGGACCCCTACCTGTTCGACTTCCTGACCCTCACCGAGCCCTTCCAGGAGCGCGAACTCGAAACCGAGCTCGTCCGCCATCTGGAGGAGCTCCTGCTCGAACTCGGCCAGGGCTTCGCCTTCGTGGGCCGGCAGTACCGCCTCGACGTCGGCGGCCAGGATTTCTACATCGACTTGCTCTTCTACCACCTGCGGCTGCGGGCGTTTGTCGTGATCGACCTGAAGAAGGGCAAGTTCAAGCCCGAGTACGCGGGCAAGCTGAACTTCTGCTGCAGCGTCGTCAACGACCGGCTCAAGCACCCGGCCGACGCCCCGACCATCGGCCTGATCCTCTGCCAGACACGGGACCGACTCCTGGCCGAGTACAGCTTCGCCGGCATCAACAAGCCGATCGGCATCTCGACCTACGAGCTGACCCGATCGCTGCCGCAGAAGCTGCGATCGGCGCTGCCCACGGTCGAGGAGATCGAGGCGGAGTTGTCGGGTGAACTGCGTCGCGCGGCGAGGCCTCGCCGGAGGAAGTCGTGAGACACGCGGAGCCCGCCGACCTTGATGCGACCGCATGCCTGCGCCGAAGCCTCGGTAGGCAGGTCGCCGCGAAGCTGAAGGAGCTGGGGTATGGCGGGAATGACCCGCCAGTAGTGGAGAACGCGCATGGCACTTGAGCTTGAAAGCCTGGAGAACGCCCTGACCGCCATGTACGCCGTTCTGGCGAAGAGCGACGACACGCAGTTCATGCGGAATCTCGACCACGTCGCGCAGAACGCCATCAAATCCGGGGTAATCCAGCATTTCGAGTTCACCTACGAACTCTGCTGGAAGTTCATCAGGCGTTGGCTGGAGACGAACATCAGTCCCACCGTGGCGGATGGTGTGGCCCGTCGGGAGCTGTTCCGCCTGGCCGCGGAGAATCGCCTGATCGTCGACGTTGAGCAGTGGATGCGGCACCACGACGCCAGAAACAGGACGTCGCACACCTATGACCCTGCGATTGCGGAGGTCGTCTACCAGGCGGCACACGAATTCGCGCACGACGCACGGCACCTGCTCGAGGCACTGGTCGCCCGGAATGATTGACCTCAATCCCTCGCATCTCGACACGGTCAGGGCCATCCTGGCACAGCACGTACCCGACTGCGAGGTCCGTGCGTTCGGCTCGCGCGTCACCTGGACGGCGAAGGACTACTCCGATCTCGACCTTGCCGTCGTGGGTCGACAAGCCCTCGATGCGGATCGGCTCCGAATTCTGCGGGAAGCGTTCGAGGACTCCTCTCTGCCGTTTCGCGTGGACGTAGTTGACTGGCACGCTCTCTCCGATGGGTTCCGCAAAGTCATTCAAGGAAGATGTGAGGTCATCTGGCAGGGTGCGCCGAGCGTCGTGGGCAGCGGGCGCGCAAGTAAGTGGGCGCCGCTTCGCCTCGGCAGCGTCTGTTCGAGGATTGGAAGCGGAGCCACGCCGCGAGGTGGCGGCGACGTCTACATGGACGCTGGACCGTATGCACTGATCCGAAGCCAGAACGTCCACAACGACGGCTTTCATCGGGAGGGGCTCGCGTACATCGGCGAGGAGCATGCGGCGCAGCTTGCGAACGTCGAGGTGCACGCTGGCGACGTGTTATTGAACATCACCGGCGATTCGGTGGCGAGGGCATGCCAGGTGGACCCCGGGGTGCTGCCCGCGCGAGTCAACCAGCACGTCGCGATCATCCGTCCCGAACCAGCCACGCTCGACCCTCGGTTCCTCCGGTACTTCCTGGTGTCGCCCGAGATGCAGTCCAAGCTCCTGTCCTGGGCCGGATCAGGCGGAACGCGGAACGCGCTGACCAAGGGCATGATCGAATCGTTCGACGTCCTGGCGCCGGAGGACGTCGCAGAACAGCGCGCCATCGCGCACATCCTCGGCACGCTGGACGACAAGATCGAGCTGAACCGGCGGATGAGCGACACGCTCGAGGCGATGGCGCGGGCGCTGTTCAAGTCGTGGTTCGTGGACTTCGACCCGGTCCGCGCCAAGGCGGAAGGCCGCGACCCCCGCCTCGCCGATGCGGTCGCCGCCCTCTTCCCCGACGCCCTCACCGAGCATCCCGACTTAGGCGAGATCCCGGAAGGGTGGTGTGTCGGCCCGATCTTGGATCGTGCGCGGTTGCTGAGCGGAGGGACGCCGATGACCGCCCGGCCAGAGTACTGGGACGGGCCGATCCCATGGGCCAGTGCGAAGGATGTCTCGCAGTCAAGAGAGCCGTTTCTCGTCGCATCCGAGCGGGCGATCACAGAGCGTGGACTCAACGAGAGCGCCACACAGATTGTCCCAGTATTCTCATCGGTCGTGGTAGCCCGCGGCGCGACGACTGGCCGCATGGTCCTGTTCGGCCGCGACATGGCGATGAATCAGACCTGCTACGCGCTTACGACGACTACCGAGACGCCGTTTGCGCTCTACTGCCAGATGCGCCATGAGATCGGAACGCTGGTGCATGCAGCTCATGGTTCGGTCTTCGACACGATCACCATGAGGACCTTTGCATCCTCACGGGTCGTGCTGCCACCCCAGCCACTTCTGAGAGCGTTCGAGGACCGAGCCGGGCCCTTACTTCTGCGCGTGCTTGCGTGCACGAGCGAGTCGCGCACGCTCGCCGCCCTGCGCGATGCCCTGCTCCCCAAGCTCATCTCCGGGGATCTCCGCCTCGACGATCCCGAGCGCATCCTGGGGAGGGCCGGTTGATGCCCGAGAGCCCCGGCGGCGAGGTCGTCGTGTACCAGGCCGAGGACGGCGGCGTGCGCGTGGACGTGCGCCTCGAACGAGAGTCGGTCCGGCTGTCGCTCTCGCAGATGGCGGAGCTGTTCGGCCGCGACAAGTCCGTGATCTCCAGGCACTTGCGGAGCGTCTTCGAGTCAGGCGAGCTGGAGCGCGAGGCAGTTGTTGCAGAAAATGCAACAACTGCCGCCGACGGAAAGACCTACCAGGTCCAGTTCTTCAACCTCGACGCCATCCTGTCGGTCGGCTACCGCGTGAACTCGAAACGCGGCACGCAGTTCCGTATCTGGGCCACGCGTACCCTGCGCGAGCATCTGCTGCGCGGCTTCACGCTGAGCGAGCATCGGCTGCGCGAGCGGGGCATGGGCGAGATCGAGCAGGCCGTGGACCTCCTGGCCCGGACTCTCTCGGCGCACGCGCTTGTCACGGACGAGGGACGGGCCGTGCTCGATGTGGTGCGGCAGTACACGCGCGCCTGGCGACTGCTCTTCGAGTACGACGAGGACCGGCTGGCGAAACGGCCGGCGCGGCCG
>DYIW01000156.1:0-6172 GCA_020723465.1 Phycisphaera mikurensis
CGAAACTCGCGCACGGGCGCGCGCCCTGCGGGGCAAGCACCAGGCTCGAGCCGCGCGAGCCGCCGCCGTGTTCCAGGTAGTCCTTGATGGCGAAGAGCACCACGCAGTGCGTCAGGCAGAGATCGCGGGCGATGAAGGCCGCGGGCAAGGCGCGCAGCGCGAACACGCGCATGTCCGCCGCGAGCCGCTGCCGCAACTGCTCCGCGGCCAGCAGGGCCGCGGCCACGCGCGCCGGCTCGCGCGCGATGGCGGCGGATTCGGACATGCGCGCCTGGATCTCTGCGATGACCTCGTTCGGCGTCAGCTCGGCCCTGCTGCCGATGCGCGTGACGCGGCGCGCAAACTCCACGCAGCGTTCCACCCGCGGCACGCTCCAGCGCAGGAACTCCTCGACGGGCGGAGCCGGCTCGGTGCAGCGCCGCGTGATGTACTCAGCGGCCCGCGCCGCTCCCACCTGGCCTGCGTTCAATGCCGCGCCGCCCGGCCGCTTCACGCCGTGCGTGCCGTTCACCTCGCCCACGGGGAAGAGGCGCCCCACGCTCGACTGCCACCACAGGTCGCCGCGCAGGCCGCCGTTCAGGTGCTGGGCGCACACCGCGATCTCCAGCCGCTCGCGCTCCAGGTCGATGCCGTTGCCGCGGAACAGGTCCACGGCCGCCGGGTTCATGGCCAGCAAGCGCTCGATCGGCCGCTCCTGCGTGGCGCGGCTCTTCGCCAGGTACGCGGCCGCCTCCGCGTCGAGCAGGTCGAGCGAGAACGCGACCCAGCCATCCGGTCCGCACGGATTGGACGTGAAGTCGAGGAAGACGCGCCGCCCGCGTTCCTCCGTCTCGCGATAGACGAGCAAATCGATCAGCGACGAGCCGAAGCCCGCGACCTTGTCCGCGTCGAAGGGCCACTGATATCCCTTGCGAAAGATCGCATTGGCGAGCGCCGCCATGTCCGGGAAGCACTCACACAGGAAGTCCCGCTCGTCGCCGCCCTCGGCGCCGGTCGAGACATAGCGCGGGATGACCTGCTGATAGCTGCCGGACATGTTCCAGCGCACGCCGATCGAGGCCAGGCCGAACTGCATCTCGGTGAGGTTGTTGGCCACGGCGCCGATCTCGAGGCCCAGGCCGAGCGAGCAGATCTGGCTGCCCGGATAGACCGAGGCCGCGTATAGCCCGCCCGGGCCGCCCGTGGCCAGCACCACGTTCGTGGCGTTGAACACCTCGAAGCCGAAGGACGGGCCGCCGAGCGCCTCGCGGTTGAGGACCAGGGCGCCGCAGGCGCTCCGCCTGTCTCCGTCTTCCCTCGTGAGCAGCGCGACCACCTGGTGCGAATCGAACACCTCGATCCCGCGCACGTGCACCTCGCGCCCCAGGCACCCGCACATCTGGCGCGAGGTGAGCGGCCCGGCGGACGTGGCGCGCGCGCTCGCGTCGTGATCCGTGCGATATCCCGGGAAGCCGCCGTGGCGCTCGTGCGGGAAGGGCACGCCCAGGCTGACCAGGTTGAAGAAGGCCGCGGCCGAGCCGAGCACTTCGACCAGGGCGATGTCGCCGTTCATTCAGCCGCCGGCGAACGGGTCGCGCGCCATGGCGAGCGGCGAATCCTCCCGCCCGGCCGCGAGCGAGAGCTTGTAGTAGGTCTGCTTGTCCGAGCCGGCGTTGGCCGACGTGCCCGCGCCCCAGCGCTCGGTCACGAGCGCGAGGTCGCGCAGGCCGCGCCGGTGCAGCTCGAGCGCCGCGCACAGCCCGGCCGCGCCGCTGCCGATCACCAGCGTGTTCCCGGAGTACACGGGCAGCTCGAGCCCGCTGAACCGCGCCGTCGTCCTCGCCAAGCCCACGGCCGCGCCTCCTCCTCAGCTTCCTCGCGCCTTGCGCCCGGCCGGACCGGGCGCGCCGGCCCTCTGCGCGCGCCTGCGGCCGGCCCGCAGCTCCGGCAGATAGACCTCCCGGTCGCGCACCGCGCAGCCGGCCCGGCCGCCGTCCCGCATCATTTGCGAGCAGCGCGAGCAGGCGATGCACAGCTCGCCTTCCTCGAGGCGGCCGCGTCGCGCCAGGCGCCGCGGGAAGTCCGGGCAGGCGAAGGCGTTTCGGCCCGCGCCGATGAACGCCGCCCCACCCTGGCGCACCACCGCCGCTCCCACGTGCGGGAAGTGCTGGCGCAGCCAACTGTATCCCGTGCCGACCACGGGCACCTCGGGCGCGGCGCGCTGCACGCGCGCGGCCGCCTCGAGCAGGCGCGCGACCCCGGCCAGCGGATGCTCGGGCGGTGCGGGCGCGCCCGCGAGCGCCGCGTCAAACGGCCGGCCGAGGTGCGGCAGGACGCGCGGATGCCCGAGCGTCACGTTCAGCAGGCCGCAGCCGAGCGCGGCGAGCCGGCGCGCCAGCTCTTCCGCCTCGGCGAAATCCGGCCGCTCCGGCTTCTCTCGATCGGTGCCGAAGCCGAAGGGATAGGGCAGGCCATCCCAGGCGTTCAGGCGGCACGCGAGCAGCAGACTCGGGAGACGCGCGCGGGTGCGCTCGAGCGTCTCGCGGAGCAAGCGCGTGCGGTTCTCGAAGGAGCCGCCGTAGCGCGAGTCCGCGCGCCCGTGCGCGCCGAGCAGCTCGGAGAGCAGGTAGCCGTGGCACGCCTTCACGTCCACGCCGTCGAAGCCCGCGGCCGCGGCGCGCTCCGCCGCGTCCACGAAGTCGTCCTGCAGCCGGTCCAGCTCCTCGTCCGTGACGAGCGCCTGGCCGGCAGGCGCGCCGAGCGCCTCATCCAGCACGGGGTGGCGCTGAGCCAGGACCGGCGCGGGCCGGCCGGCCGCGTCGCGCCGCCAGCGCCCCGCGTGCGTGAGCTGCAGGATGAGCACGACCTCCTGCGAGCCGCCCTGCGGCGCGCGCGCCGCGGCGCGCGTCTCCTCCACGAGGCGACGGAAGCGGTCGAGCGTCTCCGCGGTGAGGCACAACTGGCGCGGGCTCGAGCGCACGTCCGGCGCCACCGCGGTCGCCTCGAACCAGATGAGGCCGCTGCCGCCGGCGGCGAAGCGGGCATAGCGCCGCGCCGTCAGCTCCCCGGGCGCGCCATCCAGCTCGCCGTCGCACCCCTCCATGGGCTGGATGGCGCAGCGGTTGGCGTATGACCGCCCGCCCGCAATGAATGGATCGAGCAGGATCCCCACTTCATTGGAATAGGGGATCTCGACCCGCAGCCGTGCGGCCTCGGCCAGCAATGCGTCCCGGTGCGCGTAGGGGAACGTCTTCATGCGCGGGCGCCCCGATCAGCTCGGCGCGGGCGGCGCGCCGCGCTCCTTCAGCCAGGCGAGGAATTTGCGGATCCACTGCTCGTGGCCGCGGTCGCTCGGCTCATAGTAGGTCTTCTCGACCCCCAGATAGTCCTGATCGACCCAGCCGCGCGGCGCGTCGTGCGCGTAAGCGTAGCCCTCGCCATGCCCAAGCCGGCTCGCGCCCGGATAGTGGCCGTCGCGCAGGTGCTTGGGCACGGGCACGGTGCGCTGGTTCTTCACGTCGTCCATGGCCTGCCACACGGCCCGCGCCGAGGCGTTCGACTTGGGAGAGCACGCCATGTAGATCGCGGCCTGGGCGAGGGTGAGCTGGCACTCGGGCAGGCCGACGCGCTCGGTGATCTCGCACGCCGCGGCCGCCACCGAAAGCGCGCGCGGATCGGCGTTGCCGATGTCCTCGGAGGCGAGGATGGCGATGCGCCGCGCGATGAAGCGCGGGTCCTCCCCGGCGACGAGCATGCGCGCCAGCCAGTAGACCGCCGCGTCCGGATCGCTGCCGCGCATGGACTTGATGAAGGCCGAGGCCGCGTCGTAGTGGTCGTCGCCCGTGGGGTCGTAGCGCACGGCCTTCCTCTGAATCGACTCCTCGGCGGTCGCCAGGTCGATGACCGCCGTGCCGCCGGCCGCGGAGCTGGAGAGCACGGCGATCTCGAGCGCCGTGAGGGCGCGCCGCGCGTCCCCGACGCAGAGGCGCGCCCAGTGCGCGAGCGCTTCTGTCGCAACCTCGACCCTGAGGCGGCCGCAGCCGCGCTCCGGGTCGGCGAGCGCGCGCTTGAGCAGCACGAGCACGTCCTCCTCGGCGAGCGGCTCGAACTGGAAGATCTGCGAGCGGCTCACCAGAGCGCTGTTCACCGCGAAGAAGGGGTTCTCGGTGGTGGCGCCGATGAGCGTGATCACGCCACGCTCCACGTCGCCGAGGAGCACGTCCTGCTGGTTCCTGCTGAAGCGGTGGATCTCGTCCAGGAAGAGAATGGTGCCGCGGCCCTTGCTCGCCAGGCGGCCGGCCGCCTGATCGAGGATGGCGCGGATCTCCTTCACGCCGATCGAGGCGGCGTTCGCGCGCTCGAAGTGGCGCTGGGTGGCGCCGGCGATCACCTCGGCGAGCGCGGTCTTGCCCGTGCCCGGCGGCCCGTAGAAGATGACGCTGGTGATGCGGTCGGCCTCGAGCATGCGGCGCAGGAGCTTCCCTTCCCCGAGGAAGTGCTCTTGCCCCACGAACTCGGCCAGCGTGCGCGGCCGCATGCGCAGCGCCAGCGGCTCGGCGCGGCCGAGGGTCTGCCCTCGGCTCTCGGCGAACAGATCCTCCATCGGAGAACACCACCCGCGGCGGCGTTGCGCGCCGTTTCAGCCGGTACGCGCCGCGACGCCTTTCACTTAGAGTGTACCGGCCGCGCCCAGGCCCAAGGACCCGGAGTCCTGTTCCGATGCGATACGCCCTCCTTCTCGTCCTCGCGGCCTGCGCCTTCCTCCCGCGAGCCGCGCCAGACCTGCCGCAGTTGCCCACTTCCCTCGCGGTCTTCACCCTCAACGAGCACCACCCGGCCATGTCGCCCGTGCTCTACACGCACGCGCGCCACGTGGATCCGGCCGTGATGGGCAGGCCCATGAGCTGCGCCGAGTGCCACCACACGCTGAAGGAGCGCCCGAACGAGATCCCGGGAAGCTGCGGCGACTGCCATCCGCCGGCCGTCGAGCCGGCGGAGCACGACGAGAGCCTGCCGCACGACGAAGCCCAGCCGCCCGACCTCTGAGCCGTGATCCACAAGGTGTGCAGGTCCTGCCACACCATCCCCGGCAACCCTGACCAAGACGGCGTGATGACCGACTGCGCCGAGTGCCACGTGCCCAAACGCGCCGCTCCGTCCGTGCGCGCGCTCCTGCCGGCCGGGCGCATCTTCCCCGCGTACTCGTTCGACGACTCCGTGCCCGAAGCCGAGCGAAGCGCCTGGATCGAGGCCTTCCGCGCGGGTCTGGACGTATTCCAGGTCGCGGCGGTCGCGAGGCCAGGCGGCGGCGCGGTGCCGGCGAGGATCGAGGTGTCGCTTGACGCCGGCGAGGGCCGGACGGAGGCGGGCACCTCGTTCGAGGTGGCGCGCGCCCGCGCCGTGCTCCGGCTCCATCGCGTGCGCGTCGAGGTCGAGAGCCCGCCCGTCGTGGGAACGAACCGAGGCGAGACCGTGCGCTCCGCCCTGGCCGATGCGGCGGAGCGCCTGTCCGACGCCATCGGCCCGTAGCACCGGCGCTCCGCGAGTCCATCTTTTGGACACGGTCCTGCGGCAACCGCGGCGCCCGCGGAGCCGACCTCGCCAAGAAACTGCGTCAACATTAGCCGCGGTCTCTGCGTAGAATGCGGAACTTTGTCGCACCCGGCGGCTGCGCGCAGCCCCAAGTCGTTTCCGCACAAGGACGGCGAGACGAATCCTGGCGGCATGCGTGTTGCTCAGCCGGGGCGAGACAGGAAGGAAACCTCCGGCAGCGTCAGCTCTGGCTCTGCCGCTTTCCAAGGGTCAGCACATGTCCACTTCGCAACCCATGATTGAGGCTGCGGGGCTCACGAAGTTCTTCGGGAGCTTCCTGGCCATCGAGAACGTCTCGTTCAAGGTGGGCGCGGGCGAGGTCGTCGCCTTCCTCGGGCCGAACGGCGCCGGGAAGTCGACCACCATGAGGATCCTCGCCGGCTACCTGGCGCCGAGCGCGGGCACGGCCCGCATCGCCGGCCTGGACGTGTTCCAGCACCGCCTGGCGACGAGCCGCAAGATCGGCTTCCTGCCGGAGAACGGGCCGCTCTACCCGGAGATGACGCCGCGCGAGCTGCTCGGCTTCTTCGCCGAGGCGCGCGCCATGCAGCCCGCGCAGGCGCGCGAGCGGCTCGACGTGGTGATCGAACAGTGCGCGCTC
>DYIW01000156.1:6182-13734 GCA_020723465.1 Phycisphaera mikurensis
ACAAGCCGATTCGCAAGCTCTCGCGCGGCTACCGCCAGCGCGTGGGCATGGCGCACGTGCTGCTGCATGAGCCCGAGGTGCTCATCATGGACGAGCCGACCTCGGGCCTCGACCCGAACCAGATCCTGCACGTGCGCGACACCATCCGCCGCATCGGCGAGACCAAGACCATCCTCCTCTCGACGCACATCCTGCAGGAGGTGGAGGCCGTGGCCAGCCGCGTCATCCTCATCAGCCGGGACAAGCGAAGCGGCCGGATCGTGTTCGACGGCACGCCCGGCGAGCTGCGCCAGAAGGGCGGCGGGAACCTGGACACCGCTTTCCACACGTTGACGGGAGCCGCATGACGATGTTCAACCCCGTTGCGCGCGCCATCTTCAAGCGCGATCTCCAGCGCTGGTTCGGCAACCCGACCGGCTACGTCTTCATCACGCTGTTCGTCCTCCTGGCCACGGCGGCGCTCTTCTGGCCCAACCACTTCTTCCAGAAGAACCTCGCCAACCTGGACACGCTGAACGGCTGGTTCCCGCTGCTGCTGCTCTTCTTCATCCCGGCCGTGACCATGAGCGTCTGGGCCGGCGAGCGCGGCGAGGGGACCGATGAGCTGCTCTTCACCCTGCCCGCGACCGACACGCAGATCGTGCTCGGCAAGTTCCTGGCGGCGGCCGGCATCTACACCGTGGCCCTGGTCTTCACCCTGCCGCTCCTGGTCCTGCTCGAGTACCTGGGCGATCCGGACTGGGGGCTGATGCTCGCCAACTACTTCGGCTTCTGGCTCTTCGGCCTCGTGCTCATCAGCGCCGGCATGGTCGGATCGCAGCTCTCCGACAACCTCACCGTGGCCTTCATCCTCGGCGCCATCCTCTGCGGGCTGGTGGTGATGGCCGAGACCTTCATCCAGGGGATCTTCCCGGACCTGGGACGCGCCCTCGCCGGCCTCGGCCCGGTGGCGCTGTTCCACGAGATCGCGCGCGGCGTGTGCTCCCTGTCGTCCCTGCTGCTCTTCGGCGGGCTGACCCTCGCCTTCCTTTACCTTAACCTGCTGCTCCTGTCGCGGCGCCTGTGGCGGCGCGGCGAGCTGCAGGGTCCGCACCGCGGCGCGCGCCTCGCCTGCATCCTGGTCTCCACTGTCGCCATCACCGCCCTCGGCGCGAACTTCGGCGCGCGCGCCGACCTGACCAGCGAGCAGGTCCACTCCCTCTCGGACGAGACCGTCGCCCTGATCGAGCAGCTCCCGGCGGACCGCACGGTGAACATCAGCGCGTACGTCTCGCCCGACGTGCCCGCCTCGTACGTGCGCACCAAGCGCACCCTGCTCGACCTCTTGCGTCAGTACGACATCCTCGGCGGCGACCGCGTGCGCGCGCGCGTGGTCGAGACCGAGCGCTTCTCCGACGCGGCGCGCGAGGCCGAGAAGAACTTCGGCATCGAGTTCCAGACGCGCTTCATCGAGGAGGAAGGGCGCACGCGCACCGAGGACCTCTTCATGGGGGTGGCCTTCACCTGCGGCATCGAGGAGGTGGTGATCCCCTTCCTCGATCTCGGCCTGCCGGTCGAGTACGAGCTGACGCGCTCGCTGCGCGTGGTGGGCAGCGCCCAGCGCAAGAAGGTCGGCATCCTCGACAACGACGCCAAGGTGTTCGGCGGCTTCGATTTCCAGGCCAGGCGCCAGGACGCGCAGTGGGAGGTGGTGCGCGAGCTGGAGCTGCAGTACGACGTCGAGCGCGTCGATCCCAATTCCGACTACCCGGCCGGACTGGACGTGCTCGTCGCGGTCATGCCCTCCTCGCTGGCGCAGGAGGAGCTGGACCGCCTGGCCCAGTACATCAATGCCGGCAAGCCGGCGCTCCTCATCGACGACCCCTTCCCGGCGTTCGACCCGAGCCTCGGTCCGGGCGAGCCCAAGGGCGGGCAGCGCAATCCCTTCATGCAGGATCAGCCGCCGCCCGAGCCCAAGGGCGACATCCGCCGCTTCCTGCGCAACCTGGACATCGAGTGGAGCTACTCGATGGGCGGCGCCATGGGCGGCATGTTCGGCGGCCAGGCCGGGCCCGCGCCCATGATCGCCTGGGACATGTACAACCCGCACCCGCAGTTCGAGTGGGAGCCGGAGATGGTCTTCATCTCCACCGCCACCGGACCGACCGCGTTCAACTCGGACGAGCGCGTCACCGCCGGCCTGCAGGAGATCGTCGCGATCTTCGGCGGCTGCGTGGAGGAGGGCGCGCAGCCGGACGTGACCTTCACGCCGCTCCTCAGGACCAGCAAGATCTCCGGCGTGATCGCGCCGCACGAGGTCTTCCAGGTCGACCCCTTCTTCGGCGCGCGCTCGCTCAACCCGCGCCGCCTGCACCGCCCGCTGCCGCGCGAGAAGACCATCGCCTGCCGCGTGCGCGGCAAGGCGGCGGCCGAGGCCGAGCGCGGCTTCGACGTCATCTTCCTGGCGGACGCCGACATGGTCTCCAGCCAGTTCTTCGAGATCCGGCGCCGCGGCATCGAGAACCTGTCGCTGGACAACGTCACCTTCCTCCTGAACTGCGTGGACGAGCTGGCCGGGGACCAGAGCTTCGTCGAGCTGCGCAAGCGCCGGCCGGTGCACCGCACGCTTTCGCGCATCGAGGACCAGGAGAAGCAGTTCGACGAGAAGTGGCTGGCCGAGAAGGAGAAGGCCGAGGGCGAGGCCGACGCACGCCTGGCCGAGGCGCAGCAGCGCCTCGACGAGCGCGTGGCCGAGGTGGAGGACCGGGCCGATCTCGACGAGCAGTCCAAGGAGATCCAGAAGGAGAGCATCCGCCAGGTCGAGCAGCGCCGCCTCGACGTGCAGAAGGCGGCCATCGAGGACCAGAAGAGCCGCTCGCTCGAGCTGGCGCTCGCGGACAAGATGCGCTCCGAGGACGGCATCCGCGACTTCTACCGCGTGGGATCGGTGATCATCACGCCCCTGCCGGCCGTGCTGGTCGGGATCCTCACCCTGCTGCGCCGCAGGAGGCGCGAACGCGAGACCACCGTGAATGCCCAGGGAGGTGCGGCATGAACAGCATCGTCAAGAGCGGGATCTACGCCGCGGTCACGGTCGTCCTGGTCCTGGCCGCGGTCTTCACCGTGCCCGGCTTGAACGAGCCCGAGATCTACAGCGACGAGGGCGAGGAGTTCTTCCCCGAGTTCACCGAGCCGGGCGCGGCGACAGCCCTCGAGGTGGTCGCCTTCGAGGAGGCCACGGCCGAGCTCAAGCCCTTCCGCGTCGAGTACCAGGAGAACCGCTGGACCATCCCGTCGCACCACGGCTATCCGGCGGACGCCAAGGAGCGCATGGCCGAGTCGGCGGGCATGCTCATCGGCCTGCGGAAGGCCTCGGTGCGCTCGGACGATCCGGCAGACCACGCGCTCTTCGGCGTGCTCGACCCGGGCGAGAGCAGCCTGGAGGAGAAGGGCTACGGCACGCTCATCAAGTTCGAGGACAAGGGCGGCAACGCGCTGGCTGCGCTCATCGTCGGCAAGGAGGTCGAGGGCAAGAGCAACACGCGCTACGTGCGCGTGCCCGGCAAGAAGCGCACCTACACGGCCGAGCTGCCGATCATGCCGTCGACCAAGTTCGAGGACTGGATCGAGACCGAGCTGCTGGGCCTGTCCTCGTACGACGTCGAGCAGCTCAAGTTCGACAACTACTCGATCGACGAGGTCAACGGCGTGCGCGTGCCCGGGGAGGTCATTGTCGCGAGCAAGAAGGACTACAAGTGGGCGCTGGAGGACCTCGCCGAGAACGAGGAGGTCAACGAGGCCACGTTCAGCGAGGTGACGACCACGCTCGGCGGCCTGAAGATCGTCGGCGTGCGGCCCAAGCCGGCCGGCCTCACGCGCGACCTGACGCGCGCCGAGGACATCGAGCTGAACGCGCAGTCGGTGCTGTCGCTGCGCTCGCGCGGCTTCTTCGTCACCAACGACGGCCGCCTCTACTCCAACGAGGGCGACCTGGAGGCGTGCGGCAAGGACGGCGTGCGCTACACGCTGCGCTTCGGCGAGGTTCTTTACGGAGCGGGCGACGAGGTCACCGCGGGCACGGCGGAGGAGGAGGCGAAGCCGGAGGAGCCCGCGCCGGCGGAAGCCGGTCAGGCCGAAGGTGCCGTCGAGGGCGGCGAGGCGGGCGCGGCGGCGGGCGCCGCAGAGGACGCCGGCAAATCGCTCGCCGCGCACCGCTACCTGATGGTCACGGCCGCGTTCGACGAGAGCCTGCTGGTCAAGCCCGAAGGCGAACCGCTCCCGAAGGATGAACTCGACAAGCGCCGCCAGGCGCGCGAGGCCATCGAGAAGGTCGTGGCCGCGGTCACCTCGTATCGCGAGAAGAACGAGCAGAGGCTGCCCGAGTCGCTGGCGCTGCTCACCGAGGGCGAGGCGCCGCTGCTCCAGACGCTGCCGCAGGACCCTTGGCAGCACGACCTGGTCCTCGTGCCGAAGGACGACGGCTTCGCGGTGAAGAGCCTCGGCGCCGACGGCCAGGAAGGCGGCGAGGGCGCGGGCCACGACGTCAGCTCCGACGACTGGAAGTTCGAGGACGACCAGAAGAAGCTCGCCAGCGACATGGAGCAGCACAACAAGAAGGTCGAGGACGGCCAGAAAGCGGCCAAGAAGCTCATGGAGCGCTTCGCGCCCTGGTACTACGTCATTGACGACGCCTCGTTCAAGAAGCTGCACCAGGGTCGCGCCGAGCTGGTCAAGGAGAAGACGCCCGAGGCGGCGCCGGAGGCCGGCGCGACGGAGGAGGGTGCGGAAACCGAGCACGCCGTGGAGGACGAGGACGCCGAAGGCGCGGACGAAGATGGGGACGACACGGAGGACGAGGCGAGCGGCGGCGACCCCGTGAAGGAGGACGGCGGCGGCAGATAGGAACCGGCGGCGGCGCCCGCTCGTACAAAGCTCATGGAGCGAGTCCCCGCGGCTCGGGCCGCGGTGCTATCCTCCGTGGTGATGCACATGCGCCGTCTGACGCTTCTGCTTGCGCTGCTGATCGCCGCCGCGCCGGTCGCACCGGTATGGGCGGCGCGCGTCGCGGAGTGCAGCTGCGGCGGAGGGAGCGCCCTCTGCCGTTGC
This sequence comes from Phycisphaera mikurensis, assembly GCA_020723465.1. Taxonomy (GTDB): domain Bacteria; phylum Planctomycetota; class B15-G4; order B15-G4; family JADJEK01; genus JACQZJ01. Next base: position 11,268 of record DYIW01000156.1, read on the forward strand.
TGCGCGCCTTTCCAGGCGGCGCCAGGCGAGCACTCGACGGCCCAGAGCCCGCACCGCTGCCCGTGCACCGAACCGGTCGATGCACCCGCGCCCAAGCCCTTCACGGCAATGCTCCCGCCCGAAGCGCCCCACTCCTCGGACTTCGGCCTGCCCCCGCACGCGCCGCTCGGCGCACTGATCCCGGCCGGCGCTCCCGGCCCCGACCTCATTCCCTCCTGCGGCCTGCCGCCGCCGCTCCGGGCTCCCCTGCCCATCCTCCTCTGCTCCTTCCTCTGCTGAGATCTCGAGCTCCGTCCGCGGACCGAGCCGCTCGCCCCTGGGATCTCCGCGCAGCGCGAACATCCCATGCAGCAGCGACTGATACGATGTGACCGGCGATGCAGCCGTCACAGTCCAGAACCTGGAAGGGACGAATCCCCAATGCACGTCCCTCAGCGAATGCTCGAACGTATGACCTCCAAAAGACGTGATCGACCGCGCGGATTCGGCCGCCTTCTCCTGTCGGCGAGCGCGCTGCTGGCGCTGTCGCTCCCCGCCGGCTGCAAGGGCTTTGCCACGCGGAGCGAGGAGCAGGCGCGCGGCGACCTCGCCGCGCTGGCCGGGACCTACCGCCCGGGAGAGCGCACGGCGCAGCTGCCCGCCCTCGACGCGAATGCCACGCTCGGCACCTTGCTCACGTACGCCATGCTCAACCATCCGCGCGTCGAGGCGGCCTACTACGACTACGCCGAGGCGGTCGAGCGCATCACGCTCGAGCGGTCGCTTCCCGATCCGCGCCTCACCCTGGAACTGGACGTCCAGGACATGGTGAAGACGCTGATGCCCGGCGTGATGATCGAGGTGCCGTGGCTCAACAAGCTGCGCATTCGCGCCGACGTGGCCTCGACCGAGAGCCAGGCGCGGTATTTTGCGTTCGAGTCCACGATCCTGCAGGCGGCCTACGCGGTCAAGAGGCCCTACTACCAGCTCCATTTCCTTACAGACCGCATCCGCGTGGCAACCGACACGCTCCGGCTGCTCGGCGAGCTGGAGGAGATTGCCCGGGCGCAGACCGCCTCCGGCACGGCGACGCTCCAGGACGTGCTGCGCGCCCAGATCGAGCAGGAGCGCCTGCGCGTCGAGATCGCTAACCTCGAGGACTCGCGCAATCCCCTGCTCGCTCAACTCAAGGCGGCGCTGGGTCTGCACGCGGAAGAGCCCGATCCGCCCCTGCCCGCGCAGTTCGAGTCCACGCCGCTCGACCTCACTTCGGAGCGGCTCTTCGCCGCGGCCCTCGCGCAGAACCCCCGCCTCGAGCAGCTGCGAGCCGAGGTGAACATGGCCGAAGCGGGCCTTCGCCTGGCTCATCAAAGCAGGCTGCCCGACTTCACGTTCGGCCTGGAGACCGACGTCAAGGCCGTTCCCCCCTTGTGGCGGCCCACGCTCGGCGTGACGCTGCCCATCTGGCGCGACAAGATCGCCGCGGAAATTGCGGCCGCCCAGGCGCAGAAGAGCGCGGCCGAGGCGCGCCTCTCGGCCGAGCAGATCCAACTGGCCGTCGAGTTCGCCGACAGGTCCTTCATGTATCGCGAAGCCACCCGCAACCTTGAGCTGCTCGCGAACACGCTGCTGCCCAAGGCTCAGCAGGCACTCGAGGTCGCGCGCGCCGGCTACGCCGCCGCCAAGACCGACTTCATCAATCTGCTCGACGCCGAGCGCTCGCTCCTCGAGTTCCAGCTCGCTGAGGTGGACGCGCGCACGCGCCGCGAGCTGGCGCTGGCCGAGCTCTCCCTGCTGATCGTCGGGATTCCACCGCCGGCCGCGCCGCTGCTCGGTGCGGCCCAGCCACCGCACGTCCCACCCTCGCATGCGCCCGCCGCTGATTCCCAGGAGTGATCCCATGACTGCCAAGAAAGTCCCCGTCCCTACGCTGCTCGCCCTGGCCTTGGCCGCGGTCCTCGCCGCCTGCGGCATGGCCGATCGCGACCAGACCGCCGGGCAGAGGTATCACTGCCCGATGCACACGACGTACATCAGCGACGAGCCCGGCGATTGTCCCATCTGCGGCATGGCTCTCGTCCCCATCAAGGACGACCAGGCCCCCGCGGTATCATCGCCCAAGCCCGCGGCCGACGGCGACAAGATCGCGCAGGTCGAGCCCGGCCGCTTCTACTGCCCGATGGGAGCGGAGCACGTCCAGGATGGGCCCGGCAACTGCCCCAAGTGCGGCATGCCGTTGGTGCAGAAGCAGGAGTAATCCCATGACTGCCAGAGGATTCTCCGTCCTTCCCCTGCTCGTCTTGGCCCTGGCCGTGGTCCTCGCCGCCTGCGGCAAGTCCGATCGCGACCAGACCGGCGGACAGAGGTATCACTGCCCGATGCACCCGACGTACATCAGCGACAAGCCCGGCGATTGTCCCATCTGCGGCATGACTCTCGTCCCCATCAAGGACGACCAGGCCCCCGCGGTATCATCGCCCAAGCCCGC
>DYIW01000157.1 GCA_020723465.1 Phycisphaera mikurensis
CTCGGGGAGCGACGCCATCTCCACTTTTGGGTTGCGGGCGAAGCCCGCGCTAAGAGCGTGGTCGCCAATCGTCCAGCCGCGTCGTCCAGGCGCGGCCCTGCGCCGCCGCCGCCCCGGCGACGGCGTTTCCTCTCGCGTGAACCCGCTCAGATCTTCCCAGCAGCCGGGACTTCTTCCATCCCCACCAGCCCCCGCCTTCGCCAGCCGACGGTGAGCAGCCAGGTGCGCGCACGCGGCAGCGGCGGCTCCTCTTCCCTGCCGGCGAGAGCCTGGGGCATCCGGCCGCCCGTCTCCTTCCAGCCATCGAACCAGAAGCCCGTGCTGAAGGGGTCGAGCAACGCCCGGTAAAGCCGCGCCGCGTGCCGCCGCGCGTTGTTCAGCACGTAGCACAGCGCGCTCCGTACCTCGCGCGGCGTTCTCAGGATCCGGCCGTGGTAGCGGTCGGCGAACACTCGGCCGCAGCGCCCCCAGAGCCGGTTCAGCGCCCTGGCGAGACGGATGAGAAGCCCCTGCATTCCGCGCGCGAGCGCGAGTACTGCGTCAGGCGGAAGCCGAAGCGGTCAGAGCCGGCGGCGAACGCGCGCTTCAGCGCCCGGTAGGTCTGCTTATCGCGCAGGCCGGGGAGCCCCCGCTCGAGCCGCACCGTCACGTGCACCGGGAAGCGCGCCGCCAGCGCCTCGCGCGTCTTGTGCGACACTCCGGGCCGCTCTCCCTTGGGCTTGCGCCCCGCTCCGGGCCGCCTGCCGCCGCGCCGGGCGAAGGCAAATCGCTGGAGCTCCTGACCCAAACCCACGGGGGTCAAGCGCAGCGGATCGTGCAACGGCCAACCTGGCGAAGTCCCGATGGTCCCGTACCCACGGCGAGGATCTGTTTGGAGCAATCCAGCTCGGCTAGGCCTCGTCGCAGCAACCAGCCCCAGGGCCGGCCCCGTATGGCATTCGCCCCAAAGCGCGAAACCTCGGGGGTTGTGGGGCGCAGAGCGCCCCCACGATGAGCGCGGTTGGATTCGCGGCGCACGCCGCCGGGGGACCGTCTCGCGGGGCGGTGCTCAGGGTCGCCGCCTCGCCGGCGCGTGCCGCACCGGCCTCGGGCTCGGGAGGTTCTTGCTCACGCCCTGAGCCGGCTTTCCCGGGCTACTCCTTCACGTAGATGTACCAGAGCCGGCCTTCCTCGTAGGTGCCGCCGGCGATGCGCTCCGCCTGCGGGCCGGTGCCGAGGAAGATGTCCGCCCGGCCCGCCGAGCGGATCGCGCCGCCCGTGTCCTGATCGAGCACGAACTGGTGGAAGGGCGAGATGCTGCCCGCCGTGTTGGGCACGCGCGTCTCGGTGAAGGCGATGCCGCCGCGCGGGAACACCTTCTTGTCCGTGGCCAGCGTCCGGTAGGGCGTCACCTCGATGTTGAGGCTGCCGTAAGGCCCGCCCTCGGTGGCCAGGAAGAAGACATAGGACTCGTTCCGGTTGAGGTACTCGTCCAGGTCCTCCGGGTGGGCGGCGAAGTAATCCTTGATGGCGAACAGGTTGAGCTTGCCGCGCGGGATCTTGCCGTCCTCGACCAGCGACTTGCCGAGACCGGTGTACTCGTGCTCGGTCTTGCCCGCGTAGCCGATCGACTTCATGGTCCCGTCCGGCAGCTCGAGCTTGGCCGAGCCCTGCACGTGGACGATGTACACCTCGAGCGGGCTCTTCAGCCAGAACAGCTCCAGGCCGCGCCCGGCGAGCTTGCCCTCGCTGAACTCGCGGCGCGTGGGCGACCGCCCCAGGTTGCCGGCCGAGTCCTTCCAGCCGAGCGGCGTGCCGAACTTGTCCTTCACCAGCTCGGGCGGCAGGCCGTAGAGCGGGTACTGGAACTCGGCCGTGCGCTGCGGCGAGGCCTTGTAGATCGGCTGGCAGTAGCCGGTGAAGAGCATGTCGCCGGAGCCGTCCCAGCCCTTGGAGCGGTACACCTCGAACTCGGCGACGATCTTCGCCCTCAGCTCCTCGCCCGACCTCGATTCCTCGAGGATCTCACGGAAGCGCTCCAGGCTGCGGATCGAGCGCTCGTGCGTGATGTCCAGGTAGGGGAACCACTGCTCGGAGGACGGCTTGCCGAAGTAGTTGAGCGTGCCGTCGATCGCCTTGATGAGCGACGCCTTGTCGACGAAGCCCCTGCTGAAGTCCGGGTAGAGCGCCGGATCGGTGACTTTCTCCAGGGCGAGCTCGCCCGGCGGCAGCGGGCGGCCGTAGTCGGGCTCGCCTCCGGCGCCGGTCGGCGACACAGCGAGAAGCTCGCACCCGGCGAGCACGGGCAGGAGCAGAAGGACGGCGGCGAGACGGATCGGTGTGCTCATGAGAGCCCTCCCGCCCGGGATCGTAGCCGCGCGCGCGCTCCGGAAAAAGTGCAAGCGCGAAAGGAGCGCACGCTCTGAGCGCGGCACCGGCCTTCCTGCTACGCGCCCGCCTGCCGCACCTCGAACTCGAGCGTCACGTGCGAACCATCGGCCGGCAGGTCGATCTCCTGGGCTGGCGAGGCCTCGTAGGGACCGTAGGGAACGAGGCGCGCGCGCACGCGGCCGGGCGGCAGGCCGGTGACCCGCGCCTTCGTCTCCACGAACCAGCCGGTGAAGGGCCGGGGCAGTTCGGGCTGCCCGGCCGCGGCCTCGATCTCCAGCCGGGCGAAGGGCGGCTTCTGGCCCGCCGGCAGCCGCATGACCGCTTCGAGCGCGGCGGCCAGGGGCAGCGCGAGATCCGGGGCGGCGACCGGCTCCCGGGCGCGCCCCTCGAAGGGGACCGTCGCGGCCATGGCCAGCCCGCCGCTCGGATCCTCCGCGGCCATGCGCACGCGCCGCGCCTCGACCTCGGGGAAGAGGTAGCGGCCGTCCGGCGACGCGAGGGTCTGGTCGCGGGTCGTCCAGCAGCTCGGGTCGTCCTGCGACGGCGTTCGCTCGATCTGGAGCAGAACGCGCAGGCCGGAGGCACCATCCGGGGCGAGCAGGCGGCCGGAAACCGAGCCGGCGGCCACGTCCCACGCGATCGCGCGGTCGATCCCGGCTTCGATCTCCACGGGCAGGGCCGCGCGGGGGCCTCCTGACTCGACTTCGAGCAGGAATGTCCCCTCGCCCTCGACGCGGAAGCGGAAGCGGCCGGCCTCGTCGCTCGCCGCCGTCTGGCGGGCGTCTCCTCCCGGCCGGGAGAGCGCCAGCAGCGCTCCCGCCCGCCGCGTCCCGTTGACCTCGAACACGCCGGAGAGCCAGGAGCGGTCCGGCTGCGTCAGGTCGATGTTCAGGACCGCCGCCTCGCCCTCTTCCAGGCGCGCGAGCCACGACCAGCCGCGCAGGTCCGCGGGCAGGGCCGGCTCCTCGCCGCGGCGGCACGCGCCCTCTTCCGGGTCTGGCGGCGGCTCGGGCCAGAGCGCGATCGCGCCCGCGGGCAGCGGCGCCAGGGAGAAGCGTCCCTCGGCGCCGGTGGCCGTCGTGGCCACGGCGCGGAAGGCTCGCGCGCCGCGGTCGTAGGCGAGAGCGGTCACCACGAGCGGCAGCCGCGGCCGCTCCCCGTTCACGGTCACCGTGCCCGAGAGCCGGGCCGCGGGACGCGCAGTGATCGTGAGCGCGGCCGGCGCGCCGCTCGTGCCCGCAGGCACGGGAAGCCAGTCCGAGAGCCAGTCGCCGGAGCGGGCGCGCACGCCGCAGGCGCCGTCTGGCAGCCCGGCGAAGGAGAAGGAACCGTCCGGAGCGCAGCGCGTGGTGCGAACGACCAGCCAGGACGCGCCCTGCGCGCTTCCCAGCTCCACCGCGAGCGGATCCGGCGGCGGCATGCCGTCCGCGGTGAGGACGCGGCCCGCGACCTCCCCGAGCGGGGCAAACTCGAACCGTACCTCCACGCTCTCGCCCGTCGCCGGCGTCTCGACCTCGATCGCGGGCGCGACCCGGCCGTCCGCCGCCTCCGCGAACACGCGCACCACGTCTCCAGGAGGCGCCGCGACCACCCAGCAGCCCGGCCGCTCGATCCGCGCCTGGTCCGGGCCGAACGTCTTTTCAGCGCGCCGCCAGCCCTCTCCCGCGCGCGTGTAGGCGTCGCAGCGCGCCGCGGACAAGACTACCGGCGGCTCGGCCGGCGCCGCGACCAGGCGGAGGAGCGGCGCATGCGCGAGCGTCACGGCGCTGTCTTTGCCGAGCGCCGCCGCGGGCAGCACGGCTTCGTGGAAGCCCGGAGCGGAGAAGTGGACTTCGATGTCGCTGCGCTCCGCCGGCAGCCCCTCTAACAGGAAGCGGCCGTCTGCGCCGGTCGTCGCGGGCCGCCGGAAGAAGGGCGCGCCGCCTCCCGGCCAGAGAGCCTCCACGCGCGCTCCGGCCAGGGGCTGGCCGTCCGGCCCGAGCACCACACCGCCTGCCACCGGCGCCTCCTCGAGCACGAAGTCGATCTCGCGGCGCCGCGGGTCGGTCAGGTCCAGCCCGGCGCGCACCGCGTCAGCGCGGCCCGCGGCCGCGGCGCCGATCCAGACCGCGGCGGGCGGTAGGCCGGCGATGCGGTAGCTTCCGTCCGCGGCCGTGAACGCGGCCGGCTCGAGCGCCTCCGCGAGCGGCAGCCGCCAGGCCGGGGCGGCGAACAGAACGGCTCCGGCGAGCGGCCTTCCCTCCCCGTCGGTCACCCGTCCGGTCAGCTCCACGGCCGGCAGCAGGAACAGCGCTCCGGCTTCATGCGGCGAGGTCGCGGGCGCGATATGGTCGATCGCGCCCGGGGCCAACCCGGGCGCGCGCGCCTCGAGGCGCAGCAGGGTCGGCATGGCGTCGAGCGCGAGAGAGAAGCGCCCGTCGGCCGCGGCCCGCGTCTCCGCCGCGCGCTCCGGGCATGCTGTGCCGCCGGCGAGCAGCGGCGTGGCCGTGACCGAGGCTCCGGCCACCGGCCTGAGGCTCGAGTCGAGCACGATGCCGCGCACCACGAAGCAGCCGGACGCGTTCTCCTGATCCGCGAGCGGCGCGGCGCAAAGAAGCGCCGCCGCGACCGCGAGACCGAGCGCGCTCATGACTCGCGGCTCCAGACCGCGAGCAAGGCGCGGTTCGGGCCGCTTCCCTCCTGCTCCGGCATGAGCGCGAAGAGCCTCCGGCCCAAGAGCGCGGCCGCCACGCACCCCGGCAGCGGGATCCGCGCGTCGAGCCGCGGGGCGGCGGGATCGAGCAGGTCGTAGAGGAACAGCCCGCCCGGATCCTCCCCGCGGGCCGTGAGGAGCAGCAGCTCGCCGCTGGCGGACAGGCGGGCCGCGGCCGGGGCGTCGAGCCGCCGCAGCACGGCCGGGCCAGAAGGGTTGTCCATCTCGATCACGATGAGCTCCTCCAGGCCGTCGAGGGCCGCGTACAGGAAGCGGCCCGTTCTTCCCGAGCACAGGGCCAGGGCCGCGACTGGAGCGGAGCCGAGGCAGCAGGCGGCCCGCGGCGGGGCGCCGGGTCCGAGCGGCAGCGAGTGGACCGAGACGCGGCCTTCCGGCCAGCCCAGCACGAGGTCCGTCTCGTCGGCGGCGAGGGCGGTCGCGCTTCCCACGGCAGTGGTGCCGGCGAGCACCAGCGCTCCGTGCTCGGCAACGTCGCAGCAGGCCAGCCCACCGCCCGCGGAGAGACCGAAAACAGCGCTGGCCGCGGCGGTCACGAGCCGGGCGCCGGTTCGCGGCGCCTGGCCCAGGGTCGAGAGCTGCCACGGATCGAGCACGAAGATCCCCCCGGGAGCGTCTTCCGCCTGCTCCTGCGCCACGAACAACAGGTCCTGGCCGCAGGCGAGGTCGGCGAGGCCTGGCTCGCAGCGGACGCGCCGTGACAGGCGGAAGGTGGCCGGCTTCTCCGCTCGCACCGACCCAAGCGGCTCCACGCACAGGAGCTGCGGCGTCTCGGGCGCGGTCCCGCAGGCCAGGGAGAGGCCGATCAGGGCGCCTGCTGCCGCAGCGGCGAGTCGACCCCGGAGCCAGCCTGAAGGCACGATGTTTCTCCGCTCCGCCGCGAGCGCGCTGCTGAGTTTGCCTGGGAAGGGGGCGATTCTACGCGCCCGGACGCTATTCTTCGCGCTGGAACCTCGCCGGGCGTCCGCCGGGCGTGACCGGAGTCGCGAGTTCCGGATCCAGCGAGCCAGCGGTGCGAAGACATGGCCATCTACGAATACGAGTGCAGGAAGTGCGGGCGCCGCTTCGAGGCGATGCAGCCCATGCGGGCCGAGCCCCTCGAGGTCTGCGGCGAGGAGTGCGTGGCCGAGCCGAAGGACGGCACGGGCAAGGTGTTCCGCCTCCTGTCGGTGGCGAACGTGGGCACCTCCTCGTCCTCGTCCGCGCGCGAGGTGCCCGCGATGCCCCAGTGCCAACACTGCGACCGGTTCAATCCAGGGGTCTGCGGCCGCTGACCCTCCCGCGGACGGCGCCGCCGCACCGGTTTGTGCCCCCGAAAAGCGTGTGACCCGCCGCGGCCCAAGGACTATGAATCGTGCACGAACGGCTTTCCCGGGCCGGGCCTTGCCCTGGCGCTTGGGCGGCCGAAGCGATAGGCTACAAGACAGGCCCTGACCGAGAGTAGGGAAGGTGCGCCGCCTTCCCGAGCCCATTTCCGGAGGCACCCTCCATGCGGCACTTCCTCCTCGCCGGATGTTGCGCGCTGTTCCTGCTGTCCGACCCGGCGGCGGCTGAAGGCATCAAGCTGACCGCCGTGCGCTTCCCGGCGCCGATCGACGGGAAGGGCGGCACGCAGACCCCTCCCACGAGCGCGCCGCTGTCCCAGCGCGTGGTCTTCGAGTTCGACGGCGTGCCGGAGATGGGGCCGGGCATCGCCGAGGGCCTGCGCATCCGCGTGGACAGCTCCAACACCGCGGGGCAGCCGATCGGGGGGCTGGCCTTCGGGACCTACTCGGTCAGCGGCAACAGCATCATCTTCACGCCGCGCCTGCCCGTGGCGCCGATCACGTCCTCGTTCGGCACGACCACGGACGTGGCCAGCAACGTGTCGCTTCCCGGTCTCCTGCCGGACACGACCTACGCGATCAGCGTGACGGTCGACGCGCCGAACTCGGTCAAGAACCTGAAGAACATCAGCAAGTCGGTCGGGCTGCCCATCAAGTTCAAGACCATCGCCAGCGCGCCGTACTTCTACAACGCCTCCAGCGAGCCGGTGAACGTGAAGAAGGACAAGCTCGTGCCGGCGGCGGGCGCGACGGGCGTCCATCCCAACGTCTTCCACGATCCGGCCGGGCTCTTCAGCGCGATCAACGCCAACAAGCGCCCGCCGTTCAAGATCGTGTTCAACGCGCCGGTGAACAGCGCCGCGGACAACATCGTGGCGGAGCGCATCCGGCTGCGCGCGATCCTCGCGCCCGATGGATCAGCCGAGGACATCGTCATCGGCGGCACGCCTCTCCTGGTCAAGAACAAGGTGAAGCAGGCGGAGGTGCTGCTCTACCCGAGCGGCATCCTGCCGCTGGGACACACGATCGCTCTCGATCTGTCGAACGCCTTCGAGTCGCTGGGCGGCGTGCAGATCGACGCCAACGCGCCGGACGGCTGGCTGCGGCTGGCGGAGTACCGCGTGGCCCTTGACCCCCAGCCCGGCACGGCCGTGGACGACTACCTGTACGAGGACTTCGACACGACCAGCCGCCAGGACACCTCGATCGCGGCCGCGGGGGAGCCGCTCGCGAGCTGGGACGCGGCGAACTCGAACGTGCTCAAGGCCTCATTCGGCTTCGGCGGCGACGGCTCGCTCGGCCGCTTCCTGCCCTCGCCGAGCCAGCCGGTGACCATCTACCTCGACACCAACTACCAGGCGTTCCCGCTGTTCTCGGGCTCGACGCCGGACGTGGAGCCGGGGACGGTCGTGATCGGCGGCGTCTTCAACTTCACCGACTTCTACCTGCCGTCGCTCGCCACGATCGTGGCGCGCGGCAGCAACCCGCTGATCATCACCGCCACGGGCGACGTGATCATCGAGGGCGAGATCGACCTGAACGGCGCCGCCGGCACCGGGGACGACACGTTCGACTCCGCCATCACGCCCATGCCCGGAGGATCGCCCGGACCGGGCGGCGGCAAGGGCGGCGACGCTCACCCGGTGAAAAGCCTGGCGGGCGCCTCGTCGCTCAAGTTCATGCAGACACCGCAGTACGCGCAAAGCGGCTACGGCTCGGGCAACAAGGGTCCGGGCGGCGGCGGCGGCGGCCAGTGCGGCTGCACCCTGCCGTGGACCAGCTTCACGCCCAACGCGTGCACGAGCTACGCGGGCTCGGGAGACGGCAGCCGCGGCTCGGGGGGTGGCGGAGGCTCGTTCGGCGTGTTCTATCCCGATCTCCCTCCCGCGACGTCTCCGATGTTCCCGGCCGTGCCCGAGCCTCCGGGAGTGGCGATCAGCGGCCGCCGCGGCGCCATCGGCATCGGGAACCACCTGCCGGTGGCCTTCAAGCCGAGCCAGCCGATCCCACCGGAGCCCGGGGCCTACCAGGCCGAGCCGGGCAATCCGACCAACGCCGTGGCCATGCTCAACCCGAATCCGACTTTCACCCAGGCCTACCAGCAGGGGATGATCTACGACGTCGTCGGCACGACCGGCACCCTGGCGTTTCAGGTCAACCTGGACTGGCCGAAGACGCACAAGGTCACGCTCTACGGCGGCGCCGGCCCGGGAGTGTTCGTCGACGAGGATCCGGACAACAACTTCATCGGCGCGGGCGGCGAGATCAGCACGCTGCTCGGCGGGCAGGGCGGCGGCGGCGGCGGCTCGCGCACCGAGGGCCTGGACCAGGATTGCAAGGCCGTGATCTTCACCAACGGCGGCTATCCGTTCACCGTGCTCGACGCGCGCGGGGGTGGAGGCGGGGCCGGCGCCGGCTCGATGCTCATCCAGGCGCTCGGCACCATCGAGATCAGGGGATCGAAGGCCAAGATCGAGGCCATGGGCGGTACCGGCGGCGGCGGCGAGGGCACGCAGGACTCGACCCGCGGCGGCGGCGGCGGCGGCGGCTCGGGCGGGGCGGTGATCCTCCAGTCGGCGACCAACGTCATCTTGAACGACTCGTCCCTGCAGGGCGAGGTCATCGATGTGCGAGGTGGCTGCGGGGATGACGCCACCAACATCTCCACGTCGACGACCGGAGGCGTGGCCGGCGCGGACAACTTCGTGCTGCAGTGCTTCGACGGCGGGCCGGGCGGCCCCGGGATCGTGCAGATCCACATCCCCGCGAGCGCGCCCAACATGATCAACAACTCGAAGATCGTCGCCTACGCGACCGGCTCGGTGCAGAACATGACGTGCTCGACCGTGGTGCAGAAGAAGCTCAACCCGCTGGTGCCCATGGAGCTGACTCCCACGCCACTCACTCCCACCTCGACGGCGCGCTCCGTCTGGTACGACCTCGGCGCCGTGACCTCCGACTTCCGCCCGCCGATCATCACCGGCGCCGGCGCCCTCGAGGGTCCGCTCTTCGGCATCCCGGGAGTGGGGCCGTTCTTCAAGGGCACGGATCCCCTCGATGGCGCGGTGCTGACCGACTCGCTGGGCTACGTCGTTGAGCCCTTCTTGAACGACCTGGCGGTCGATGCGCCGGACAGCAAGGTCCTGCTCCCGGACTTCATCCCCAACGGGCCGAGCTACTACCAGAGCGTGCTGGTGCTCTTCGAGGGCGCGGACGCGGATCCGCAGAATCCGGGAGCCCCGGACCTGACGACCGCGACCGGATTCGTCAGCGACATCTCGCAGTTGAACGGCAAGCGCTTCATCCGCTGGGAGATCCGCTTCGACATCGCGACCAATCCCGCCTATCCGCCGCAGCCGGACACGCCGCGGCCGCAGGTGAACTTCCTGCGTTTGCCGTTCAAATACTGAGGGCGCGGACGCTCCGCGCCGCGCCCTCGGCACCGGCTGGATCCGACGATCGTCGCGGCAAGCAAGCTTGCCGCAACGATCGCGGCTCAACCGGTGCGGGGAAGCAACCCGCCCCAGGCCGCGGCTCAACCACGGCGGCAGGAAAGACGCGCCCGCGGCGCTCCGGTGCGTGCTACTCTTCGGGGTGCAAACAGATGAAGGCTGGCGCCGTATCAGCGCGGTGCCTTCCTGCCGCACTGTTCAGGCCTGAGCCGCCCGGAGGTTCGCATGGGGTTTCGCGTCCGTGCCGGCGTGTTCGCGTGCGCGTGCCTGTTCTCGTCGCCCGCGCTGGCGGGAGGCGTCAAGCTGATCGCTGTCCGCTACCCGAGCGGCATCGACGGCACGAAGGGGACGGTGACCGCGCCCCAAGACGCACCCCTGTCGCAGCGCGTGGTGTTCGAGTTCGACGGCAAGCCGGAGATCGGTCCGGGCATCGCGGAGGGGCTGCGCATCCGCGTGGCTGCCGGGAACAGCGCGGGGCAGCCGATCGGCGGGCTGGCGTTCGGCAAGTACACGGTCTCGGGGAACTGCGTGCTGTTCACGCCGCGGCTGCCGCTGGCCGCGCTCACGGCCTCCTTCACGCCCGCCGCCGACGTCGCCGGCGACAGCTCGCTGCCCGGGCTCCTGCCGGACACGATCTACGAGATCAGCGTGACCGTGGGCGCGCCGAACTCGGTGAAGAACCTGAAGGGCATCGCCCAGGGAGCGGGGGTGCCGCAGTCGTTCCGCACCACCGAGATCAGGGTGGCGTACTTCGCCAACGCGTCACCGCAGCCGCTGCAGGTCAAGAAGAACAAGCTCCAGCCGCAGGCGGGGACCACGGGGATCCATCCCAACGTCTTCCACGACCCGGCCGGGCTCTTCTCCGGCATCGAGGCAGCGCGGCGCCCCCCGTTCCGGATCGTGTTCGACGGGCCGGTGAATACCGAAACCGGCAACATCGCGGGTGGGCTCATCCGGCTGCGCGCGATCCGCACGCCCGAGGGGGCGCCCGAGGACGTGGTCCTGGGTGCGACGGCGTTTCTCACCAAGAACACGGTGCAGCGGGCGGACATTCTCCTCTACCCGAGCGGGATCCTGCCGCTCGGCCACACGCTCGCGCTCGAGCTCGCGCACGGCTTCGAATCGCTCGGCGGAGTGCCGATGCACGACAAGCAGCCCGAGGAGTACGAGCAGATCGCGCAGTACGGCGTGGCGCTCGATCCCCACTCTGGCATGGCGGTGGGTGACTACCTGTACGAGGACTTCGACGACGTGATCCGCCAGGACGCGTCGCTCGCCGCCGAGGGCCAGCAGCCGGCGAGCTGGGACGCGGCGAATTCCAACACGCTGCGCGCGTCCTTCGGTTTCGGCGGTGACGGCTCGCTCGGGCGCTTCGCTCCTCCCACGAGCCAGGAGATCGTCGTCTACCTCGACACCAACTACCAGTCGTTCCCGCTGTTCTCGGGCGCCACTCCGGACGCGGCCCCGGGAACGGTGGTGGTCGGCGGCGTGTTCAACTTCACCGACTTCACGCTGCCGGAGAACGTGAAGCTGATCGCCCAGGGCAGCAACGCGCTCATCATCACCGCCACCGGCAACGTGCTGATCGAGGGCAGGATCGACCTGAACGGCAGCGACGGCACCGAGGACGACACGTTCGATTCCTCCATGACTCCCATGCCGGGCGGCTCGCCGGGGCCGGGCGCGGGCAAGGGCGGAGACAGCCACCCGGTCACCAGTCCGGCGGGAGCCGCGTCGATCAAGTACATCCAGACCCCGCCCTTCGGGCAAAGCGGCTACGGGCCGGGGAACAAGGGGCCGGGCGGCGGCGGCGGCGGCCAGTGCGGCTGCACCTTGCCCTGGGAGCCGTTCAACGGCGCCTCGAGCAACTGCTTCAACAACTACTACTCCACGGGCGACGGCAGCCGCGGCTCCGGCGGCGGCGGCGGCTCGCTGAACGTCTTCTTCCCCAACGCGCCCGAGGCGGCCGGCGTCGCCGTGAGCGGCCGGCGCGGCGCGATCGGCATCGGCAACCACCTGCCCATGCCCTTCAAGCCGGGCGAGCCCATCCCGCCGCCGCCCGCCGCGTACAACGCCCAGCCCGGGAATCCGACCAATGCCGTGGCGCGCGCGAACTTCAATCCCACGTTCACCCAGGCCTATGCCCAGGGGATGATCTGGGACACGGGCTCGCTCATGGACACGAACAAGACCTGGCCCAACACCAAGCGCATCACGATGTACGGTGCAGCCGGGCCCGCGGTGTTCGTGGATGAGGACCCGGACAACAACTTCATCGGCCAGGGAGGCGAGGTCCAGACGCTGATCGGCGGGCAGGGAGGGGGCGGGGCCGGCAGCCGTACCGAGGGTCTCTCGCAGCAGTGCAAGGTCCCGATCTTCGACAACGCGGGCCTGCCCTTCACGGTGCTCGACGCGCGCGGCGGCGGGGGCGGGGGCGGGGGCGGGGCGTTGCTCATTCAGGCCCTGGGGACCATCGAGATCCGCGGCAACGCGGCGAGGATCGAGGCCAAGGGGGGCCGCGGCAAGGGCGGCGAGGAGATCGGGATGGGCAGCCGCGGCGGCAGCGGCGGCGGCGGCAGCGGCGGGTCGGTGATCCTGCAGTCCGCGGTCAACGTGAAGATGAACGACGCGGCCCTGGCCACGGTCGTGATCGATGTCTCCGGCGGCTGCGGTCACAACGCCTCGGTGATCTCGAGCGGCACGACGACCGGGGTCTCGGGCGGCGACAGCAACGTGCTGCAGTGCTTCGACGGCGGGCCGGGCGGCCCGGGGATCGTCCAGATCCACAAGCCGCCGCCGGCGCCGAACCTGGTGACCGCGTCCAAGATCAACGCCAAGGTCCACATGTCGGTCTTCAACATCGTCTGCTCCACCGGCGGACTCTCCGATTTCAATCCGCTCGTGCCCATGGAGCGCACGCCCACGCCGCTCACCTCGAAATCGTCGGCGCGCTCGACCTGGTATGACCTGGGCTGCGTGACGGGGGCCTTCCGGCCGCCCATAGCGACCTCGGCCGGTCCCCTGAGTGGACCGATCTTCGGCGTGCCGGGCGTGGGGCCGTTCTTCCACGGCATCAGCACGACGACCGGCAGGGTGCTGACCGACGGCAGCGGGCACGTTCTCGATCCGGCCGCGAACGACTTCGAGGTGGACGCGCCAGACGAGAAGGTGCTGCTCCCGGACTACATCCCCGAGGGGCCGCTCTACTACCAGAGCGTTTCCGTGTACTTCGAGGGCGCGGACGAGGACCCGTTGAATCCCGGCATGCCCGACTTGACCACGGCCACCGGTTTCACTCCCAACATCCTGCTGCTGAACGGCAAGCGCTTCATCCGCTGGGCGGTGCGCTTCGACATCGCCACGAACGGGGCCTTCCCGGCCCAGCCGGAGACGCCGCGGCCGCAGATGAACTTCTTGCGGGTGCCGTTCAAATACTGATGGCGCGGACGCTGCGCGCCGCGCCATCTTCCCCGGCTGGATCCGACGCACACTGCGGCAAGCGAGCTTGCCGCAGTGTGCGCGGCTCAGCCGGGGCGTGGCGAGAGACGCAGGCCCGCGCCGCTCAGCGGG